>DASYRW010000190.1:0-5580 GCA_036003985.1 Thermoplasmatota archaeon
CACCTCGCGGTGCAGGGGGCCGATGCTGGGGTTGCCGCCCGTCAAGCCTGCGACCTCGAAGCCCATGCCGGCCTGCGCGCGGTAGGCCCCATCGGTGACGGTCGCGATGGCGAGGGCATAGAGGTGCCAGCTCGCGCCGCGGTCCTGCAGGAAGCCCGGATCGGCCCGCACCAACAGCCGCACCGCGGTCGGAGCGCCGGGCGCGCCGAAGCTGCTCGCGTCCAGGGCCCAAGCCGTGTGGTGCGGCGCTTGGCCCTGCGAGCGCTGGCTCCCATCGTGCTCGAACCACGTGAAGCCCGCGAGGGTGCGCACCATGCCGGCGCGGTAGCCGGGCGCCTCGACGAGGCGCACGAAGCCCACGGGGTCGCCCGGCACGACGCCGCCGAGCGTGCGGATGCCGGCGCGGCTCAGCTCCACGGGGCCTTGCGCCGTCTGCTGCACGATGCGCGCGTCGTCGGCCAGCACGTGCACGTCGAAGACGCACACCAGCGTGGGGCCCTGCGGGAGGGGCAGCGTGCGCGCCTCGCCGACGGGGCAGGTGGCCGGCAGCGAGAGCGTCGGCGCCGCCAGCGATGTGCCGAGCAGGGCGGCGAAGGTGAGCGCGAGCAGGAAGCGCATGCCGTGCCTCGCCGCCGCAACCGGCGCGCCGGCCTTAGCCTTTGCCTGGGCGGGGCCGCCGCGGGTCGCGGGCGCCGCGTCGGCTACCACCATGCCCCCGATGGGGCGGCCAGCGCGCCGAAACCCTCATGGCCGGCCTCGCCCTCGCGCGTCCGTGCAGACGTCGTTCCGCGGGAAGGCGTGGGTGTTCGGCGACAGCATCGACACGGACATGATCACGCCGGGCAAGTACCTGGCCATCCTCGACCCCAAGGGCCTCGCCGAGCACGTCCTGGAGGGCGCGGATCCCCAATTCGCGAAGAAGGTCCAGCCCGGCGACCTCCTGATCGCGGGCGAGAACTTCGGCTGCGGCTCGAGCCGCGAGCACGCGCCCGTGGCCATCAAGGGCGCGGGCATTCCCGTGGTGCTGGCGGAGAGTTTCGCCCGCATCTTCTACCGCAATGCCATCAACATCGGCCTGCCCGTGCTGGAAGTGCCGGGCGTGCGCAAGGCCACCCAAGAGGGCGACGCCCTCGAGGTCGACCTCACCAAGGGCCAGGTGCGCAACACGCGCACGGGCCAGGTGCTGCAGGGCGCGGCCCTCAGCGACAAGGCCGTGGAGATCCTCGAAGCCGGCGGGCTCGTGAACATCGTGCGCCGCAAGCTGCATGCGTCGGGCAAGGTCGTGCACGAGACCCAGCTGCTCCCCAACCACGCGGACCATCGCAAGGACTAGCAGGGTTGGCCCCACACGACCCGGCGGACCATGTCCACGCTATAGTAGATGATGTCCTGCGGGAAGCCCCCTTGCGCCGGACATGGCGGCGGCGGCACGAAGATCCCTTGCATCAACGGCCCGAGGGCTTGGAGCAGCGTCCACGGTTCCGCCATCGCCCCGAGCAGCATCTCCCACACGCTGCGCTCCCGTGGCTCAGCAGGCTTGGCCCCAGAGGGCCGCGCGGATGACCGCGACGGTGAGCCGCACGGCGCAGAGGATCGGATCCCCCAGGCACGGCGGGCACGGCGGCGGCGGCACCGCGTCGAGCACGCCGGCCAGCGCACTGGCGGCGAACGACGCGAGCCCTAGGCCCAAGCCTCCCACGACCACGAGGCGGGACATGCCCCATGCGGTGTTTAAACGTTTTCCGACGTTCGATGAACGCGTGCGAAACTCGCAGGGCCGCGGACGCTAGCGCCGTCACAACTACCCGTACGGGGGCGGCTCCCGATGCTGGTTCGGCTCACCGCACCAGCTTGCGCCGCAGCAGATGGACCGGCAGCGGGAAGAACACCGCCAGCGCGGCGCCGATCCACGCGAGATGGCCCATCGTGGCCGCGCTCACCGTGCCCAGCACGAGCGCGCGCAGGACCTCGACGAGGTGGTGCAGCGGCAGCAGCCACGCCAAGGCTTGGACCCAGGCCGGGAAGCCCTCGAGCGGGAAGAACACGCCGCTCACGAGGAACATCGGCGTGACGAACAACGTGAACCAGAACACGAGCTGGTCCATGTGCTTCACGACCGCGGTGTAGCTGAGCCCCAGGGCGGCGAACAGCAGGCCGCCCAACGCCGCGACCGGCGGCGCCAGCAGCGCGAGGGGCGAGCGCACCAGGCCGAAGGCCAGCAGCACCACCATCATGACGCCAGCGTAGATCAGCGCCCTCGTCGCCGCCCAGAGCAGCTCGCCCACGACGATGTCCTCCGCCTCGGCGGGCGTGGCGAGCATGGCTGCGTAGACGCGGTCGGTGTGGATGCGCATGAAGCTGTTCCAGCTCACCTCGTAGGTCGCGGCCATCATGGCGCTGCTGGCCACCAAGCCGGGCGCGAGGAACTCGATGTAGCGCAGGCCCTCGGCGCTCGTGCCCGCGAGGCTGACGTACGCGCCGAGGCCCAGGCCCATGGCGAGCAGGTAGATGACCGGATCCGCGAGGCCGCCGAGGATCGTGGACTTGTAGATCCGCTTGTACACGTCCACCTCGCGCTGCCAGACGCGGAGCGCCATCTCGGGGCTGAACCGGTAGTTGCGCAGCCAGCCCACGTCACTCCTCCCCCAGGCGGCGCCCCGCCAGCTTGAGGAACACGTCCTCCAGGGTCGCGCGCCGCAAGTGCGCACCGGACAGCGGGAGCTTGTGGGCCTCCACCGCCCGCAGGAGCGCCTCGGCGTCGGGCCCGTGCAGGATCAGCCGATCGCCGAGCGCCTCGTGCCCGGCGGCGAGCCCGGACACGGCGGACAGCACGTCGTCGTGGCGCGCGGCCGGCACCTCCAGCTCGAGGACCTCGCGGCCGATGTGCCGACCAATGAGGGCGCGCGGCGCGCCCTGGGCGATGACGCGCCCGTGGTCGAGGATCACCAGCAGATCGCACAGCGCCTCGGCCTCGTCCATGTAGTGCGTCGTGAGCAGCATGGTGGTGCCGCCGCGCTGCAGCTCCTGGAGCTTGCCCCACACCAGCTGCCGCGCCTGGGGGTCCAGGCCCGTGGTGGGCTCGTCCAGGATCAGCAACTCCGGCCGGTGCATCAGGGCGCGGGCGATCAGGAGCCGGCGCTTCATGCCGCCGCTCAGGGCGTGGACCCAATCCTGCGCGCGGTGGCCCAGCTCGAGGAAGGCCAGCAACGCGTCGGCGCGGCGCTCCGCTTCGGCGCCCAGCACGCGGTAGAACCGGGCGTGGGTCAGCAGGTTCTGGCGCACGGTCAGTTCGTCGTCGAGGTTGTTCTCCTGCGGCACCACACCCAGCCGGCGCTTGATCTCGGCGCGGCGGGAGGCGACGTCGAGCCCGAAGACGCGCAGCTCCCCGGCCGTGGGCGGGCTGGTGCCGCCGATCATGCGCATCGTGCTCGTTTTCCCGGCGCCGTTCGGCCCGAGGAACCCGAAGCAGGTGCCGCCCTCGATGGCGAGATCGAGGCGGTCCACGGCCAGCAGGCCGCCGAAGCGCTTGGTCAGCCCGCGGGCCTCCACCACCGCCATGGCCGCGCAGAACCACCCGCGGCGATAAGGCTTGCCGCGGCCACGGGTGGCGCTACGCTGCGGGTTGCGCCGTGGCGCGACCGCTGAACGGGCCATTCTGCTATGCACAGGTCAAGGGTGCGTATCCGCATGTTTCCCGTGGAGGAAATCGAGCGTTTGGATCCGGGCGATTGGACGGACGATAGCTTTATCGAAACGGCGCGCGATGCAGGGGCCAAGCTTGTCTTCGGAGGGGAACCGAGGATGCACAAGGACGAGCTTATCCAAATGCACACATTGTTGTGCCAGATCAAGAGCCACATCGAGACGAGCGCCCCCGCGACGACCGACCCCTGGTTCGGTGAGTACAAGACGATGGGCATCAGCCCCATCCATGTGCACCGGAGCAAGGCGGAGCACAAGCGGGCAATTTTCGTGCTGGGCAAGGAGATCAGCGCCTACCTCGCCAACGGCGAGTACAGCGGCCCCGCCCGGATGAGCGCGCGCCTGAACGACATGATCCACAAGATGGACAGGATGCGCGTGATTCCGCCCTGAGCCCGAGCATTACGCGATGCTGCGGCTCATCAGGTAGGCATCCTCGCCGTCGGCGTAGTACGCGGCGAGGACTTTCTTCCGCTCGAACCCCAGCTTTTCGTAGAGCCGGATGGCTGCAGTGTTGCTGATCCGCACCTCCAGCTTGACCCGGCGGACGCCCCCACGGCGGAAGCGGTCCATGAACAGCTTGACCAGCTGCGACCCGATCCCGCGCTGGCGGTACTCGTCGTCCACGGCGAGGATCAGGATGCGGGCTTCATAGGCGCGCTCGACCACGCCGAGCACGAACCCCACGATGCGCTCGCCGTCCTCGGCGACGATGAACCCGTCCGGGTAGAGGTCCGCGAGGTGCAGGAAGAGGCCGCCCTCGTAGTTCTCGTTGAGGGTGCGGTTGGCCAGCCGGAGCACCGGGAAGAGATCCTCCGGGGTGAAGTTCCGGAGGCGCACCTGCTGCACGATGCTAGGACTCTGCCCTCCCCCATAAGCCCATGCTCTGGTTCCTGGACCGGAACGAACGACGTGGCCGACCGACCGCAGGGCATTTCCCGGCGCTCTGGCATGGCTCGCCATGCCTCCTCGGCGGTTGGTCGAGCGCTACCGCGGGGCCGCCAAGATCGTCGAGGTCGGCGCGGGCCAGCGGTTCGACGACGCGATCGCGTTCGCGCGCGCGTTGCCGGGGACGCGCGTCGTGGTGACGGACACGGACCCGCGCGTGCTGCGCGCCGAGGCCCCCCTCTGGGCGGAGATCGACGACATCACGCGCCCGCGGCGCGCCAACTACGAGGGCGCGGCCCTGGTCTACGGCGTGCGCCTCCCCGAGGACCTCCACGCCGCCGCAGGCACCCTCGCCCGGTCCATCGGCGCGGACTTCGCGCTGCGCCTGCTCGGCGACGAGGCCCCGGCGCTGCCGGCGTGGGGGCCCGGCGAGGTGCTCGAGGACGCGGGCGGGTCGTGGCGCCTCTGGCCGCGCTCCAACGCCTAGGGACGAGGGCCTGCAGCCTCACCTCAACGGCGCCGCCACAAAGTCTTTGAAGCACCCTCCTCGGTGGGACGCGTGCGCGCTGTCTCCCGCCTGGCCCTGCTCGCCGCCCTCCTGGCAGCGGCCGCGCCAGCCCTCGGGGGCGACCAGCACCACGCCTCCGCGAGCCTGACCGACCCTGACACCGGCCACCCGCTCAGCGTGCTCGGCCCGGGCAGCGACCCGCTCCTCGAGACCGCGGTCGGCGTGGGCGCCGTCGCGGGCATCGCCGGCGCGCTGGCCTGGTTCTGGCCGCGGATCCAATTCTTCGCCGCGCCGCTGTTCACGCGGATCCCGCGCGACGAGGCCTTGAACCAGGTGAACCGCGAGAAGGTCTACAACCTGATCCGCGAGCGGCCAGGCATCCACGCGCACGCCATCGCCACCCACCTCAGGCTCGGTTGGAGCACCGCGTTCTACCACTTGCGCACCCTCGAGACCCACGGCTTGGTGGCGTCGCGCCGCGT
>DASYRW010000191.1:0-8313 GCA_036003985.1 Thermoplasmatota archaeon
GGCGGCGAGGATGCGCGCCTTCAGCCCAGCATGCGCGATGGCCTTGACCGACTGCAGCTCCTTGGCGCTCACGGCGGGGATGCCGCAGTTGATGATGCCCACGCCGAGGCCGTCGATGGCGCGCGCGAGCTCGAGCTTCTCCTCGGGCGTGAAGTACACGCCGGGCGTCTGCTCTCCATCGCGCAGCGTCTCGTCCCAGAACACCACCTTGCCCGGCAGCGTCCGCGGCAGGCGGGCTTCGACGTTCCAGTTGTGCACGAGGAGGTCCTCGTCGGGCATCGCTCCGGCATGGGCGCCGCGGGCCGATGTAGCTGCCGCAGGTTCGAGGAACCGGCGCAAAGTGCGAGCGGGGATACTGAACTGATTCGCGACGGCTGCGGGAATCGCAGGCATCGGTGTTGACCTCGCAAAGTTGGCATTGTGACGGAACGGCGTGGCCTGGATTTGCAGCAAGTTCGCGCAACGGAGCTTCCGCCCGAAATCCTTAATCCCCACGCGGACGTGCCACGCCGGGGCGAGCCGGGGCGGAGGCTGGCGCCGGGCAGAGGCGCTGGAAGTCCGGGCGAGCTTCTCGTGCATTGGAGGACACCTCATGCGAGCGGGGTTTTGGGGGCTCGTCGTCGTGCTGGCGCTGCTCGCGCCGGCCGCCACGAGCATGGGCATGCTGGCGTTGAGCAAGCTTCCGGACATCGCGGCGCCGACCGCGCCCGGCGAAGACCTGGCGTTCCCGATCGCGCCCGGGCCCGAGGTGCCGGGCATCACCTCGAGCCGCTGGGGGGACGTGGACCGCAACCGGCTCTTCGACACGCTCGACACGCAGCTCCTGCCGGGCCACGAGGAGGACGTGCACGAGGTCATCGTGCTGATGAACCTCGAGAGCGTCAGCGACGCCACCGTCCAGCAGCTCAAGCAGGACATCGGGCCCTTCACGGTCACGAGCTACAAGGACAACCCGTGGGACGCCGAGGGCAGGCCCTGGACCATCCTCCCCGCCTTCGCCGCGACCCTCACGCAGAAGCAGATCCTGCAGTTGTCGGCCCGCAGCGACGTGCAGCAGGTCGAGCCGGTCATCGAGGTCCACGCGCTCATGGGCACGGCCAAGGACGAGAGCGGCGTGGACAAGGCCAAGACCGACTTCGGCGTCAACGGCGACCGCACCGGCGCCGTCAAGACGTACACCAAGGACGACATCGTCATCTGCGTCATCGACACGGGCATCCGCAAGACGCACTCGGACCTCAACGAGGGCCAGGTCATCGCCTGGAAGGACTACGTGAACGGCCAGGCGAACGCCTACGACGACAACGGCCACGGCTCGCACGTGAGCGGCATCGCGGCGGGGCAGGGCGATTACAACACCGCCTACCGCGGCGTCGCCCACGGCGCGGCGCTGGTCGGCGTCAAGGTGCTCAACTCGGCCGGCAGCGGCAGCAGCACGAACATCGTGAACGGCATCAACTGGTGCAAGGACAACGAGGCCACCTACGGCATCGAGATCGAGACGATCAGCATCGGCGGCGGCACGTGCACCAACGGCACCGACAGCATGAGCAACGCCGTCAACAACGCCGTCAACGCGGGCCTCGTCGTGACGATCGCGGCCGGCAACTCCGGGCCCGGCTATTGCACCGTGGGCGACCCCGGCGCGGCGGCCAACGCCATCACGGTGGGGGCCGTCAGCGACCCGGACAACGCTGCTTGTGGAGGGTACAAGGCGAAGGGCTGGTACCTCGCGGACTTCAGCAGCCGCGGCCTCACCGGCGACGGCCGCTACAAGCCCGAGATCGCCGCGCCGGGCGTGTGCATCACGAGCGTGGGGACGGCGAGCGACACGTCCTACGCGACGATGAGCGGCACCAGCATGGCGACGCCCTTCATCGCGGGCGTCGCGGCCCTGATGCTCGACGCGGATCCCAACGAGACGCCGGGGACCATCAAGTCCATGCTCATGAGCACGAGCCGCGACGCGGGGCCCAACAACCAGGCTTCCGAGCCCCAAAGCTACGACTGGGGCGCGGGCGTGGTGGACGCGCACACGGCGGTGGAGACCGCGGGCGCCTTCGCGAACCAGGCCCCGCCGGCGAACCCGACGATCTACCCGCGGACCGAGGACCTCGCCGGCACCGGGAACTACGACCGGTGGGCGATCAGCGGCGTGACCACCGCGCGCTCGATCAGCGTCACCCTGATCATCCCGAGCGCGAGCGCGAACAAGGACTTCGACGTGCGGCTGTACGACCCGAACGGCAACCAGGTCGCCAGCAGCCTGGGCACGACGCGCCAGGAGACCCTCAGCTACACGCCCGCGACGAGCGGGACGTTCAAGGTGCGCGTCGAGAGCTACACGGGCTCGGGCTCGTACTGGCTGGACATGAGCACGAACGGCACGGGCGTGACCTTAGAGGTGGACCAATAGTCGCGCTGACAGCGGGTGAAGACCTCCGAGGGCCGCGGCGCTGAGCGCCGCGGCTCTCCCCCAACTTTCGGGCGTTGTTTCGTGTTCTTACGAAACGCTGCCAGCGAGGCTAGGGATCCGCCGCGACCCGGCCAGGTGCGGGAACCCCTCGCGGCGCTTCGGCCGCGCGCGGGACTCCGCACCGCGGGGCGCTGTGCCCCTGGCCCCGGGGTTCAAGGTGGGCGCGCCCGTGAGGGCAACCCTGCATGGTGCGCGCCCGCGCGGCTGTCTTGGCGGTCCTCGCGGTCCTGCTGCCCGCGCTCGCGCCCCAGGTTGGCTTCTCGAATCCGGCCAACGGCACCGCCCTCCGCGCGAGCCTCGAGCCCGTCGAGGACGTGGCGGCGAGGGCCCCGGGCGCGGCCGCGCCCGGCGATGATCCGCTCTTGTGCATCCTCGACTCCGGCGTTGACACGGACCACGTCGACCTGGACGATGGCAAGGTGGTGGCGTGGCGCGACTTCCTCCGGGGCCGCGCTGAACCCTACGACGACAACGGCCACGGCACGCACGTCGCGGGCATCGCGGCCGCGAGCGGCGAGGCGGGGCGGCCCGGCGCGGCGCCGCACGCGCGGCTCGCCGTCGGCAAGGTCATGGACGATGCAGGTCACGGCACGAGCGCCGCGGCCGCGCGGGGCGTCGCGTGGTGCGTCGCGCAGGGCGCGCTCGTCATCAACCTGAGCTTGGAAGAGCAGGACTGCGCGGGCCACTTCGGGCTCGACACCGCGATCGCGCAGGCGCTGCGCGACGGCGTGCTGCTCGTCACGACCGCGGGCAACCGCGGCGACGCGCCGTGCGCCATCCACACGCCCGGCTCGCTCGCCGACGCCATCACCGTGGGCGCGCTCGCGGGCGCGTCGCTGGCCGCGAAGGACGTGGCCAGCTTCAGCGGACGCGGCGATGGCGGCGTCGTCAAGCCGGACGTGCTCGCGCCGGGCCAGGGCATCCGCGCCGCGCACGCGGGCACGCGCGATGCGCTGCGCGCCATGGACGGCACGAGCATGGCCGCGCCCTTCGTGAGCGCGGTGGTGGCGCTGCTGCGCGAGGCGCACCCCGGCGCTTCGCCCGACCTGGTGGCGCGCGCCCTCCGCGCGACGGCCCGCGACGGCGGCGCGCCCGGGCCCGATCCCGCGTGGGGGTGGGGCGCGGTCCAGCCTTCCCTTGCGCTCGGCTGGCTGGACGACCACGACCCCGCGCTCAGCGCGGCCGCGCCGGGTGCGCGGCGGCAGCTCGCGGCGCTGGCCTAGATCGAGGGCAGCCCTTCACTGTCGTGGTACAGCGCCGCGATCGCGTCCGCGTACCGCTCCGCGATCACGCGCCGCTTCACCTTCAGGGTGGGCGTGAGCTCGCCATGCTCCTGCGTCAGCTCGCGCGGCAGCAGCGTCCAGCGCTTGATGGTCTCCCACTTGCTCAGCCGCGCGTTGACCTTCTCGATCTCCGCGTGGATGGCCGCGACGCAGCGCTCGTCGCGCGCGAGGGCGGGCTTGTCCTCTGTCGGGATGCCCTGCTGCTTCGCCCACGCCGCGAGCGCGTCGAGGTCGGGCACGACGAGCGCCGCGACGTACGGCTTGCCATCTCCGACGCACACCGCCTCCATGATCAGCGGGCTCGCGCGGAGCTGGTCCTCGATCGGCTGGGGCGCGACGTACTTGCCGCCGCTCGTCTTGAAGAGCTCCTTCTTGCGATCCGTGACGAAGAGGAACCCGTCCGTGTCGAGGTGGCCGATGTCGCCGGTGCGGAGCCAGCCGTCCTCGGTGAAGACGTCGTTCGTGGCCTTCCTGAGGTTGAAGTAGCCCTTCATCACATTGGGTCCGCGCACCTCGATCTCGCCGTCGGCCGCGATCCGCACCTCGCACTCCGGGATCGGCTTGCCCACGCTGCCGGGGCGCCAGTCCTCGAAGCTATTGACCGCGATCACCGGCGCGGTCTCGGTGAGCCCGTAGCCCCCCAGGATGGGGAGCCCTACGGCCGCGAAGTTCCACTCCAATTCCTCGCTGATGTGCGCGCCGCCGCTGACGAAGTACTTGACCCGCCCCCCGACGCGCGCGCGGATCTTCGCATAGACCAAGCGATCGAACGCGCGGTGCTTCAGCTTCAGCAGGAACGGCGCTGCGCGCTTCTCGGCGCGCGTGATCCGCACGTAGTCGCGGCCCGTCTCGACCGCGCGCTGGAAGATGCGCTCCTTGCCCTGCTCGCGCGCGCCCGCCTCGACGCGGGCCCACATCTTCTCGAACAGCCGCGGCACGGCGTTCATCACCGTGGGCTGGACCTCGAGGAGGTTCTCGGGCAGCTTCTCGATGCTCTCCGCGTACGCGACGGTGCAGCCGAGGTACACAGGAACGAAATGGCCCGCCATGCGCTCGAAGCTGTGCGAGAGCGGCAGGAAGCTGAGGAACAGCTCGTCCTCGTTGCACGGGATGCGCTGCAGCGCGTCGCGCACGTTGGACACGAAGTTGCCGTGGGTGAGCATGACGCCCTTCGGCTCGCCGGTGGTGCCGCTGGTGTAGATGAGCGACGCTAGGTCCTCGGCCTTCACCGAGCGCCAGCGCGCCTCGATGTGGGCGCGGTGCTCCTGGTCCCACACCGCGCCCTGCCGCAGCGCGTCGGCCCAGTCGAGGCACTGCTTGCCCAGCTGGCCCTGGGTGGGCTCGATGCACACCACCACCTCGAGCCGCGTCCCCAGCAGGCCCAGGAGCTTCTCCGCCTGCGCGCGCGTGCCCGCGATGGCGACGCGCGCGCCGCTGTCCTTCAGGATGTGCGCGATCTTGTCGGCGGCGAGGGTCTCGTAGATGGGCACCGTGACGGCCCCCGCGTGCAGGATCGCGAGGTCGGTGACGGCCCACTCGGGGCTGTTCTTGCTGAGGAGCGCGACGCGGTCGCCCTCCTTGACGCCGAGGGTGAGCAGGAAGCTCGCGGCGTCGCGGACGTAGCGCGCGTAGCCCGCCCAGGTGATGGTGCGCCAGCCGCCGTGGGGAAGCTTGGCCTTCAGGGCGGGGGCGTCGCCGCGGCGCTTGGCGGTGGCCTGGAACATCTCCGGCAGCGTGCGCGGCGGCGTCATCGCGCCGCTACCCGGTCGCGGGGCCATGAAGGTTTGCCTGGCCGTTTCGCCATCTTCCGCCACCTTGATGGCCCTGGGCAAGCTGAACAGTCTTGCCGGCATGATCACGCTCACCACCGACTTCGGCGACTCGCACTACACCGGCGCGCTGCGCGGGGCCATCCTCAGCGTGCATCCCGGTGCGCGCCTCGTCGACCTCACTCATGGGGTGCCGCGCCACAACGTGCGCGCCGGGGCCTTCGCGCTCGCGGCGGCGGTGCCGTACTTCCCGCGCGGCACCGTGCATGTCGCGGTCGTGGACCCCGGCGTCGGGACGCCGCGGCGGCCGCTGCTCGTGGAGTGCGAGCGCGGCCTCCTGGTGGGGCCGGACAACGGCCTGCTGCTGCCTGCGGCGCGGCGGCTCGGCTTCAAGCAAGCGCGCGAGCTGACGAACCGCGCGCTCTGGAGGGGCGAGGTGAGCAGCACGTTCCACGGCCGCGACATCTTCGGCCCCGTCGCCGCGCACCTGGACCAAGGTCTCGAGCCGGCGAAAGCTGGGGAGGAAATCGCCGACCCCCACGACCTCGACTTCGGCCAAGGCCGGCTCGAGGACGCGACGCTGGTGGGCGAGGTCATCCTCGTGGACGGCTTCGGCAACTGCGTCACCAACATCGCCGCCGAGCTGGCACGCAAGGCCCTGCGCGAGGGCGCGGACGCGCGCGTGGGCTGGGCCGGCGGCGAGATCGAGGCGCCGCTGCGGCGCGCGTACGCGGAGGCCCCGCCTGGCGAGCCGCTGCTGGTGGTGGGGAGCGCGGGCTATCTCGAGGTCGCCATGGCCGAGGGCAGCTTCGCGGAGCGGAGCGGGCTCGAGGTCGGCATGCAGGTCAGGATCCGGCCCGCGTAGCGCAGCACCCCGGGCGGTTGCGTCGGCATCCGGCCGC
Organism: Thermoplasmatota archaeon; assembly: GCA_036003985.1. GTDB lineage: Archaea > Thermoplasmatota > SW-10-69-26 > JACQPN01 > JAIVGT01 > JAIVGT01. Next base: position 6,431 of record DASYRW010000191.1, read on the forward strand.
ATGCTCCCAAGCTTTGGCCCGCCGAAGCCTCCCTTGGCGCGGAGGCGAATTCCTTGCGCGCAAGCGTCCTCGCGCTGGCCGCTCTGGTGGCCGGCGGAAGCATGGCAAGCATCGCGCCGTCCGTGGTGGCGCTCGACCCGAACTGGAGCTACGACGCCGCCTACGAGCTGGACGGTGCCGGGAACACCGTGAGCTACGTGCTGAACGGCGGGGTCTCGGTCAAGATGGTGTGCGACGGCGGGTGGACGAAGGTCTACGACCAGACCTCGAGCACGCTCTCGAACAAGCGCTACGTGAAGGTGCGCGGCGACGTGGTGCAGCACCTCGTCGGCACGATCAACCAGCACGACAACATCGTCGAGGACCGGCGCTACCACTGCGCCGACGTCGACCTGGAGCCAGCCGGGCCCGGGTCGGTGGGCGGCGGTGACGCGACGTGCTCGGAGGTCCCGCACTACACCTTCGCCCCGCTCGACATGCACGACAGCGCGGTGTGCGACGCCTCCGGCACCACGCACTGGCGCCTGACGCTGCGCGCCTGCGGGGTCAACGACGGCGTGTGCATCGGCGGCGTGCCTTACACCGGCACGATCCGCGGCCAGCTCTCGCAGGAGAGTACAGGCTCCTGCATCCTGCACGCGAAGATCTTCGGGCTCGTCGTGTTCGGCTCCCTCGTCGTCGAGCCCTTGATTCCGCCGCCGGCGCTGCAGTGCCCCACGGGCTGGCACCCCGAGGCGGAGAACCCCTACATCCTCCGCGTGGATGGATGGGCGGAAGGCGTGATCAGCGCCCTGAACGTCCCCCCCGAGACCGACGACCCGACCCCTGCCGTGGGGCACTGGTGGGCGTACGCCACGTTCACGTGAGCGGAAGCGTCCACGATGGGCCGCGCTTTCCTCCGGCCCACCGGGGCTATATGACCCGGCGCGCCTACTCCTGACCATGCGCAGGGTGTACGTCATCGGCGCCGGCGCCACCAAGTACGGCAAGCTCCCCGCGACCGGCCGCGAGCTCGTCGCGGAGGCCGCGCTCGACGCCATCCACGACGCGGGCGTCGACCCGAAGCGCATCGACGGCGCGTTCGTCGCCAACGCCTTCGGCATGGTGGAGAAGCAGGGCCATCAGGGCCCGCTGCTCATGACAGCCCTGGGCATCCCCGACAAGCCCGCGACCACCATCGAGGCCGCTTGCGCCAGCGGCGGCAGCGCCTTCCGCGAGGCCTGGATCAACGTGGGCAGCGGGGCCGCGGACGTGTTCCTCGCGGCTGGCTTCGAGAAGATCACGCAGGTGGACACGGTCACCGCGACGGGCTACTTCAGCTATGGCTCGGACTACCTGTGCGAGGGCGGCAACGGCGCATCGTTCCCTGGCCTCTATGCCACCATGGCCCGCGCGCACATGGCGCAGCACGGCACCACCGAGGAGCAGCTCGCGCGCGTGGCCGTGAAGAACCACGACAACGCCGCGCTGAACCCCAAGGCCCACCTCCCAAAGCGCATCACCGTCGAGGACGTGATGAAGTCGCTCTACGTCGCGCACCCGCTGAAGCTCTACGACGCGTGCCCCTTCAGCGACGGCGCCTCCGCGGTGCTGGGTGCCAGCGAGGAGGTCGCGCGCGCGCTGGGCAGGATGGACGTGGTCGTGCGCGGCTCCGGCCGGGCCGGCAGCATCGCGTCCCTGCCAGACCGGGGCGACATGACCTCCATCCCCGCCGCGCGCATCGCCGCGCGCCAAGCGTTCCACCAGGCGGGGCTCGAGCCCTCGCAGATCGACCTCGCCGAGGTCCACGATTGCTTCACCATCGCGGAGATCGTCGCCACCGAGGACCTGGGCTTCTTCAAGCCCGGCGAGGGCGCGCGCGCCGTGGACGAGGGCCGCACCGC
>DASYRW010000192.1:0-4361 GCA_036003985.1 Thermoplasmatota archaeon
GATGCGCTGCTCGCCGCGCCCGAGGAGCGCCCGCAGGAGGTCGTGCGCGCGCCGCCCCTCGCGGCCGCGCCCGTGCGCGTGCACTGCCCCCGCTGCGCGTGCCGCTTCGGCGTCGCGCCGCGCCATCACGCGGTCGTCGCGTGCCCCGGCTGCGGGCTCAAGTCGGTGGTGCGTCGGCGCCTGCGCGAGGAGCACGCGTCCGACGAAGCGGCGGAATAGCGGATTGTATCGGAAGCCTCATGTGCGCTTCGGGGCATGGTTGGCTCCGGGATGGGAGCGACCTCCATGGCCAGCACCTGGAGGGATGACCGCGACGTCCACCTGCTCACGCGGGGGAACGTGGACGGCATCGTGTCCTCAGCCTTCTTCCTCGCGCGATTCCCCCGCGGCCGCGTCACGTACGTCGCCAGCAGCTCGCTGGCGGTGGACGTCCTCCGCCGCGACCTCAGCTCGCGCACGCTCTACCTCGTGGACCTCGGCCTGACCCCGCGCCTCGCGCGTACGATCCGCATGAAGGACAAGACGCGCCAGGAGGTGGTGTGCATCGACCACCACCAGCAGACCGCCCACTACAGCGGGTTGCTCGGCAGCCACGCCCGCGTCATCGTCGCGGAGGGCGCCAGCGCAGCCAGCATCGCCCACGACGTGTGGGGCCTCAATGGCACCACCGAGCACCTCGCCGCGGTCGCGGACGTGGTCGAGTACTGCGCGGGCCCGTACCTCGCCCCGGTCGCGCGCTCCGTGGGCCTCGAGCGCCTCGACGAGGAGGCCCGCATCCTCGACTTCGCGTGGCGCTGCCAGATCGACGACGACCGCTTCCGCGCCCTCGCTGCGCGCCGGCTCAGCCTGGGGTTGTGGCCCAGCGAGGTCGAGGAGATCCGCAGGCGCTACCTGCGGGTGGTGAACGAGAACCGCTGGCCCCGCGCGATGGAGCGCGTGCGGGCCCACGTGATGGTGCGGCACGGCGTCGCGCTGCTGCACTTCGGCAAGCGCAAGCCCTCGCTCTTCGGATTCGGCACGCGCGCCCTCACCGCGGTCGCGATGGAGCGGGGCTGCCGGCTCGCGCTGCTGGTGAACCAGCGGCCGCGCATGAGCAGCGTCGCGTTGCGCAGCATCGGGCCGCCGGCGGCGAACCTGGGCCAGATCGCCGAGCAGTTCACCGCCCAGTACGGCGTCGTCGGCGGCGGCCACCCGAGCAGCGCGGGGGCGAAGGTGCTCACGCGCGACCTGCCGGCGTTCCTCGACCGCGTCGCGTGCGAAGCTGCCTGATCAGGCCGGCGCGCGCCCCCGCCGCACCGCGCGCTGGGCCGCGGCCAGCACGAAGAGCGCGATGCTCGCGAGCGCGATCGCCGCGCCGGCCGCGATGTCGAAGGCGAAGCTCGCGTACAGCCCCAGCAGCACCGCCACCATGCCCAGGGCCACCGCCGCGAGCAGGGTCCGCCGGAAGCTGCGCGCCAGCTGCAGGCCAGCAGCGGCCGGCACCACGATGAGCGCGCTGACCAGCAGCACGCCCACCACGCGCGACGCGAGCACGACCGCGGCGCCGGTGACCACGCTGAAGAACAGGTTGAGCGCGCCCACCGGCAAGCCGCTGATGCGCGCCGCCTCCTCGTTGAACGTGACGTAGAGCATCTCTTTGTACAGCAGCCCGATGAACGCGCACAGCGCCGCGCCTAGGCCCGCGACGACCCACACGTCCGCCGCCGACACCGCGAGGATGTTGCCGAAGAGGTAGCTGCTGATGTTCACGCCCAGCCCCTGGCCGTGGCTGACGATCGCGACGCCGAGGGCCAGCCCCGCGCTGAACACGATGCCGATGGCCACGTCGCCCTTCACGAGCCCGCGCTCGCGCATCAGCTGGATCGCCACGGCGCCGAGCACCGTCGCGGCGAGCGCGAAGGCCAGCGGGAGCACGTTGAACAGCAGGCCCAGCGCGACCCCGGCGAAGGACACGTGCCCCAGGCCGTCGCTGATCATGCCCAAGCCGCGGAGGATCGTGAACACCCCCAGCAGCGCGCCGAGCAGCGCGACGAACGCGCCCGCCGCGAGCGCGCGGAGCATGAAATCGTAGGCGAACACCTCGGTCAGCGGCGGCAGGCTCACGCGCGGCCCTCCGCGGGGTGGGGCCGGTCGGTGTGCGGCACGTGGAAGGCATAGGCCCCCAGGATGCCCTCCTGGTCGCGGAACTGCTGGGGTGTGCCGTCGAAGACTACGTGTCTGTTGACGGCGACGATGCGATGCGCGCTCTGCAGGATCGCCTCGGTGTCGTGGCTGACGAGCAGGATCGTGAGGTCGTGGTCGTGGTTCAGGTGGTCGAGGAGCTGGTAGAACTCGGCACGCGCCTTCGGGTCCACGCCGGTGGTCGGCTCGTCCAGGATCAGCAGCTCCGGCTCGCCCGCGAGGGCCTTCGCGAGGAACACGCGCTGCCGCTCACCGCCGCTCAGGGTGCCGATGCGGCGCTCGGCCAGGTGGAGGCCCTCGACCTCACGCAAGGCTTGGCGGGCGCGCTCGCGGTCCGCCGCCTGGAAGCGCCGGAACAGTCCCCGGCGCCCGACGCGCCCGAGCAGCACGACCTCGAGGGCGGTCGCCGGGAACTGCGGGTCCACCTGCGCGGCGCTCTGCGGCACGTAGCCCACGCGCGCCCAGTCCGCGAAGCGACCGACCTCCACGGCGAAGAGATGGACCTCGCCCTCGCGGACCGGCACCAGGCCGAGGCTCGCGCGCAGCAAGGTGGTCTTGCCCCCGCCGTTCGGGCCCACGATGCCGACGAACTCCCCGCGGTTCACCATCAAGTCCGCGCCGGCCAGCGCGCGCTCGGCGCCGTAGTCGACGCTCACGCCGCGCAGCTCCACGACCGCGGGGGGCTCCATCACGCGCACTCCATGGCGTCGCGCAGGTTGCGCAGGTTGTCGCGCATCACGCTCAGGTAATCCTGGCCGGCGGCGATGGCCTCGTCCGTCAGGCCCTCGACGGGATCGAGGACCTCCGTGCGGCCGTGCACCTCGTCCGCGATCACCTGCGCGACCCGCGGCGACACGAGGGTCTCGAAGAAGATCACCGTGATGTTCTCCCGGCGCGCAAGGTCGGCCACCTCGCGCAGCTTCTCCGCGGAGGGATCCGCCTCGGGCTCGAGGCCGGTGATGGGGATCTGCGTGAAGTTGTAGCGGTCGGCGACGTAGCCGAAGGCCGCATGGGTGGTGATGATCTTGTGCTTGGCGCACGCCGCGAGGCCGTCGCGATACTCGCGGTCGAGCTGCGCCAGGTCCGCCGTGAGGGAGGCGAGGCCTGCGCCGTAGGACGAGGCGTTGGCGGGATCCACGCGCGCCAGCGCTGCCTCCAGGTTGCGCGCCTCCTGGGCGGCGCGCAGCGGATCGAGCCACAGGTGGGGGTCGGCGCCGTGCTCCTCGCCGAGGTCGCGCGTCGCGAGGTCGAGCCCCGCGGCGGCCTCGACGACCGGGACCTGCGCGCCGTCGGCGAGGGCCCGCAGCGCGTCCGCGAACGCCTCGAGCCCCGCGCCGTGGTAGGCCACGAGCCGCGCGCGCTGCACGGAAGCCGTGTCGCCTGGCGTCAGCTCGTAGTCGTGCGGCTCCACTCCCGCAGGCACGAGCACGCCCACGGCGAGGTGGCCCGACGCGACGCGCTCCGCCAGGAACTGCACCGGGTAGAACGACGCCAGCACATCCACGCGCGCCTGCGCCGATGGGCTGGTGCAGCCTGCGAGGGGCAAGGCGAGCAGCAGGCCCAGGAGCGCGGCGGAGCGCATGGGTGGGGTGAGCCGGTCCATGGATATGAACCATGCTTCCAATCTTATGAAACAGTTATGCGGAGAAACGCCTTTCTTCATAACCATGCGGAAGGCCGGCGCGTCGAAAGCCAAGCCCGTGACGGTGTCCCTGCCCGAGAGCCTGCTGGCGGAGGTCGACCGCCTCGTGGAGGACGCGCCCTTCGCCGGCCGCAGCGGCGCCGTGCAGACGGCCCTCGTGCAATTCGTCGCCGAGCACCGCGCGGCCAAGGGCGGGCGGCAGCACGCCGTCATCGCGGTCTGCTTCGGCAAGCGCGACGAACGGCGCGTGGCCGAGGTGAAGCACGAGTTCGGCGACATCATCCGCAGCATGCTGCACACGCACATCCAGGGCGAGGACTGCGTGGAAGTCTTCGTCGTGGAGGGCACCGCCGCGCGCGTCGCGACGATGTACAGCGCCCTGGCGAGCCTCAAGGGCATCCACCTCGTGCGCAAGGCCCTGATCCCGGGCCACGAGGGCCTGGTGTAGCGCGCTCCCGCAAGGCCTTTGGCCTCCTCCGCGCTTGGGTGCCCGGGAGGCGGAGCGTGCGCGTCCGAGAGGGGCCTGGCCACCAGCAAG
>DASYRW010000193.1:0-4192 GCA_036003985.1 Thermoplasmatota archaeon
GGCGCGACGTACGCGCACCCGCCCGCGCCGCCCGCCGGGGGCATGGCCATGGACCCCGGCATGGACGGCATGGCCATGTAGCGGGCCGCGCAGCCAACGCCCTGCGCGCGCCGGCGCAGCCACGCCGGTTGCTTAAGCAAGCGCCAGAGGCTCGCCCGGCCGAGGCGTCCCATGCGCTCCTCCCGAACCCCCGCGGCCCTGCTCCTGACCGCCCTCGTCGCCGGCGCCGGCCTGCTCGGCACCGCGGCCCCCGCGCGCGCCGCGGACCCTTGCCCGCCCGCGCACGCCGAGCTGCTGGTGCCCGCGCCGGGCATCGCCGCGTGGATCGGCAGCCTCTACTTCGTGCCCCTGCCGGCGATGCCGGCGTTCGTGATCAACACGGGCGCGCTCGCGCCGTACCAGATCCACCTGTGCAAGATCGCGTCGTGGACGGTCGCGTACTCCGTCCACCTCGTGCCCCCAAGCCCGAACGCCGGCGACCTCGTCTTCGGCACCGCGGCCGGCAAGTCCTCGTGCACCCACGAAACCATGGATGGGCCCGTCGCGCTCACGCTCTCCAGCGGCGGCCCGCCGAACATCCTCGACCAGGGGCCCGGTGTGGTCACGCTCACGGCCATCGCCTGCGACGGGACCGCGCTGGCCGACCTGCAGGAGATCTACCTCACGCCGGATCCCCCGCTGAACTGAGGCTACGCGTCGCCGCGCGGCCGCGCCCACATGACCAGCCCGGTGCCGAGCGCGAGCAGCGCGAGGGTGACGACGCCGCCGAGCGCGCCGGTCTGGGATGCTAGCTTCTGCTCGGCGGGGCCGAAGGCCGCGTCGCGGCTGTCGGCCTGGAACTCGAAGGTGAGCCAGCCTGCGGCCGCGCCGAGGACGAGGAGCAGCACGCCCGCCGCGAGCGCGAGGCGCATGGCCCTCAGACGCCGCGCCCTTCGATGGCCTTGACGCGGAGCTGGGTGCTGCGGCACTTGCGGCAGCGCTCGGCGCGCTGCGGGTTGCGCGCGTAGCACTTCATGCAGATCTTCTTGCGCAGGAGCCGCGCGTCCGCCTCGGGAAACTTGCCCATGCTGGCCACCGTGGGGCAACCGCGGAAGCGGCTGGCCTTATAAGTACGTTGCGCCGCCCGCCCTCCCGCGCCCCGCCCGCCGCGCGCTCAGGCGCTGCTCGGCGGCATCGGCCCGGGCCCGCGCCGCGAGGGCGCGCCGCCGCGGCTTGCGACGGTGCGCTCCACGAGGGGCACGAGCTCCGTGATCTCGAAGGGCTTGTGGATGAAGAACTCCGCATCGGTGCGCCCATCGTCGAAGCGCGCGCGCACGTCGATGTACGCGCTCATCAGGCCGCGGTGCACGTCCGGGTGGTGGGCGCGCAGCCACGTCAGCAGCTCCGAGCCTGTCCCGCCCGGCATGCGCTCGTCGGTGAGCACGAGGTCGAACTCGTCCGCCGCGACCTGGCGCTGCGCCTCGCGGATCGACGTCGCCTTGGCGACGGTGGTCGCCTTCGGGAGGGCGGCCGTCAAGACATCGCCGAGGGACTCCAGGATGTCCTCTTCGTCATCGACGAGGAGGATGCGCATCTGCGCGGGCAAGGTAGAACCAGCTTCGGAGGCTTCCCGGAGCCCTAGGCCTTTCCCTTCGCAACGTCACCTTCGAGCCAGTCTTTGTGGAACGCGACCAAAGGCCGAACGGGCGGTGCGCCGAACCACCCGAACAGCAGCGGTTTCTCGAGGTTCACTCCCGTCCCGTGAGCTCGGGGAAATCGTCCAGGCGCAACATCCACCGGAACGGCACGCCCGCCTTCGCGTAGGCCTCGGCCGCGCCCTGCGCGCGGTCCACGACGGTGAGCACGCCGCGCACGTCCGCGCCGGCGGCGCGCAGGTGGGGGAGGGTCTTCTCCAGCACGCTGCGGCCGGTCGTGCTCACGTCCTCGACCACCGCGACCGGCGCGCCTGCCGCCGGGATATTGCCCACGATGGCGTCGCGGATGCCGTGGCCCTTGGGCTCCTTCCGGACCACGAAGCCGCGCAGCTCCTGGGCCGAGCCGTGCGAGGCCTGCACGACGAGCGCCGCGAGGGGCGCGGCGCCGAGCTCCATGCCGCCGACGTGCGTCGGCCCCCAGGGCCGGATCGCGGCGAGGCAAAGCTTGCCAAGAAGCGTCGCGCCCTCGGCGTGGAGCATGACCGGCTTGAGGTCGAAGAGGTAGGGCGAGGTGCCACCTGCGCTGAGCTGGAAGGGCTCGCCCTTCGCGACGCGCAGGCCCTCGGCCGCGATCAGCTCGCGGAGCCGGCGCAGCTCAGCGTCCATGCTGCGCCGCGAAGGCCGAGGGGCCATAAGCCGCTTGCGCTCACGCGACGATCTGCGCGAGCCAGAAGTCCAGTGTGTAGCCCGCGCACCGGCCGCCCGTCGCCGCGGGCAGCGCGTCACCGATAGGCGCGTCGCCCGCGGTGAGCGCAAGCGCGGCGCCCGCCGTGCAGGTCGAGGCGCCGAAGTCCACGTCGAGCACGCTCTGCAGCGCGCCGTGGTCGGCGCCGAACTGCCGCACGCTGCCGCCCTCGACATGCTGCGTCTGCGGCTCCACCATCGTCGCGACCAGCTCGACGCCGTCGCCCTCGAACCGAACGATCGTGGCCAGCGGCGTGGCCGTCTCCTCGCGCGCGACGTCCGCGGCTGCGGCGCCGCCGTAGCGCAGGTCGGCGAGCGCGCGCGCGACCGGCTCGGGCGACGCCAGGAACATCACGGGGATCGTGTAGTCGGCCGCGCCCTCGCGCTCGTACTCGGGCGGCGGCACCACCACGAGCTCGGCGTACATCGCGCGCGGCTGCGCGGCCTCGGTGCCGTCGGCCAGCACGGCGCGCGCGCACTGCAGGCCGATGACGTACAGCTGCACGAAGCCCGTGGTGGCGGGAACGGCCTCGAACCCCTCGGGCACGAACGGCGCCGCGGCCGAGGCCAGCACGCGGAACAGGCCGCCGGCGTTGCTGCAATCCTCAAGGCGCAGCGGCGCGGCAGCGGCCGGCGCGAGCGTAGGCGCGGCGTCGGCGCCGGGGGGCGCGACGGGCAGCGGCGCGGCGGGCGCAACGGGCAGCGGCGCGGCGGGCGCGAGGCACCCAGCGAGGAGCAGCGCGGCGACCCCGAGCAGCGGAACGCGCATCGGCGCACCGAGCCGGCTGCGTGCCCATGAAGGCTCCCGTCGCGGCAAGCCCGTCGCGGGACCCGCCGCGCTGGGCGCGACGGGAGAGCGAAGAAGGAGCCGACCGGGGCCGGGACTTCGGCGCGCGCGCGACCGCGTCAGCCCGTCCCGACGACGATGACGTCGCGGACGCTCTTGACGGTGTCGAAGCCGAAGACGAGGTAGCCGCGCTTGTCGCGCTTGAACAGGCGCGTGTCCACGTCCTCGCCGGGCTCGACGAGCACGTGGGTGAGGTCCCCGGTGGTCTCGTTGATGATGATGTTGCGGAGGCGCCCCAGCATGAGGCCCTCGTCGGACATGACGGTCTTGCCCCGGAGGTCGGAGGCCATGATCTTCATCGTGCATCCCTTCCCGCGCACGCGAAGCCGCGCGCTGGTTGCGCCGCTATGGTGGACGCGCTATAAAAGCGGCAAGAGTCGGCGCAGGTCGGACAGCGCGGCCTTCAGACCCCTTGGAGCAAGCGCTGCCACAGGAAATCGGGCAGCCCCGCCTCGCGCACCGCGCGCGCTGCCGCGTCCACGTCGTAGTCGACGCGGTGGAACTCGGTCGCGAGCGTTGCGGTGTCCAGGATGGCGTAGGACGCGCGGGGGTCGCCGTCTCGCGGCTGGCCCACGCTGCCCGGGTTGAGGAAGATGGTGCCCTGGTCGCGCCGCATCGGCAAGTGCGTGTGCCCGAGCGCGACCACGCGCGGGTTGCCCGCGGCGTTGGCCAGCTCGCGCAGCGCGCCAGGATCCGCGAAGGGGAACACGTACTCCAGCATCGGGTCGCGCGGCGAGCCGTGGTACAGGGCTAGGGTGGCGTCGTCGTGCTGCACGTGGCGCTCGACGGGCAGCTGCCGGATCCACGCGCGGTGGTCCTCGCTCAGCACCTTCCGCGAGTGCCGGACGCCTTCGACCGCGAAGACGTTGAACCCCTCGCTCGTGCCGTCGGTGGCGGCCCAGTCGTGGTTGCCCTTGACCGCGAGCGCGTCGGCCTTGCGCAGCATCTGGATGCACTGGTTGGGGTG
>DASYRW010000194.1:0-5690 GCA_036003985.1 Thermoplasmatota archaeon
GATTCGGATTGCCCTGTGGCCTTTTCTGTCGCCCATACTCAGGCCATCCCGGTTGGTTTCTTCTCCTCCGCCTACTAGGATGTTTCACTTCGGCGGGTTCCCTTTCGCTGCCGCGAATGCTGCCCGAAGGCAGCAGGATTCCCATTCGAGGATCCACGGATCGACGTCTCCTTGCAACTCCCCGTGGCATTTCGCAGCTTGGCACGCTCTTCTTCGGCGCTCGAGCCGAGCCATTCACCAGACGGCGTAACAGTCGTCAAGCGGTGGCGACTCAAACTGGCGTCCAGGGATGCGTTTGCATCGACCTTCATCAGCCGGCGCACCCCATGCTTGGGTGCGTCTTACGGCCTCGGCCGCTTCGCCGCGGAACCTCGCGATTCCGCGGGTGCATGTAGATGGATTAGTCATCGCCGCGTCCCCGAAGGAACGCGGCAATGAGAGGGAGGAAGCAGGCGCAGCTGGGCCGGGCCGCCGAGTGGACTCGGCGGGATTCGAACCCGCGACCTTCCGCTTGCAAAGCGGACGATCTACCGCTGATCTACGAGCCCGCGCCCGCAAGGCGCGAAGCTCGCATCAACCTGCCTCTGTGGGAGAACGAACTTCGTGGCGCATTCCGGCCTCGCCCTATGGCTCGGCATCACGCGCCGGAGCGCTCGTGGATGTAGGTGCTCGCGCATCCCGCCGAACGACGCTCTGAGAGCGTCGCAAGGTTGTTTGACACCGTCCCGCCTTGCGGCGGGCAGGTGACGGGTTGCGTAGGAGGTGATCCATCCGCAGGTTCCCCTACGGATACCTTGTTACGACTTAACCCTCCTTGCAGAGCCCGGATTCGAATACCCCAGGAAGAGATACCCTCATCCGGACCCTACTCAGATGGTTTGACGGGCGGTGTGTGCAAGGAGCAGGGGCATATTCACCGTGCCATTTTGAGACACGATTACTACGGAATCCAGCTTCACGAGGGCGAGTTGCAGCCCTCGATCCGAACTACGGCCAGGTTTCGGGATTGCCTTCGCCTCTCGGCGTCGATGCCCATTGTCCTGGTCTTTGTAGCGCGCGTGTAGCCCGGGTAATTCGGGGCATACTGACCTACCGTTGCCCCCTCCTTCCTCTTCCTTAGCGGAAGCGGTCTCCGCAATGTGCTCTCCTCCCGGAGGAGAAGGTCGCAATTGCGGAAAGGGGTCTCGTTCGTTATCTGACTTAACAGAACGCCTTACGGTACGAACTGACGGCGGCCATGCACCACCTCTCTGCAATTCAGGCAAGGTCATCAGCCTGGCCCACATCAAGCAGTCGAACCCGGTGAGCTTCCCGGCGTTGAATCCAATTAAACCGCACGCTCCTCCCGTTGCGGTGCTCCCCCGCCAATTCCTTTAAGTTTCAACCTTGCGGCCGTACTCCCCAGGCGGCGGACTTAACACCTTCGCTCCGGCACCGAGAGCCCCCGTAGGACCCCCGACACCAAGTCCGCAGCGTTTACACCCTGGACTACCGGGGTATCTAATCCCGTTTGCGCCCCAGGGCTTCGTCCCTCGCCGTCAGATCCGTTCTAGCCAGACGCCTTCGCCACCGGTGGTCCCCCAAGGATTACAGAATTTCACCTCTACCCCTGGAGTACCTCTGGCCTCTCCCGGTCTCAAGCCTCGCAGTCTACCCGGGCCTTCGTGCTGTTGAGCAGCACGATTTCCCCAGGCATTTACGAAGCCGGTTACGGACGCTTTAGGCCCAATAATAACGAGCACCACTTGGGCTGCGGGTATTACCGCGGCGGCTGGCACCCGTCTTACCCAGCCCTTACTCTCCATGCTTTTTAGGCATGAAAACAGCTTGCACATAGTGCAAGCACTTGGTGTTCCCCTGTCGCCGTTGCCGGCATTGCAGAGTTTTCGCGCCTGCTGCGCCCCGTAGGGCCTGAACTCGTGTCTCAGAGTTCATCTCCGGGCGACGTCTCTCAACGCCCGTACCCGTTGTCGGCTAGCGAGTACGTTACACTCGCTACAACCTGATAGGCCGCAGAGCCATCCTAAGGCGCCGGAGCTTTCGTCCACGAGGCGTTCCAGCGCTCGTGAACTATGGGGTATTATCCTCAGTTTCCCGAGGTTATCCCCCACCTTAGGGCAGGTTCTCCGCGTGTTACTGAGCCGTGCGCCGAGTGCATGACCACTCTGGACTCGCATGGCTTAAGCGAACACCAATAGCGGTGCCCTCCGGCAGGATCAACCGGAATTGGCGGGATGCTGCGAGTTGCACCATCCACGAACCACGCTCGTTCTTGTTCTCCCACGTCAGATCCGAGAGGTCACGCCAGAGGCCCGGCCGCGGCGCGGCGCAGGGCGTGTCGGGTTTCTCGGAGCTCCATCGTCAGTCCTGCGATCGCGGGCGCGGCGGTCCTGGGCGGACGCGCGAGCGCGGCGAGCGCTGGATGCACGTGGCCACCCTTCGCAGGGCGCCGGTGTGCCGCACGCTGGATCGCGACCCTCCTCGTCGGCCGAAGCCGCCTCGGGCCGCAACGTATCGTGCGACGCCCCTCGCGGGGCAGTGCAGCCCAGGAGAACGGAAGCGCCATATATACGTCTTCCGCAGGCGGGCCAGCCTTGCTGGCACGCCCCCGAGCTGCGCGTGCGCGCCGCCACCATCCGGCCGAAGCCAGCGGGGGGCGACGCTCCCACCCCGGGGGGTGGGCTTTCCCGCTAATGCGCGCCCCCTATTAGTAGGTTCCGGGCACCGCGCAGCGGAACGCTGGCGAGCGCGTCGGAGCGCTGCACCGCGCGCGCACTTGTGGCCACTCTTCGTTCGCGGCGCTGCGGTCGCGGCTTGACCCCGGCGCGCGCAGAGCGTGCCCGCGGCCAAACCTATTAGAGGGCGGGCCCCTTCCCGCCCGACCAGCATGGCCTTCGCTGTCTTCGAGGTACCGGGCAAAGAGATCCCCAAGGCGACCCAGGCCCTCAACGACGACCAGGTCAGCCGCCTCACGATCATCGTGAAGGACGGCAAGAGCTACGGGCTGGCCGATGGCAGCCAGCTCGTGTTCGTCGAGGGCGACGACGCGAAGGTGGCGCGGGCCAAGGAGCTCTTCGGCGGCTTCGCGACCCTGCCCAAGACGCAGGACCAGATCCGTGCCAAGCTGATGGCCGAGGAAGACGAAGCCGCCGGCGGCGTCGGCTTCATCTTCGGCTGACCCGCGCGACCCCCCGAGCATGGGCCGGTCAAGCAGCCGGCATCGCGGCGATCTGGCCGAGCATCTCGAGCCCCAGCGGGCTCGCCGTGTAGCGCACCGCGTGGGCCTCGCCCTGCTGCACCAGCAAGCCCAGCCCCAGCAGCTCGCGCGCGTGGTGCCGGATCGTCGGCGGCTGGAGGCCGAGCTCGCGCGCCGCCTCGCTCGGCCGCAGGCCCGGCGACCGCGCGGCCAGCGCGACCAGCGCGCGCCGCGACGCATGGCGCAGGGCCGCGCGGGCCTTGGCCTGGTGCGGCGGCATGGCGCGCGGGAAGAACAGGCTCTCGCCGCCGTGCCGGACGCGCGCGACGTAGCCGTTGCGCTCCAGCTTGTCGAGGTGCCACTGGGTCGGGCCGCGCGCGAGGCGGATCCGCGCGCCGATCTCGGAGAGGCTGAGGCCCGGGGAGGCCTGGATGAGCCGCAACATGTCACCGCGGGCGCCGTGGCGCAGCACCGCCTCGCCCTCGATCCGTGCGTAGCCCTGCTCCGTCTTGGGGGCAGCCTTGCGCCGCTTACCCTTGGCCCGCAGCTTCAGCAGCCGCATCGCGCCCCCATCGGGGGTGGGCGCTATAAAGGGATTCGGGTTGCGCCATCGAAGGCGCGGGCTGCTCCTACAGCTTGCCCTTGAAGCGGCGCGCGCTCTCCCGCAGTGCCTCGAGCGCGGGCAGCGGCGCCCCCGTCAGGTAGGCCATGAGCGCGCCTCCAGCGAGGCTCGCATGCCCGAAGTCCTCGAAGCGGAAGCCGAGCTTGTGGAGGCTGCTCGTCGTGTGGCCGCCGCCGAGCAGCGAGAACCCCTCGCTCTCCTTGACGGCCTTCAGCATCGCCCGCGTGCCTAGGTCGAAGGGCGGCTCCTCGAACACGCCGGCGGGGCCGTTCAGGAAGATCGAGGCCGCGCCCTGGAGCTCGCGCGCGTAGTCGTCGATGGTCTCGCGCCCGATGTCGAGGATCGGGTGCTCCGCAGGAAGGTCCTCGATCCACAGCTCCTCGCGGCCGCGCTTGCCGCGCACGGCCACGTCGATGGGCGTCACGATGCCCTCGTCGAAGGCCTCGAGCAGCTGCTCGGCTGCTGGCAAGTGTTGCAGCGTGCCTTTCTTCTCCAGGATCTCCATCGTGGGGCGGCCGAGCTCGTGGCCCCGCGCCACCAGGAACAGCTCGCCCACCAAGCCTGTGAGCAGCGCCCGGTCGAGCTTGCCGCTCGCGAAGTTGTGCTGCATCACCGCGATGCTGTCGTCGGGCTTCGCGCCGCCGAGGACGTACACCGTGGGGTGCTCGGGGTTGCCCGACGCCTTCTCCAGGGCCGCGAGCTCCCGCGCCATCGCCGGGCCGGGCGCGCTTGGAAGCAAGAGAGGGAAGCCCACGACGCTGGCCTGCGCCCGGTGGGCCGCCGGGAAGGCGTCGTTCACGTACGCTTGCGCGTGCTGGGCCAGGGCCTGCACGAAGGGCGCGCGGGCGTGCTCCTCTGGTGCGGCCTTGCGCGTCTCGTCGGCGAGGCTGCGCACGTTCTCGAGCACCAGCGCCTCGCCGGTCTTGGTGGCCCGGATCGCCTCGACCGCCGCCGGGCCGGCGACGTCCTCGACGAAGCGCGTGCCCACCCCCGAGGCCTTGCCCAACAGCTCCGCGTGCTCGCGCAGGCTCGTGTAGTCGTCGTCGCCCTTCCGGCCCTGGTGCGCGACGACCACCACCTTGGCCCCGCGCGCCGCCAAGGCGCGCACGCTTTCGGCGCTCGCCTGGATCCGCTCCGTGCCGGCCACGCGGCCGCCCTGGATGGGGCTGTTGACGTCCACGCGCAGCAGCACCGTCTTCCGCTGCACCTTCAGGTCGTCCAGGGTGAGCTCGTCGGCCATCCTCCCCACCACGGGCGCATGCGGGGGGCTGCCTAAAAGGTTACGCGGGCGCGGCGAGGACCTCGCGCGCGTCGTGGGTCGCCAGACGCGACGTGCGCTCGTCGTCCTCGACGTACACGGCGTGCTCGAGCGCATCCTTGACGTCCTCGACGTGGGTGATGAGCAGGATCTGGCGGAAGTGGCCGCGGAGGTGCGCGAGGGCGCGCAGGATGTTGGCGCGGCGTTGGCTGTCCTGGGAGCCGAAGATCTCGTCGAGCGCCAGGAAGCCCAGCGGCTCGCCCGCGCGCTCGGCGAGGACTTCGCCGATGGCGATGCGCAGGCACAAGCTCGCCAGGTCGGACTCGCCGCCGCTGAACCGCGCGAGGGGTAGCGGCTGACCCTGCTCGACCACGAGGAGATCGTAGTCCTCCCCCAGCTCGAGGCCATCGTAGCGGCCTTCGGTGCAAGCCCGGAACAATTCGCCCGCCCGCTGGGCGAGCGCGGGGCGGATCCTCGCCATGAGCTGGGCGCGGAATTCCGCCAGCAGGCCCGCGTCGCGCTCGCCGGCCAGGCGCTCCAGCAGCACCACCTCGGCGCGCAGGTCGGCGAGCTTCGCCTCGAGGGCCTGCTGGCGCGCGCGCTCCTGCTCCAGC
>DASYRW010000195.1:0-24443 GCA_036003985.1 Thermoplasmatota archaeon
CCCTTCGCCCGCGCGAGGTCGCGCGCGATGCCGGCCAAGGGGCCCGCGCTCGCGGGGTTCGCCACGGGCAGCACGATGTGGTAGCCCTTCCGCTGCGCCGTCTCCACCTCGAAGGCCACACTGCTGCGCGGCTCCGGCGCCGGACCATGACGCTTCACGTACGCGTGGTTGACCGCGGCTCCGACGGCGACCCACGCCACGCCCACCGCCGCCGCGATGGGGCTGTACAGGAACAGCGCGACGCCCAGCGCGAACTTCGTGACGAGGCCGAACAGCGGAAGCCAGGGGAAGAACGGCGCCCGGAAGCCGAAATCGACATCGCGCTTCGTGCGGCGCAACTTGATGTAGCTTGCATTGACCAGCGTGAAGAGCAGCAGGAACATCATGTCCGCCGCGGCGGCGACGTCCTGGATCGGCAGCGCCGCGGCCATCACGGCGATGAGCAGCCCGCTGAGCAGGATGCTCGCGGCCGGTGTGTGCGTGCGCGGGTGCACCTTTGCGAACACCGCCGGCAGCTCGCGGTCGCGGCCCATCGCGAAGCTCACGCGGCTGGAGGAGTAGATCGTGCTGTTGAGGGCCGTGACGTTGCTGAGCATCGCGCCGAACAAGATCAGGACCGCACCGATGCCGAACGGCACGAACTGGCCCGCTGCCTCGACCAGCGCCAGCTCCTTGTGGTCAGCCAGCCACACCCAGCTGTCGCCCGGCACTTGGATCGCCGCGAGCGCGACGACCGCGACCATCACGAGCAACGGGCTCATGATCACGATGCTCAGGATGCAAGCGAGCGGCACGTTGCGCTTCGGCCGCTTCACCTCCTCGCTGGCCTGGGCGACGACCTCGTAGCCCTCGAAGGCGATGAACATGAGCCCCATCGCGAGGAACACGCCGAGGAAGCCGTTCGGCAGCATCGCGCCCGCGTCGCCGAGATGCAGCTGCCCGAGGCCTTCGGGGTGGCGGCCGATGGCGAGGAACCCGAAGATCAGGAACGCCGCCAGCGTCCCGAGCACCACGACCGTCACGAAGTTCTCCGCCCGCGCGGCCTTCTTGACGCCAACGTAGTTGAGGAACACGAAGAGCGTCGTGATCCCCACGGCGGCGAGCTTCACCAGGACACCACCCTCGAACGAGGCGGGCACGAGGTCGTAGCGCTCGAGGAGCCAGATCAGATAGCTCGCGCTCGCGAGCGAGTAGACGGCGCACGCGACCGCGTGGCTGAACCAGCTCATCCAGCCGCCGAGGAACCCCCAGCCCTGGCCGAACGCGTCGCGCACCCACAGGTAGCCGCCGCCCGCGTCGTGCACGCCGCTCGCCAGCTCTGCGTAGACCAGCAGGGTCGGGATCGTCACGAACGCGTTCAGCACGAGCGCCATCACGAGGCCGGGGCCCGCGACACCCGCCGCGATGCCGGGCAGCACGAAGATGCCCCCGCCCATGATCGCGCCGATGCCGAGCAGCGTCGCATCCGCGAGCGTGAGGTCGCGCGCGAGCCGGACGGTGGTCTCGGGGCGGTGCGCCTCCTCCGACGGGCGGGTGGCGCCGCGCGTGGCCATCTAGCGGCTCCCGGGGGGCGGCCAGCGCGCGTCGCGGACCACCAGGGTGCTCACGGGGCAGTGGCGCAGCAGCCAGGCGCTGGTGTCGCGGGTGAGCAGCGATTCCTCCTTCTCGGGCCGGTGGGCCCCGATCACGAGCAGGTCGCAGCCGCTGTCGCGCACCTCGTGGAGGATCTCGTCCTGGACCGGCCCGACGCGCACCTTGGCGTCGCCGCGCCGGCCCGCCTTGGCCACGACGGTGCGCAGCTCGCGCAGGTGCTCCGCGACAGCGTGGCCGCTCTCGAGGAACGCCACGTCGGGCTGCTGCTTGATGTAGTCGTAGATGGCGATCTGGCTCAGCACGTGGAGGAGGTGCACCTCCATGTCGAAGATCGCCGCGAGGGCCAGGGCAGCCTCGACGTCCGCGGCGCCGTGGGGCCCGCCCTCGGTGGCCACGAGCGCCTTCGCGAACCCCGCCCCGGAGCCGCGCACGAGCAGCGCGTTGGTCTCGGCGTGCGCCACCAGCAAGCTCAGGATGTGGCCGTGCGTGAGCCAATCCAGCCCGCCGAGGGGCGCGAGCACGAGCAGGTCGAACCTGCCCTCGGCCGCGACCTTGGGGACGACGTGCTCGACGAGGCCCCCCTCGGCGCGCAGCTCCAGCTGGCTCTTGGGCAGGCCCAGCACCTGCTCCGCGCGGCGCAGCACCTCCTGCTGCTTGCGCTTCACGCGCTCCGCGGTGAGGACCGTGACGTGGCTTCCTGTGGCCCGCGCGATGCGGGCGGTGATGGCCCCGGCGGGCTCCCACTGGCGGGAGGCATCGGCGTGCAGCAGCAGGCGCATCGGGTCACCCGGGCCTTGGCCCTGGGGCGTCGAGGAGCAGCAAGGCCAGGGGGCATATAAGAATCACCGTACCAAGCTGCGGCGCCTGCCGCGCGCCGCCAGCAACGCCTTGACGGCGCCCGCCCATCGCAGGCCCATGGCCGACTGCATCTTCTGCCGCATCGCCCGCGGCGAAGTGCCCGCCCGCAAGGTCTACGAGGACGAGCACGCCGTGGCGTTCCTCGACGCGCAGCCCCTCGCGCGCGGCCACACCCTCGTCGTGCCGCGGGCCCACGCGGAGCACGTCGAGGACATGAGCGACCTCGTCGCGCGCCACGTCTTCGGCGCCGCGCACAAGCTGGCCGGCCGCGTCGCGAAGGCGGCGGGCGCGGAGGGCACCACCATCGCGGTCAACAACGGCAAGGCTGCTGGCCAGGAAGTGCCCCACGTGCACGTGCACATCGTGCCGCGCTGGAGCCGCGACAAGGCGGGGCCCATCCATGCCATGGCGTGGGAGCGGCCCAAGGTGGCCCCGGAAGAACTGGACCAGATCGCGACGAGCATCCGCGCGCTGCCATGACTACGTCGGCCGCGACGCCAGCGCGGGCGCGGCGCCCTGGCCAGGCAGCAGCGCGCACACGAAGGGCGAGAACACCAGCGTGCACACGTTGGTCGCCGCGAGCCCCTCGAGGGTGGTCGGGATGGTGACGACCTCGAAGGCCACGCTGCCTTCGTTGCCCGCGACGTCGACCGCGCGCAGGGCGAGCGCGTGCGGCCCAGCCGCCTCGCTGCCGGCGGCCCACGGGAAGGTTGCCGGCCCGGGCCCGGGCGCGCGGCCGCGCTCGACGCCGTCCACGAAGAACACGATCTCGGCCACGCCCGACCCCGCGTCCGCGCCGTCGACGATCACGTCCAGGTCGCCCACGATGAGAGGATCCTCGAGGAGCCCGACCGGGACCCCGAGCCCCGCGACGTACACGACGCCCGGCTCGGGCTGCACGAAGATGGCGGCCGGCGCCGTCGTGTCGATCGGCACCGTCTCGTTGGCGAATGCCACGTTCCCCGCAGCGTCGGTCGCGCGCACCAGCAAGGTGTGCACGCCGTCGCCTTCCACCACCACGCTGCTGGTCGCCTCGAAGGCGCCGCCGTCCACGGCGACCTCCAGGCTGGCCACGCCCGAGCCAGCGTCGGTCGCGGTCACGGTCACGGCCACGTCGGACCGCCACCAGCCTCCGCCGCCCAGGACGCCGTCGAGGCTGAGCGTGATCTCGGGCGGCGTCGTGTCCCCGGACACCTCGGCCGTGGGGCCGAGCCGCACGTCGCCGGCCGTGACAAGGCTATTGTCGTCGGCGTTGACGTAGGCGGTGTCGCCGCTGCTCCAAACGGTGTCGCCGTCCGCGTCGAAGAAGCGCCAATCCGCGACCTCGCCCTGGCCGCCGGGGCTGGCGCCGTCGAAGGCGTTGTTGATGTCCGCGTCGCCGGTGGCGACGACGCTGCCGCCCGCGTGGCTGCCCTGGGGGCTCAAGCGCACGTCGCCGACCGCGACCGCGTCGCTGCCGCCGTCCATGTCGAGGTAGACCTGGTCGCCGAGGCTGTAGAGGGCATCGCCGTCCGCGTCGTAGAACTCGACGCTCGCGCCGGGGTCGGCGTAGGGGTTGCCGAAGTCGTTGTCCGTCGCGCGGACTTGCGTCCCGACACCATGGCCCGCGGTGGGCGTCAGGCGCAGGTCGTTGCCGGTCACCGCCCCGGCGCAGCTGGCGGTGGTGGCGTAGACCGGCTCGCCGGGGTTGTACGTGCCGCTGCCGTCGTCGTCCACGAAGCAGATCGCGCTGAACGGCAGGGAATCCTCGAGGCTGTACACGAGGTCCGCGTCGCCCGCGGCCACCTGGCCTCCGAAGGGCTCGCCGCCCACGCTGCCGAGGCGCACGTCGACGCTGGAGGCGAGGTTGTCGGCGTCCGCGTCGAGGTAGGCGACATCACCGCTGGTCCACACGCCGTCGCCGTCGATGTCGAGGAAGTCCCAGGCCGCGGGATCGTTGCCCCCGGCAGCGCCCGACATGCCGTCGGGAACGCTCGCGCACGCGCCCGGCGCGACACAGAGCGCGTTGTTGACGTCGCTGTCGCCAGGGGCCACGCTCGTCCCCGCCGCGAAGCTGCCGATGGGGGTGAAGCGGACGTCGCCCGCGCTGACCGTCGCATCGGCGCAGTCGACGTTGAGGTACACCACGTCGCCGCCGCTGTAGCCGCTGTCGCCGTCGCCGTCGAAGAAGTCGAGGCACGCGTCGCCCAACAGGGTCGCCGGGTTGCCGAAGTCGAGGTGCGTGGCCCGCACCTGCGTGCCGGCCGCTTGGCCCGCGGCCGGCGTGATGCGCAGGTCGTTGCCGGAGAGCTCGGTCGTCGCGGGGTCGGTGCAGGCGGTGCTCGTGGCGTAGACCGGCTCCCCGGCATCGTAGGCGCCGCTCGCGTCGTCGTCGACGAAGCAGAGCGTGGTCAGGTCGCTGGCGTCGTTGAGCGTGTAGGTCGTGTCGACGTCGCCCACCGCGACCTGGGCACCGAAGGCCACGCCGAGGAAGCTGCCGAGGCGGAGGTCGACCGCGCTCGCGTAGTTGTCGTCGGCATCGCCCTCGGCGTACGCGACATCCCCGCGTGTCCACGCGCCGTCGCCGTCCGCGTCGAGGAAGTCCCACGCTGTGACCGCGAGCTCCGGCGGACTGCCGCTGAAGGCGTTGTTCAGGTCGGGGTTCCCCGCCGCCACGGCGCTGCCCGCCGCGAAGGCCCCCACGCGCGTGAGCCGGATGTCGCCCACCGCGACTGCGTCGCCACCCCCGTCCATGTCGCCATACACGTGGTCGCCCGCGCTGTATGCGCCGTCGCCGTCCGCGTCGTACACCTCGATGCTCGCGCCGGGGTCGCTGTAGGGGTTGCCGAAGTCGGCGTGGGACGCGCGCACCTGCGTGCCGGCCGGCTGGCCCCCGGCCGGCGTAAGACGCAGGTCGTTGCCCATCACCGACCCAGCGCAGCTGGCCGTGGTCGCGTAGACAGCCTCGCCCGGGCTGTAGTCGGCGCTGCCGTCGTCGTCGACGAAGCACACGGCCGCGAAGGCCCCCGCATCGACCAGCACCGAGGTCTGGTCGTCCTCGCCGAGTTGGACCTGCGACCCGAAACCTCCGAGGGCCGCGGCCCCGGTGCCTGCGGCGACGAGGAGCACGATCCCCGACAGATACAGTGTGTACCGAGCGATCTCGCGCACGTTGAGCGCCTCCCTCGGTCGACCTAACTGTGGGAGGACGATAAAGATGCGCCCAACAATTCCGGGACTTCGGATTCAACCGAGGTGCTGCCGCTCGCTCGGCCCGGCCGTGAACAGGCCCGGCGGGGGCGGCGCAGGCACGCTGCCGTTGCCGTTCCCGTTCCCGTTCCCGTTCTCGGGCGCGTCGGACGGCAGGTCGCCCTTCCGCTCCTCGACCTTCTGGGCCACCGTGCCGAGGAGGTCGTCGCTGGCCTTGCGGTTGCAGAACAGGAAGCAGTACCCGTTCTCGCGCGCCTCGCTGACCAGGCCCGCTGCGATGAGCTTCTGGAGGTGCCAGTTGAGGGTGTTGCGGCTGACGCCCAGCGACGCGGCGGCCTCGTTCTTCATGATCCACGGGTTGGTGCGGATCAGGGTGAGGACGCGCATGCTCTCGGCGTCCCGAAGGACCGCCACGTACTTGCGCTCCTCCTGGTTGAAGGAGCCGTCGTTGCGGAAGTAGAGCCGCTTGTTGCCGCGCTCGACGCCCAGCACGAGGCCGTGCTCCTGGAGCAAGCGGAGGTGGTACGAGGCAGTTTGGTGCGTCACGCCCACGGCCTGCGCGATCTCGGTGATGGTGGAGCCGGGGTGGTGGAGCACGTGCTCCGCGATGGTGCTGCGCACCTTGTTCTTCAGGATCGCGGACTTGCGGATGAGGTGGTAGGCAGCGACGGCGACGATGCCCATCGCGCCCATGGCGGCCGCAGCGACCGCGGGGTTCACGGCGACCAGCGACGGCGGCGCCGCCAGCTGCGCGACCGCGCCCGTGTCCGCGTTCGAGGGAAGCGCTTGCCAGTCTGCGCTCCCGGCCGCGGCGTTCGGGCCGAGGGGTGCCGGCGCGGCGAGCGCGGGCTCCGGCGCGAGCGCGAAGGTGCCCTCCGCGAGGAGGGGCGCGTCGGGGCGCGCGAACGCGCCTGGGCCTGCCGCTTCGAGAGCGCTGTGGAGGAGGACGCCGACGCGCGCAGCGAGCGCGACCTCGTCGACCACCGTCTGCACGTGCACGTCGGGCACGACAGAGCGGACCGCGCCGAACGGCATCGCCTTCTCCATGCCGGGCGCGGCCAGCGGCGCGTACGCGCCCCAGAGGTCCTCGGCCCAGGCCACGTACCAGGCCGTGCCGGTGTCCCAGAAGAGGATGTGGTAGGGTCGGATCGCTTGGTCGTCCATCATGTAGTACCACGGGACGTCGAAGGTCCGCAGCGGTGTGTACACGAGCAAGCCGTGGCCGTCCATGGCCGCGACGGGCTGGCCGTTGACATCGACGACGCCAGCCTCGAGCGCGCGGTAGGCGGCGCCAGCAGGGTTCGGGAGGACGAGGTCGGTGGTGCGCACGTACACCTGGGTCGCGCGGTCCACGCTGTCGAACGGGACGGGCGCGTCGGCGGGCGTCGCAACCTGCTGCTCGAGGTCTTGGTGGATGCTGCCATCGATCGCGATCGTGACGTCGCCGCTATCGGCCGGCGTCGCGCTCGCGGTGCCGACGAACGGTCCGGCGACCGCGGTGAGCGCGGTGAGACATGCAAGGATGTGGCGGGCCTGCGTGACGATACCTCCCCGATGGCGTCCCCGGACGGTCGCGGGCGCGCGGGCCCCTCCCCTCCACCTTCTGCCGTGGTGGAGGACCGCCCTGTCCTCCCGTTGCGTGACAGCCTTCTAGACCCTGATAAACATTTGCCAGAGCGTCGAGGCCGCGCATACATCGTGACTAGACTCCGTCGAAACGCGTGGGTTAGCACGGTTCACGCCGAATCTCCGGAGGTTGTCAAACGCGCACGGGCAATGTTTGCAGGCAATCCTCATCCCGATCGCCCGCGTTCGAGCCTCCCGCGTCCGCTCACCTGGGAGGCTGCGGAACGGGGCCGGCGCGCGCTGCCACGCCGCCGCGCCCCTCCATCTTCTCTTCGGCCCGTCATTCGGCCAGCGTGAAGAGCGCATCGTCGCCGTGGCCGTCCAGGAGTCCCAAGCGGACCCCTGCGTCCAGCCAGGCATGGGCATAGTTGACCGCCGCGAAGGCCGTGACGGCGTCGCCTGCGGCCGCGAAGTGCTTCGCGTCGGCGAGGTACGCGCGGGCCATGGCGACGAGGTCCTCGGCGCTCCGCCGCAGGTGGGAGCGCTCGGGGGGTGCGATGGCGACCTTGGCGAGGGCGCGCTCGGTCCGACCCAGGTAATCCGCAAGCTTCTCCGGCGTGACCCGGTCTTGGCCGATCAAGGTCCGGACCCCCGCAGGCGCCCCAGCAAGCCGCGGCCGCGACGGCGGGTCTCCAGCTCCTTCCGCAGACGCGTGGTGGCGGCGCGATGCAGGCGCTCCAGCTCGTCCACCTCGGGGGCGCCCGGGAACTCGAGCCGCAGCCCGCGCAGCACCGCGGCCTTGGCCTCGAGGATCTGCAGCGCCTCGGCGACGTTGGCCTCGGGCGCGCCCGCGAGCTCCTCCCGCAGCACGTGCTGGAAGAGTTGCTTCAGGTCCTGCACCGCTGGCGCGTCGGCGGGTCCGCGGATGGAGCCGGGCGCGGGCGCCGCGTCGGCGCGCGCGAGCGGCAGCAGCGCCCCGGCCGGCTCGGCATCGATGTCCTCCTCGCGCGGGTCCTCCGCGGGCGGGGCCGAGGGCAGCTCGTCCTCGACGACGGCGGGCTCGGACGCCTCCGGCGCGATCGCCGTGCCGGTGGGCTCACCCTCGACCGGCTCCTCGCCCCAGCCCTCGAGCACGCTCACGCTGCGGCCTCCATGGCGCGTCTCGCGGGGGCGGATCTCCACCTCCACCGGGAGCGGGAAGCTCGGGTGGCTGACGAGGGCAGTTCCCACGGGCAGTTGCTGCAGCTGGTCCTCGCTGTCGCGGGTCAGGCCCTCGACGCTCGCGGTGATGGCCTTCAGGTCGTTGGGGTTCGTGACCTTCAGGATCACCTGCGTGTTCGCCTGGGAGAGCACGTTCTTGTCCACCTTCGCGGGGCGCTGGCTGACCACGCACAGCCCCAAGCCAAACTTGCGGCCCTCGCTCGCGATGGTGCGCAGCATGTCGCTGCTCTTGGCCTGCGTGAACCCGCGCTCGGGGCAGAAGTGGTGCGCTTCCTCCACCACGAGCATGAGCGGAGGGACCTGGTTGACCTTGCGCGCCTCGAAGAGGTTCTTGCACAGCCACGCCACGATGATCTCTTGGACTTCCGGGGGCGAGCCGCGCAGGTTCACCACCGTGACCTGGCCGCGCTTGACGAGGCTCGCGACCGACGTGCCCTGGTCCGCGAACAGGCCCAAACCCTCGAGGTACTGCAGCGCGCCGAGGAGGTTCCACTTCGCGTTGCTTTCGTTCTTGTTCACCTCCGCGATGAGGTCCTGGAGCGTGTAGCCCTTCTTGCGCCGCGCGGCCACGTCCTTGATCGCCTGGTGCAGGAGCCCCAATTGCATGCTGCTCACCTTGGAGCCGAGCAGGTCGGTGAGGTCGTGCATGCTCAGGTTCGTGCCCTCGAGCCGCAGCGGCTGCGCGTCGCTGTTCACCTTCGTGTCGGGGCTGAACTCGAGGACGCGGTCCGCGAAGGCCCGCGGGCGCACGCCGAAGCGGCGCATGTTGCTGGTCTCCTGGGGCGCGTTGTTCGGCTGCGCGAGGGAGGTGTACTCGCCGTGGGGGTCCACGATGATGACGGGCACTTGCCGCTTCAGCAGCTCCTCGATGAGCACGCCGACGACGTAGCTCTTGCCGGCCCCGGTCTTGGCCATGACGCTGACGTGCTTCTGCACCAAGAGGTCGATGTCGAGGTTCACGCGGATGCTGTGGCCGCGCAGCAGCCCAAGGTAGGCGGCGCTGTCCTGCACCGTCGCCTCGCCCAGCCCGAGCACGTCCGCGATCAGGCGATCGTCGGCCGGCCACACGCGGTCGCCGGGCCGCAGCGGCGTCTTGGGGCTCACGAGCGTGCCGTTGCGGTCGCGGCTGCCCAGCACGGTCGCCTCGGCGGCGAGGCCGTCCTTCGCGCGCGCGACCGCGCGCACCTGCGCAAGGGCGAGGCCGTCCTCCGTCGCGATCTTGACGTAGTCGCCGCGGCGGAGCTTCGGCTCGGTCACCGCGAAGGAGAACCGCGTCTCGCTCGACGCGCCGGCCACGGTGCCGACCGGGTCCATGGCGGGGGTTGAGCCTTGTCGCGGCATATAAGCATTCAGAGCCGCGGCGCGAAGGCTGGCGCGCGTGCCCGCGCAAGACTTCTTGCGACGCTGGGTGCGCGCCGAATTCCGGCGACGCGGCGTGGCAGCATCGGCCCGCGTCGACGAGTCGACAAGCAGACTTGCCGAGTCCGGGTCACGACGGGGCCGGCACCGACCCCGGCGATGTCCGCAGATCACGGAGCGCTCACCGCGCGGCGTGCTAGCGCGGGCCGATCGGCCCTACATAGCCCTGCGCTGCGCAGCGTGCGCGGCGCGCGGCGACCAGGCTGCGCAGAAGTCCGGGGGGGCCACTCCCCACGGTCGCACATTGGCGCTTCAATCCTCGTGCCCGTCCTGCGACCAGGCTATCCCCAAGGCTCTGCAGAGGATGGTCCAGGATTCGACCGATGCCACGCTCCGCGAGGGGGCCGGCACCGATGGGCCGCACGCCCGTGGCGGGGCGCCGCGCCTCGCCGCGATGCGGCGCGCCTAGGCACTGCGGAGGGACAAGGCCCAGACAACGCTTAAGCGGCCGCGGGACGCGACCCGTGCGGGGAACAGCATGCGCAAGCCGACCCGCCTCGCGATCGCCGCGCTCGGGCTGGCCGCGGTCCTCGCGACCCCGGCCGCCCTCGCCGCGCGCCCGCTCGACCCGATCGTCGAAGAAACCCTCGTCGAACTGGGCGCGCTCACAGTCCAGCTCCTCGAGGACCTCGGCCACGGCCTCGACGAGACCGGCTCGGGCTTCCTGCTCAGCATCGCCGGCGACGCGCAGGGCCTGCCGGACAGCGTCGGCATCACCACGAACGCGCTCGTCGACGACGCGTACGAGCTAGGCGGCCTCACCACGCGCACGACCGAGTCGGTGACCGAGGCCACGATCCAGCTGCTCTCGGACGCGCGCGACGTGGACGAGGCGCCCGTCGCGAACAGCTTCGCCAGCATCGACCTCGCGCGCGGCTTCACCGAACGCACCGAACAACGCGTCCTCGACGCCGAGGCGACGGCGCTCCTGCCGCTCCCCGCGGTGGTCATGGCGGCGAACCCGCCGATGCCGCCCCTCGCGCCCTTCAGCTTGGGCTTGCTGGTGGTCGGGATGGAGACCGACCTCCACGACCTCGTGCTCACCATCGCCGATGAGCCGCCGCAGGTGGACGCCTTCGTCGCGGGCATCGTCACCTACGCGACGAGCGCCTCGGACTACCCCAACGAGTTCGTGCCCATGACCGGTGACTACGCCGGCACCGCGGAGGGCGCGGTGGTCGGCCTCGCGGCGGACACCACCGGCGACGCGGTCCAGACCAGCGCGGACATCGCGGGCACGATCCTCTGACCGACGCCAAGAGCCTTGAACCGGGCCGCGCATGCCTGAGCGATGAGCGGCAGCTGGGGCCGCGTCCTCGAAGTGGACCTCACGCGCGGGAAGCTGCGCGAGCAAGCCCTGCCCGAGCGCTGGCTGCGCGAGCACCTCGGCGGCCGCGGGCTCGCGGCGCGCGTGCTGTGGGAGCGCTCGCGCGAGCGCGTCCCGGAACCGCTGGCGCCGGAGAACCCCCTCGTGTTCATGGCCGGGCCGCTCGTGGGCTTGGCCATGCCGGGCTCGGGCCGCCACGTCGTCGCGGCGCGCTCCCCGCTGAGTGGGCTCTACGGTGAAGCGTACGCGGGCGGCTTCTGGGGCTTCGAGCTGAAGAGCGCGGGCTGGGACGGCATCGTCGTCGTGGGCCGCGCGGCCGAGCCCATGACCTTGAGCATCACCGACCCCGAGGGCGACGCGCCGGCCCGGGCGGAGCTGCATCCCGCCGGGGACCTGTGGGGCCAGACCGTCAGCGCGACCGAGGAGGCCCTGCTCGCCGAGCATCCCAAGGCCCGCTGCGCCAGCATCGGCATCGCGGGCGAGCGCGGCGTGCGCTTCGCGTGCATCGTCAACGACCGCAACCGCGCGGCCGGCAGGACAGGGCTGGGCGCGGTCATGGGCTCCAAGAACCTCAAGGCCATCGTCGTGCGCGGCGACCCGAAGAACCTGCCGCCGATCGCCGACGACGCGCGATTCCGCGAGGCGCGCAAGGCCTACGTCGCGACGCTCATGGACGAGGCCACGAAGGAGTTCGGCCTGTACGGCACGCCCGGCGGCGTGAGCTATCTCAGCGAGTTCGGCATCCTGCCCACGCGGTACTGGCAGCAGGGAAGCTGGGACCACGCCGAGCAGATCAGCGGCGAGACCCAGAACGCCACCATCCTCGTGGGCCGCGACAACTGCACGGCGTGCCACGTGCGCTGCAAGCGCGTGATCGAGACCGAGTTCCAGGGCGAGCGCGTCGAGCGCAAGCACGGCGGGAGCGAGTACGAGACCATCGCAGCCTGGGCGAGCCTCCAGTTGATTCCCGATCTCGCGTACGTCGCGGCGTGCAACAAGTGGTGCAACGAGTACGGCATGGACACCATCAGCGCCGGCGCGACCGTCGCGTTCGCCATGGCCGCGCGCGAGGCCGGCTTCCTCCAGGAAGGCCCGCGCTTCGGCGACGCCGCGGGAGGGCTCGCGCTGCTCCACCAGATGGCGCGCCGCGAGGGCCTGGGCGCCTTGTTGTCCGAGGGCAGCGCGCGGGCTGCTGCACAGTTGGGCTGCCCCGAGCTCGCCGTGCACGTCAAGGGCGTCGAGCTGCCGATGCATGAGGCGCGCGGCAAGAAGGGCCTCGGCCTCAGCTACGCGGTCAGCCCAAGAGGCGCGAACCACATGGAGGGCCTGCACGACGACGACCTCGAGCGCGACGGGCGCGGTCGCGACCTCGGCCTCCTCAAGGGCATGAGCCGCTTCCAGGCCGACGCGGAGAAGGCGCACGCGGTCAAGGTGATGGAGGACGCGCGCAGCTTCGTGAACTCGCTCGTGCTGTGCGCTTTCGACGTGCACCAGGTCGGCAAGGCCACGAACCTGCCGCACGTGCGCGCGATGGTGGGCGCGGTGACGGGCGAGGAGCTCGACCGCGACGCCATGCTGGTCGTGGGCGAGCGCAACCTTGCGTTGGCGCGCCTGGTGAGCGTGCGCTTCGGCCTGAAGCCGGAGCAGGACACGCTGCCCAAGGTGGTCACGACCCGGGCCCTCGACTTCGGCAAGCGCAAGGAAGCGCTGCGGCCCGAGGAGCTTGCGGCGA
Source organism: Thermoplasmatota archaeon (assembly GCA_036003985.1). Taxonomy (GTDB): domain Archaea; phylum Thermoplasmatota; class SW-10-69-26; order JACQPN01; family JAIVGT01; genus JAIVGT01. Next base: position 12,906 of record DASYRW010000195.1, read on the forward strand.
TGAAGACGGCCTACTACAACGAACGCGGTTGGGGCGCCGACGGCGCGCCGACCGCAGCGACGCGGGCGCGGCTCGGGCTGGGCTGAGCATCAAGACGCGTGGAACGCGACGTCCGCCGCGCCGGCGGGATCATGCCGCGCGCGCTCGCGGACGCGCAGGCCGCGCCAACGCGCAAGCGTGGGACGAAGGCCACGGCCCGACCTAGGGCAACACGGCCTGGCAGAGCACGCTCCAAGGCCAGAGGCTGATGCACTGCACCTGCAGCGGGATCGCCGTGGCACTGCGCGGCTGGAGGCCGAACACCGTGTCGAGCACCGCGCACAGCACTTCCAGGCCCGGCGCGGCCACGCACGGCGCGTCTTGCGTGGGCAGGAGCGGCAGCCCCAGCGCTGGCTTGTCGATGAGCAGCGGCGGGTGCGCGCCGCCGATGTGATCGGCAGCCGCGGTGGCGGCGGTCGCGAGCGACGCCAGCAGGAACGCCATGACCACGACGGCAGGCTTCCGGCCAACACCAGAGAAGGCAGGCGACATGCAGGACCCTCGTCTTCCAATGTTGGACGGGGAGGGCTAACCGTTTGTTGTGCACGCCGCGTAGAAGGGGGGGCCGCGGGCGGCGGTCGCGCGCCCGCGGCGGACGTGGTCGATCAGAGGGGCGGGAGCTGGCAGAACTCGCTCCAGGGGTACAGCGCGATGCACGGCGGCGCGGCGGGGGCGATGCCCGCGCCAGCGGCGCGAGGCCAGGAGAAGCTGAGCGCCGCGTCGTACACGGTGCAGGCCGCCTCGAAGCCCTCGGCCGCGACGCAGCCCGCGTCGGCCAGCGGCAAGCCCTGGGACGCGACGTCGTACACCACGCACACCGCCTCGAAGCCCTCGGCTGCGACGCAGCCCGCGTCGGACAGCGGCAGGCCCTGGGACGCGACGTCGTACACCACGCACACCGCCTCGAAGCCCTCGGCCGCGATGCAGCCCGCGTCGTTCAGCTGCGGGATCTCCACGGGGAGCGCCGGGGCCGGCTTGTGCAGGTTGAGCGGGGCGGGCAGGGTCTCCACGCCGAGGCACTGCAGGTAGACGTCGGGGTTGTAGAGGATGCCGATGTCCTCGTGGCCATCGAGGGCGCTGCAGGACTGCGTGCCAATGTGGTCGGCCGCGGCGGTCGGAATCAGGGCAAGGGCCATCACGGAGCCCGCGAGCACCAGGGTCTTGGCGAACATGCGTTCCACGTCCTGGGCGGGCTGCGCAGCGCTTGCGCGCGACTTTCGCCGGGTCGCGCGCGGCCGCGTGCCGCGCCGTTGACGGCGCCGCCAACACGCACGTTGTATTAGCCGATTTCGACGCGCTGAGCGAGGCCGGAGCATGGCAAGCTGTGGCAGGTGTGACGCGCATCGTCACACCGCCCCCCGGGCAGCCCTGACCTGTCGACCATGCAAGCGGGAGCCTTGCTACGGCGTGTCGCGCGGGAAAACGAGCAGAAAAGGGCACAGACCTGGGCCAAGCCGTTCCGGACCGCCGGGCGGGTCCGCGCGGCGCGACGAGCGGCCGTGCCGCGATGCGATCGCGCCGCGTGCGCGCGAGGAAAGCGAGCTTCGCGCCCTCGACGCGACGCTACGGCGCCGGCACGCCGGAGCCCGCGCCCGTCGTCGGCGGGAGATGGGCCTGCGCCGCGGCCATCACCGGGGCTGCGCCACGCATGGTGACCGCGAGCTCGGGCCACGCCTCGCCCGGCGCGTACTCCGCGCGCCGCCAGCGGCGCTGCTCCGCCACGACCCCGAGCGCGCGCAGCCGGCGCATGTGCCAGCTCACGGTGCTGGCCGGCAGGGCGAGCGCGGCGCCGATCTCCTTCTGCATGAGCCCCGGCTGCCGCGCCACGAGCTCGGCGATGGCCAGGGCGGTGGGGTTGCGGAGCGCGGCGATCGCGTCCGCGCGCGCGCTGGCGCCGTGGCCGTTCACGAAGAAGCGCTTGCTGCGCCCGCTGCGCCGCGCGAGCACCAGGCCCTCGCGCTGCAGGCGCGCCAGGTGGTAGGCCGCGGTGCTCCAGCTCACCCCGACCGCCTCGGCGGTGCCCTTCACGTCCGCGCCGGGGTGGGCGAGCACGTGGGCGTGCACCTTGCGGCGCACCTCGTTGTCCATGAGCTCGTTCGGCGCGATGCGCGCGTACAAGGGCAGGGCGAGGAAGCGCAGGTGCTGCCCGTAGTACGCCAGCGCGCTGAGGAGCGCCAAGCCAGCCCCGGCTGCCGCGGCGCGCGCGAAGTCCTGCTGGCGGTCGCCCAGGGTCAAGGAGGCCAAGTCGCCGGCCGCGCGCACGCGCACCGCGCCGCCGCCGGGCCGCATCTCGCCGACGAGGAGACCGCGGGCCTCGACGGGCCGGCCTTCCACGGCCTGGCCGCCGTCGTCGACGCGCACGTCGCCCCAGGCCTGCAGGCCGTGCAGCGTGCCGTCCACGCGGAAGCTCATGGCCGGCGCGCGGACCGCGAACGCGTCGTCCGCGCGCGCGTCGAGCAGCGCATCCGTGAAGCGGACCTCCGCGACCCAGCCGGCGCCGTCGCGGGCCCGCGTCGTGTCGAGGGTGAGCACGGTGGTGGCGTTCTGGACGACGATGCCGACGCCCTCGAACAGCGCGCGCACGGAGCCGCTGGCCTGCAGCGCGCCGGCGCCCTCTGCAGCCAACCAAGCCGTGGGGCTGCGCCGCGCGAACGTCGCCGGCAGCTCGCCCGCGTCGGGCCCGTCGGTCTCGCGCACCTCGGCGGCCTGGCCGGCGAGGGTGAGCCGGCCCTGGTCGAAGGGGCCGACGGCCATGACGGCGCGCGCGGCCGCCTGCCAGGTCGTGAACACGAGGGCCTGGGGCGCCGCGACCTCGAGGAATTGGATCTCCGGCTCGTCGTGGCCGAAGGGTAGCAGCCCCTCCGCTTCCGGGGGCACCACCGCGATGGGGTCGCTGGCCGCGGCGCGCGCGTGGGTCGTGGCGGGCGCGTGGCGCGTGAGCGTGATGTTGAGCAGCGCCGCCGTGCCGTCGATCCGCTGCAGCGCGGGAAGCTCGACGAAGCCCTCCGGCGCGGCGAGGCCGACCGACCCGGCGAGGTGCATCGGCGCGAGCACACGGAGCTCGGCCTCGGCGGGGGCAGCGCCCACGACGGGCAGGACAAGGAGCATCAGCGTGACTGCGCCGACGACGCCGCCCGCCCGCATGGCCATGCGAGCCTCTGGCAGGGTACTTAACCGCTTCGGTGAGCTGCCCGTTGGCGCCCCTGCTCTGGGAACAGGAATTTGGCGAAGTCCCGAAGAGCGGGCAAGCCGTTGACGTCCCCGCGGTACAGCGGCACCTCGAGGATCGGCACGCTCGACCGCGCGCGGATCTCCTGGAGGTAGTGGAGGTTCATCTGGCGGCGCAGGTCGCTGAACTCCACCGTGCTCACGACGCGCTTCATGAGCTTGGGATCGTAGCCGGCCTTGGCGACGATCGACTTCAGGTCCTCCTTCACGTCCTCGTCGGCGTTGAGGCGCAGGAAGTCCTCGCGCAGGTCGCCGAGCTCGTCGGGCTGGACCTTGTTCACGATGACGACGCCCACGTGGATGTTGAGCGCCTTGACCTTGTCCAGCAGCTCGATGCTCTCCTCGACCGGCAGCTTCTCGGGGATCGTCACGACGTTGAGCACCGTCGTCGGGTCGGTGAGCATCTTGTTGATCAGCTCGGCCTCGTCGGCGATGTGCTTGAACAGCGCCTCGAAGTCGATGTCCACCGTGTCCTCCACCTTGATCTTCAGCATGCTGAGCACGGTGGAGCCGGCCTTGCGCAAGCCCGCGTAGAGCTTGTAGGTCTTCAGCGCGAGGTGCACGAGGCTCTGCTCCTCGAACAGCTCCTTGATGTACCGCGGCGCGCTGAGGAAGTTCAGCGCATGCCCTGACGGGGCCGTGTCCACGACGATGCAGTCGTAGTGCTCGCGCTCGCGGATCTGCGCGAGCTTGCCGATGGCGAGCAGCTCGTTGAGCCCCGGCATGTGCTCGCTCACGTACTTGAAGAGGTCGTGGTTGACGACCTCCTCGTAGCGCTCGGGCGCGTAGGTCTGCACGTACTCGCGGACCACGGTGCGCGGGTCGAGCATCATCGCGCTGAGGTTGTCGTTCAGCTTGGTCTCGGTGAAGCCCACGTCCACCCCGAGGCTGTCGCGCAGGCGCTTCGCGGGATCGACCGTGACCACGAGCACGCGCTTGCCGTGCTCGCTGAGCCACAGGGCGGTCGCCGACGAGCAAGTCGTCTTCCCGACGCCGCCCTTGCCCGCGAAGATGATCATGCGCCGGTCGGCGAGGTCGCGGAGGGGCACGGTGCTCGGCACCCGTTCGCCGTGGCCCCCCTTCAATGTTGCGTTGCGGGCGGCGTCGACGCAGCGAAGGGATCAAGCGGGACCGGCCTGCGCCCACGTTGCGCAGCGAAGGGCTTTCTCGTCCGCGCGCCTCGCAGCGGCCATGCACGCGCGCTGGACCCTGGCCGTGGCTGCCGGGCTCGTCGCGACCGGCGGCCTCGGCGCAGCGCCGGCGGCCGTCGCGAGCCACACGCCCTACGCCGCCTCCACGGGCTGGGACATCTGGGCGGTCGGCCTCGCGTTCGCGCCGGCGGCGATGGTGGCGCAGCCGGGCGAGACGGTCACGTGGTACGGCTTCGGCCACACGGCCACGGCGCTGGACGGCGCCTTTGACTTCGACCTCGGCGGCACAGCGTCCTGGACCGTGCCCGAGGGCGCGGGGCCGGCGGTCCACGTCTACCGCTGCGTCATCCACCCGGGCATGCTCGGCGTCCTCGTCGTGCTGTGACGGAGCGCTGAAGGGCTCGCGCGCCCTGGCAGGGGTGTGGATCCGCGCGCGCAGCGCGAGGTGTGGGAGCGGATCGCGCCGAGCTGGAGCGCGGCGCGCGCGAAGCCTTGGCCGATCGTCGAGCAGTTCCTCGACCGCCTGCCCAGGGGCGCGCGCGTCGCGGACGTGGGCGCGGGCGGCGGGCGGCACACGCGCGCGGCGCGGGCGCGGGGCCTCGACGCGACGCCGATCGACGCGGCGCGCGCGTTCCGGCCGGACGTGCGCGCGCTCGCCGAGGCGCTCCCGCTGCGCGACGCGAGCGTGGACGCGGTGCTGCTCGTCGCGGTGCTCGGCACCTTGCCGCGGCGCGACGATCGCGTGGCTGCGCTGCGCGAGGCGCGGCGCGTGCTGCGCCCCGAGGGCTGGCTGCTGTGCACCATGTGGGCAAGCGGCCAGCCGAAGCACCTGCGCGCGCAGCTGGGCCTCGGCCCCTGGCGGCGCGCCGGGCCGTCGCAGGTGTGGGCGCCGTGGGTCGCAGGAGGGGCGCGCGTCGACCGGCTGTACTACCTCTACAGCGCGGGGGAGCTGCGCGCCGATCTTGCGGCGGCGGGTTGGGCCGCCGCGCGCCCCGAGCCCGCGACCCTCGCGGCGCGGTGGCGCGACAACTGGGTCGTGCGTGCGCGCAAGGCTGGCGAAGCTTGAAGTAACTCCTCCTCCCTGACCGCGCGATGGCGGACCTCCTCCGCACGCCCTTGCACGCGCTCCACCAGGAGCTGGGCGGGCAGATGGTGCCGTTCGCGGGCTACGACATGCCCGTGCGCTACACGAGCATCCAGGAGGAGCACATGGCCGTGCGGACCGCGGCCGGCCTGTTCGACGTCAGCCACATGAGCAACCTGTGGGTGCGCGGCCAGCGCGCGGGCGAGGCCCTCGCCCAGGTGACCGTCGCCAACGCGCCCGCGATCCCGCCCTTCGGCACCAAGTACACCACCCTGCTCCGCGACGACGGCACGATCATCGACGACCTCTACATCTACCGCCTGCCCGAGGCGTTCCACCTCGTGCCCAACGCGGGCATGAACCGCGAGGTCGCGGCGTGGATCGCCGACCGCACGAAGGTCGAGGTGCAGGACAAGACCGACAAGACGTGCATCTTCGCCCTGCAGGGACCGCGCGCGGCGGAGATCCTGCAGTCCCTCACCGACATCGACCTCAAGGGCGTGAAGCGCTTCCGCTGCGCCCTCGGCGCCATCGCGGACGTGTGGATGATGATCAGCCGCACGGGCTACACGGGCGAGGACGGCTTCGAGCTGTTTCCCGAGTCGAAGCACGGCGAGGAGGTCTTCCGCAAGCTCCTCGACGCGGGCCGCCCGCGGGGCCTGAAGCCATGCGGCCTGGGCGCGCGCGACACGCTGCGGCTCGAGAAGGGCTTCTGCCTCGCAGGGCACGAGTTCGCCGGGGGCCGCACGCCCCTCGAGGCGAGCCTGGACCGCTTCGTCGCCTGGGACCACGACTTCGTCGGCAAGGCCGCGCTGGAGGCGCAGCGCGCCCGCCAGCACCAGCGCCTCGTCGGCCTCGCGGTCCAAGACAGGGGCATCCCGCGCCAAGCGTGCGAGGTGCACGTCCAGGGCAAGACGGTGGGCGCCGTGACGAGCGGCACCATGAGCCCCGTGCTCAAGAAGGGCATCGCGCTGGCGTACGTGGACCCCCCTCACCACAACGCTGGCACCACATTGGATATCATGATCCGCGGCGCTGCGTCGCCCGCGGTGGTCGTCCCGATCCCGTTCGTCCCGTAGGTGAGCCCATGGAAGCAGCCGCGTCGGAGACCGCGCCGGAGATCATCGCGCAGTTCGTGTTCATCGTCCTCGTCGCGGCGCTGATGTTCGGCTGGAGCTTGCTGTTCCCGGCGAAGCGCACCCAAGAGACCTGGGACGTGCGGCGCGCGGACTGACGAAGCCCGCGCGGATGCGTCCCCCGAGTAGGTTCAGTGTTCAGCGCCCCGCCACAAGGTTTTATGGTATCTACGCGCCTGTATCTACGTGTTGCCGTGATCGCTGACGTGCGCCGCTGGGGGAACAGCTTGGCCGTGCGCATCCCTGCCGACGAGGCCGAGGCCCTCGGGATCCGCGAGGGCGACCGCATCAAGTTCACGGCGCAGAAGGTACCGAGCACGGGCAAGGTCGATGTCTCGCACGCACCTTTCTTCCGCACCACCGACGAGCGCCCTCCGCGCCGCGGCAAGCTGCACGAGGAAGCCGCCGACGCCATGTGGGATCACTTGGTCGAGAAGAAGCGCAGGAGCAGGGCGGCATGAGGGTCGCTGACACGTCGGCGCTCTTCGCGTTCTTCGAGCCACGCGACGAGTTCCACGCGCGAGCCCGGGCGGCGTTCGAGGGAGCCGACCCGATCGTGGTCCCGGCGGAGGTGTTCACCGAGGTGCTGTTCCTCGCGCGCAAGCGAGCCGGGAGCGCATCCGCGCGAAACGTAGGGAGCTTCCTTTGGTCGCAGCCCAACACCGAGATCCAGCCCAGCGACACGGCGGTGCTCATGGCCGCGTGGGGCGCGTTCGAAGCCTCGCCCAAGCTCAGCTGGACCGATTGCATCGTCGTCGCGACGTGCCGCGAGCTCGACGCGGAGCCGCTCTCCTTCGACAAGGACCTCCTCCGCGCCGCGCGCGCCTGAGTCCTGCACACGCAAACCTTCATGCCAGGGCAGCCTTTGTCCACCCCTGCGCCCGCTTGGGCGCCGCGGTGGTTCCATGGCGTCGAAGGTCCCCGAGGACTTGCGCTACAGCAAGGAGCACGAGTGGCTCAAGGTCGAGGGCGCCACGGGCAGGGTCGGCATCACCGACCACGCGCAGCACGAGCTCACCGACATCGTGTACGTCAAGCTGCCCGCCAAGGGCCAGAAGGTGAAGGCTGGCGACACGCTGGGCGAGGTCGAGAGCATCAAGTCGGTCAGCCCGATCTACAGCCCCGCCTCCGGGACCGTCGCGGACACGAACACCGCCCTCGAGCAAACGCCCGAGGTGATGAACCAGGACCCCTACGGCAAGGGCTGGTTCGTCGTGCTCCAATTGGACAGCCCCGGCGAGGCCGCGAAGCTGCTGGACGCGAAGGGCTACCGGGCCCACATCGGTGAGTAGATGCACTACACCGAAGGCGAGCACGCGATCGCCCTGATGCTGCAGGAGATGGGCCTGCGCTCCACCGACGAGCTGTTCAAGGACGTGCCCGCCAACGTGCGCGCGCCGCTGCAGCTGCCGAAGGGCCTCAGCGAGATGGAGGTGCGCCGCAGGCAGATGCGCACCCTGGCCAAGAACAGCCACTTCACCGACCTGCCCCACTTCCTCGGCGCGGGCATGTACCATCACTACGTGCCCCCCGAGGTCCGCGCCATCGCGTCGCGCGGCGAGTTCCTCACCTCGTACACGCCCTACCAAAGCGAAGCCAGCCAGGGCATGCTGCAGGCCATGTTCGAGTTCCAGAGCATGGTGTGCCTGCTCACCGAGATGGACGCCGCCAACATCAGCATGTACGACGGCGCCACGGCGCTGGCTGAGGCCGCGCTCATGGCGTCGCGCATCACGGCCCGCGACGAGGTGCTCATCCCCCGCCACACGCTCGCGGACCGCAGGGGCACGCTGCTCGCCTACGCCGAGGGGCCGGGCCTGCGCGTGGTCGAGTACGACTATGACCCGCGGACGGGCCAGGCCGACCTCGCGGACGTGGAGCGCAAGCTCAGCGCCAAGACCGCGGCCGTGGTGCTCGAGAACCCCAACTTCTTCGGGATGTTCGAGGAGCGCGCCGCCCAGGTCGCCGAGATGGCCCACGCCAAGGGCGCCCTCAGCGTCGTGGGCGTGAACCCGATCTCCCTCGGCCTCGTCAAGGGCCCCGGCAGCTACGGGGCTGACATCGTCATCGGCGAAGGGCAAGCGCTGGGCCAGAGCCCGAGCTTCGGCGGCCCCGCGCTCGGCCTGTTCGCTTGCCGCAAGGAGCATCTGAGGATGATGCCGGGCCGCATCGTGGGGCAGACCCAGGACAAGCAGGGCCAGCGCGCCTTCTGCCTCACGCTGCAGACGCGCGAGCAGCACATCCGCCGCGAGCGGGCCACGAGCAACATCTGCACCAACGAAGGCCTCAACGCGCTCATGGCGACCCTCTACCTCGCCATGGTGGGCGGCAAGGGCCTCAAGCGCATCGCGCGCCTCAACGCGAGCCGCGCGAAGCACCTCGCCGAGCGCATCGGAGCGCTGCCGGGCTACAAGGTTCCCTTCGAGGGCTACACGTTCAACGAGTTCGTCGTGCAGTGCCCGCGCCCGGTCGCGCAGGTCAACGCGAGCCTGCTCCAGCGCCAGCAGCTGTGGGGCGGCCTCGACCTCGAGGCCCAATTCCCCGAGCTGGGCCACGCGATGCTGTTGTGCGTCACGGAGCTGCACCCGCAGGAGGCGCTCGACGGCCTCGTGCAAGGCTTGTCGGAGGTGCGCCGATGACGCAGCCCGCGCACCACCAGGCCCGATGGCCAGCCCCGCTGCTGTTCGAGCTCCAGGGGCTCGGCGAGGGGCTCGTGCTCCCCGAGAGCCCCCGCGAGGGCGGGCTGGTGCCAGGGGCCATGGAGCGCGCCGAGCCGCCGCTGCCCAACCTGACGCGCCTCCAGGCCGCGCGGCACTACGTGCGCTTGAGCCAGCGCAACTTTGGCGTGGACACCGGCTCCTACCCGCTCGGCAGCTGCACGATGAAGTACAACCCGCGGGTCAGCGAGGAGATCGCATTCTCGCCCGGCGCGGCCGATGTGCACCCCCTGCTGCCGGAGCACCTGAGCCAGGGCTCGCTGCAGGTGCTGTACGAATTGCAGGAGCAACTGCGCGCGCTCCTGGGCATGGACGCGGTCACGCTCCAGCCCTCGGCAGGGGCCCACGGCGAGTTCGTCGGCCTGCTGATCGCGCGCGCGTACTTCAAGGACCGCGGCGAGGCGCGCGACGAGGTCGTCGTCCCTGACAGCGCGCACGGCACCAACCCCGCGAGCGCAGCCCAAGCGGGCTTCAAGGTCATCGAGATCCCGAGCGACAAGCAGGGCATGGTGGACATCAAGGCGCTGCGCGCCGCCGTGGGGCCCAAGACGGCTGCGTTCATGCTCACGAACCCCAACACCCTCGGCATCTTCGAGGAGAACGTCGAGGAGATCGCGCAGGTGGTGCATGACGCCGGCGCGCTGCTCTACTACGACGGTGCGAACCTCAACGCGATCCTCGGCGTCACGAACCCCGGCGCGATGGGCTTCGACATCGCGCACCTCAACACGCACAAGACCCTCAGCACGCCCCACGGCGGGGGCGGACCCGGCGCGGGGCCGGTGGGCGTCAAGGCCCACCTGAAGGACTTCCTGCCCATCCCCCTGGCGGGCCGGCGGCCCGACGGATCGTATTTCCTCGACGACAGCCTGCCCAAGACCATCGGCCGCGTGCGCTCCTACCACGGCAGCTTCGGGGTGCTGCTGCGCGCGCACACCTACATCCTGCTCCACGGCAGCGACGGGCTCGCGATGAACACGCGCAAGGCTGTGCTCAACGCCAATTACGTGAAGCAGAAGATCCTCGGACCCTGGGAGCTGCCGGGCAAGCAGCTCCGGAAGCACGAGTTCGTCGTCAGCGGACGGAAGCTGAAGCAGGAGAAGGGCATCCGCACGATGGATGTCGCGAAACGCCTGCTCGATTATGGCATCCACGCGCCCACGGTGTATTTCCCGCACATCGTCGAGGAGGCGCTGATGATCGAGCCCACCGAGTCCGAGAGCAAGGAGGAGCTCGACCGCCTCGTGGAGGCGCTGCTCAGCATCGCGCGCGAGGACCCGGAGCTGGTGAGGAGCGCTCCTCACCACCTGAGCGTGCAGCGCGTGGACGAGGTCGCCGCCGCCCGCAAGCCCGTGCTGCGTTGGGCGCCCGGCTGACGGGCCGCGGGCACCGCGCGCGCCAACAAAACGCTTTGCATGCATGCCCTCGGGCGTGCTGTCGGGGCCTCCCAAGCTGCGGAGGTTAAGGCTATATGGGGCCCCGCCGTTACCGCCGGCGCGGAGAGGATGATGGGGCTCACCGAAGTCGTTTACAAGATTCGGAACCAGCATTATCCGCTCTGCGCCTTCACGGAGCGCAACGCAGGCGCCAAGGCGTTGGTGAGCCAGACCGGCTTCGACGCCGACACGAAGGTCGCGCGGTACCTCGTGACGCTCGTCGGCCCCGACGCCGCGACCCGCGAGCTGCTGCAGGTGTTCGACAAGCTCTACGACCGGCACGAGATCGCGCGCACGGCCAAGGACGCCGTGAGCATCCGCTGCGCCGCCAGCATCGAGCGCCTCCGCGACTCGAACTCGCCGGCCGCCTTCGCGCTGGAGTACTTCGGCGACACGGCCATGGTGCAGCCGAGCGTGGTCAAGCAGGGCTACTGGCACGCCCGGCTTGTGGTGGCGGGCAAGGTGGACATCGCCGACATGCTCAACGCCTACGAGCGCGGCATGAACGGCGGCCGCTACGACGACTTCAAGCTCATCCGCATCGACGAGTACGACCCCGAGCAGCAGATCACCGGGGCCTTCAGCGAGAACCTGACGCCCAAGCAGCTGGAGGTCCTGAAGACCGCCCTCGCGCTGGGCTTCTACAACACCCCGCGCTCGGTGACCCTCGACGACCTCAGCGGCATCTTCGGCATCTCGAAGGCGGCCGTGCACAACCGCCTGCAGGCCGCGGAGCGCAAGGTCATC
>DASYRW010000196.1:0-13685 GCA_036003985.1 Thermoplasmatota archaeon
GCGGGCTCAGCATGACGATCACGGGCGCGATCACGGCGCAGGCTGCGAGGGCGCGGCGCACGAGCCGGAGCTTCAACGGCCGGGCCAAGGGCGCGTCGAGGGTCCCGAGGAACAGCATGTAGACGGGCATGCTGGCTGCAAAGGTCGTGAAGCCCACCATCTGCCAACCAAAGCTGGCGGCGTAGTCGTCGGTGAGCCACATCAGCCCCACGCCGCATCCCATGCCCGCGCCCTCCAGCGCGAGCATCAGCGCGACCAGCCGGTTCTGCAACCCCGAGGGGCGCGCGAAGTACACGAACGCGCTCATGGCCCAGGCGAACACGAGGACGATGATGCCGCCGAGGGCCCACGGGTTCAGGAAGTAGCCCACGCGACCGCAACTGTCGGCCCGCGGAAAAGACTTGCCTGGGCGCCTGGGGCGCGCGCTCCTGGGGATCTGGCGCGCAAGGGTCGTTCGGCAAGGTTCAAGAGCACCCGGGCCATCGCAGCGCCGATGGCCGAGAGCAAGCGCCGCGGTCCCCGCAAGGCCAAGAAAAAGGGCGACGGGCCGGAGCGCCTGACCACGGTCAATCTCGCGGTCAACGCTGTCGCGACCCTGGTGGGCGCGCCGCTCCTCTTCATCGCGGCCGCGCTGCTGTGGATGGGCCAGTTCGGCGGCGAGGAGCTGAACCAGAACCTCTTCCTCGGCGGCGTCGCGGCGCTGCTGGGTGTGTTCGTGATCCTGCTGTGCGGGTTCAAAGTTGCGGAGCACCTCCGCGCGCGCCGCCGGTTCCGCGAGCTGCTCGAAGGCGCGCAGAAGAGCGCGCTGATCCAGAACATGGACGAGCTGAACACCCTCGCGCGCGCCCTCGGCCCGCCCTACCGCCGCCGGCTCGACGGCCGGCTGGGCGAGCTCGGCATCAAGCGCTGACTGGGACCAGCGCTCCCGGGGCACCCTCCCCCGGCCAGGAGGCCACACGGCCGTGCGACAAACCTTAAGCTAGCGGGCAGGCCATGTACCGGCGAAGCCCCTTGGACACCTGCCCCAAGTGCGGCCAGAGGGCCGTCGTCCCGTTCCTCGCGGCCAAGAAGCGCTGCAAGGCCTGCGGCAGCTACATCGACATCGTGGACCTGCTGACGCGCCGCCCCCAGCCCTAGGTTGAAGCCGGGAACAGCTTTTGCGCCCCCGTGGGCGGCTTCCAGCTCTGCACCCTCGACCTCGACGGCACGTTGCTCACCACGACGTGCTTCCTCGAAGCCTCCAAAGCCCTCGGCAAGGAGGCCGAGATCCGTCGGCTCGACGAGGCGTACTTCGCCGGCGCTCAAACCCTGCGCGAGAATTTCTTCGCCGAGTTCGCGGTCCTCGAGGGCGCCTCGGTCGAGGCGGCCCGCGCGGCCGTGCTGAGGGGGCCCTGGCTGGCCCACATCCCGGACGGCGTGCGCCGTCTGCGCGAGCTCGGCTTGCAGGTGGGCGTGCTCACCGACCAGCCGCGCTTCCTCGCCGAGCTGGCCGAGCCCACCCTCGACCCTGTGCTGTGCAGCGAGGGCGGCACCCGCGACGGCAAGATCGTCGCGGCCATCGAATACCGCGAGGACAAGCTCGCGAGCCTGCGGTCCTGGGCCAAGGCGAACAAGGTCGAGCTGGAGCGTGTGATCCACTGCGGCAACGGCGTGAACGACGTGCCCGTGTGGGAGCGCGTCGGCCTCGGCATCGCCGTGAACCCGAGCGGCCCCGACGTGGCCCGCCGCGCCGACCTCGCGGTCGAGGGCTGCACCGATCTCCGCCAACTTGCCGAGGTGGTGGAGCGTGCGCTGCGCGAGGGGATGTGAGGAAAAGGGAACGCTGCTGGGCTTCAGGTGAGCCACTCGGGCTTCAGCACCATGGTGCCCTGCATCTTCTCCTGCAGCTCTACCCACTCGTTGTACTGGAGGATCTGCTCGATGAGCTTCTCCTCCATCTTCACCGGACACTTCAGGACGACTTCGACGTAGTTGCGATCGAACTTCGTCTGCACGCGCATCCCATCCCGTGGGGCAAAATGCCCCGCGGCCCCATGCGGTGCCGAGCTACATAACGGAATCGCTTCGCTTCGAGTTCCCGTTTCCGAAACTCCGCTGCACCTCTTGCGCGTAGGCGGATCGCGCCGCGCGCGTCACGGGCCCCGGCGCGCCGTCGCCGATCGCGCGGCCGTCCAGCTTCACCAGCGGCACGATGCCGGCCACGCTGCTCGTGAGGAACGCCTCGCGCGCGTCGCGCAGTTCTTCCAGCGGCAAGGGTGCCTCGCGCGCGTCCATGCACAGCGTCGGCTGCACGATCCGAAGCACGACGGCGCGCGTCAGGCCCAACAGGATGCCGGCCTCGGGCGGCGGGGTGGCCAGCGCGCCGTCGTGGGCGAGGACGAACACGTTGCTCGTCGCGCCCTCCGCGACGTCGCCGCGGTCGTTGCGCAGGATCGCCTCCCACGCGCCGGCCCGCGCGGCCTCGCGCTTCGCCAGCACATGGACCTGGAAGCTCGTGCTCTTGGCGTGCGCGCGGCCGCTGGCGACGCGGTGCGCGCTCGTGACGGCGCTGGCCCCACCCCCTGCCTCGAGCCACGGCGGGAGCGCGACGGGCTCGGCCGTGATCAGCACCGTCGGCGCAGGAGCGTCGCGCGGCCACAGCCCCTCGCCGCCGGCGCCGCGCGTGACCGTCACCCGCACCCGCGCGTCGGCGCGCGCCAACCCATTGGCCGCGAGCAGCGCCCCGACCGCCTCCTCAAGCACCTTCCGCGGTGGCAGGTCCAGGTCCAGCTCCAGCTCCGCGGCGGCCGCGGCCAGGCGCTCGAGGTGCTGCCCCAACAGGAACGGCTGGCCGGCGAAGCAGCGCAGCGACTCGAAGAGCCCGTCGCCATACAGCAAGCCGCGGTCCAGCGCGCTCACGCGCGCGTCAGCGGCCTCGCAGAGCGCGCCGTTGAGCCACACCTTCACGGCGCTTCCACCCCCGCCGCGACCAGCATCGCGCGGGCCTTGTGCAGCGTCTCGCGCCACTCGCGCTCGGGGTGGCTGTCGGCGACGATGCCCGCGCCCACGGGCGCGTGGACCTGGCCGTCCTTGCACAGCATGGTGCGGATCACGATGTTGAGGTCTGCGTCGCCATCGAAGCCGATCCAGCCAACGCTGCCTGTGTAGAAGCCGCGGCGGCTCGGCTCGAGCGCCTCGATGATCTCCATCGCGCGCACCTTCGGCACGCCCGTGATGGTGCCGCCGGGGAAGCACGCGCGCACCGCGCCCATGCTCGTCGCGCCGGGCCGCAGGCGGCCGACCACGCTGCTCACGAGGTGGACCACGTGGCTGTACCGCTCCGTCGCCATGAACTCCGCGACGCGGACGCTGCCGAAGTCGCACACGCGGCCGAGGTCGTTGCGCTCGAGGTCCACGAGCATCGTGTGCTCGGCGCGCTCCTTCGGGTCGGCGCGCAGGCGCGCGGCCTGGGCCTCCTCCTCCGCGGCGCCCGCGCGGGGGTAGGTGCCCGCGATGGGGCGCGTCTCCACGTCGCGTCCGCGCACGCGCAG
Source organism: Thermoplasmatota archaeon (assembly GCA_036003985.1). GTDB lineage: Archaea > Thermoplasmatota > SW-10-69-26 > JACQPN01 > JAIVGT01 > JAIVGT01. The sequence continues at coordinate 3,531 of DASYRW010000196.1, forward strand.
CAGCCGCTCGGGGCTGCAGCTCACGAGCTGCCAATCGCCGCTGTCGAGGTAGAAGGCGAAGGGGCTCGGGTTCAGGCCGCGGAGCCGCTGATGAAGCCAGAGGGGATCGGCCGTGCTGCGCCAGCTCAGGCGATGGGCGAGGTTGACCTGGTAGGTGTGGCCCGCCGCGATGAGCTCCTTCGCGTCGCGGACCATGCGCTGGTAGCCTCGGGCGCCTGCGTCGCTCGCCGCGACCCCACCGGCCTCGCGGCCCTCCGGCACCCGCAGCGATCCTTGCGCGCGCGCGAGCAGGTCCGCAGCGCGCGCCTCCACCTCCTTGGCGGTCTCGCCTGGCCGCGGCGCGGCGACCGCGTGGACGACGCGCGCCTCGGTGTCGCAGGCGAGGACCTCGTCCAGGAGGAAACCTCGCACGGTGGGCAGCCCGAGCACGTCGGGCGCGCGCGCCGGGAGGCGCTCCAGCTCGCGCGCCAGGTCGTAGCCGAGCAGGCCGACGAAGCCCCCCGCGAAGGGCGGCAGTGAAGGCGCTCGCGCTCGCGCGGGGCCGAGGGCGCGGTCCACGGCTTGGAAGCCCTCGCGGCGCGCCTCGACGACCTGCAAGTCGCCGGCCGCCATGAACGCCCAGCGCCCTGCGCCTGGCGGCGCGTCGAGCAGCACGCTCCGCGGCGCGTCGCGGCGGAGCGCCAGGAACAACGCGTAGGGATCGCAGCGCAAGGGCGCGCGGGCCACCGCAGTCGCAGCGAGGGTGGGGGCCTGCACGCCGGCGAGAGCGGGGTGGGGCGCTAAACCCTTTCCGCCGCGCCGGAGGGCAGGGCGCTCAGTCCCGCCGCCGCAGCCCGTTGAGCCACGCGCTCGACGACGCGGAGGGCCCCGCGGTGGTCTCGAAGCTCAGCGCCTTGGCGGCTTGCTTCACCTGCGCCAGCCGCGCGCGCGGGTCCCAGATGCTCAGGTCGTGCTTGGCGACCTTCTCGGCGTCCTGCGCGTTGCTGGGCAGCGATGGCAGCAGCTCGGCGCCGTTGGATTCGGCCGCGGCGGCTTCCCAGGCAGCCGCGCGCTCGGACGCGACGACCGGGGCCGCGATCGGCGCACGCGCCGCGCGGGACCCGAGCAGCTCGACGCCGCCATCGTCCTCGGTCTCCGCCGGGGGCGGGAGCGCGCGGGCTGGCGCGCGCGGGCGCGCCGCCGGGGCCGTGAGCAGCACAGCCCCCCCGTCGTCCTCGGGGGCGGCAGGAGCCGGCGGCGAGATCGGCGCGGCCACCGCCGACGGCAGCAGCATCGCGCCACCATCGTCGTCCGGCTCCGGAGCGGGGGGCAGCTCGGCCATGGCGGGCGTCGCGGGCGCAGCGAGCGTGGCGAGGGCGGCGCCGGGCGGTGGCGCGGCCGGCAGCGCGTCCTCCAGCACCAGCTCATGGTGGTGGCGCTCGGCCCAGCCGCGCACCTCGGGGCTCGGGTCGCCCACGACGAAGACCGGCTGGAGGCCCATGTCCTTGGCCATGTGCGCGCGCTGCTCGAGGGGCACGTGCCCGTCGAGCGCGTCCAGCACGAACGCGACGCGGGGCTTCTCGCCGTCCTTCAGCAATTGGAGGTCCGGCGTGTGGATCGCGCCACTGTCGCCGATGACGCAGGGGTTCACCACGACCCGCCAACCTTGTGCCTGGAAGAAGCCCGCGGCTCGCTCAAGCAGCATGCGCATCCCCGACTGCAAGCTGGGGCGCGCCCGATGAGCGTGCCGAAAGCTCGCGCTGGGCGTGCACCCCCGACGGCGGCCCGCGCGGGAATCTGGACAATCTTCGGAAACGAACATGGTCGGATGCTCAATTCCCGGCCCGAAACTATACGGATCGGGGCGAACCTCTTGGGCTGGCCGTGATGCCGTGTCGTCGGCCGACCCACGCGAGGAATTGTTCGCCGTCGTGCGCGTCGGGACCGCCCGGCTCGCCTTGCCGGAGCCGCCCATCCGGATGCGCCTCCGCTTCCTCCCCACGTCCCGAGGCTGGACGCTGTTCGTGCATCTGGACCATGCCACGGCGAGCGTCCTCCCCGAGCTGGACGCTTGGCTCCGGGACGTCGGCGTCCAGGCGAGCCTCAAGGTCCACGCTCCCGGGCGGGTCGTGCACGGGGACGTCGCCGGGCTCCCGAAGCCCCTCGACGAGCTGCTCCGCCAGTTCCAAGTCCAGCACATCGCGCTGGAGCCCGGCGCGCCCGCCCTGGTCCAGCTCGCCGGCCAGCGCGAGGAGGTGTTCGCGTTCGCAGCCTCGGCATCCGCCGAGGTCTCCAGCGTCCGCGCGGATCCCGCGTTCCCTCCGGGGACGGGGGCCAAGGACCTGCTCACACCGCGGCAGCAGGTCGCCCTGGCGCGGGCCGTGGAGGCAGGCTATTACGAGATTCCCCGCCGCATCACGCTCCGGCAGCTGGCCGCGCGGCAGTCGACGAGCCCGGCCGCGCTCTCGGAACTGCTCCGCCGCGCCGAGGCGCGCGTGATCGAGACCCACGCCCGCGAGATGATGGCGGTGGTGCGGGACGTCAAGCCCCGCGAGCGCGTCGCCGGCGACGAGCCTCGCGCGAACGACCCCGATCCGCGCGGCCGGCGCGTCGCGGCTCCGGCCGAGGCGCAGGACCCGGCCAAGTAGCGGCGTCGCAGCTCAGAGGAGCCCGGCTTTCTGGAGGGCCATGAGGTCCTCGGTGCTGAGCTTCTCGCCGGCCTTGAACTTCGCGAAGATGTCCTCGGCCTCGGCCTTGGCCTCGCCGCCTTCGCTCTGGCCGCGGTCCGCGCGCATCTTGTTGCGCAGGCCGATGATCTGCTTCTCGTAGTCGCGGATCTGGTTCACCATGCCGATGTATTCCTGGTGGACCTTGTCCGCCTCGGTCTTCGCCTTGATGAACTGCTCCTGGGCGCCATCCGCCTCCTTGCGGATGGCGTCGGCTTCCTCGAAGAGCTTGACCATGGCGTCGTGCTGCTCCTGGGCCGCGTTCGCGGCCGCGGTGACGGCGCGGTGGGCCTCCTCGGCCTTCTCCTTCGCGTCCTTCATCTCGAGGTACGCGTCGCGGACGCCCGCGTCGTTCTCCATCTCCTTCTCTTTGCCCTTGATCTCCTTCTGCAGGCCCGAGAGGAGGTCGATCAGCTCCTTCTCCTTCTTCGGGGTCAGCACCTTGGTCTGCTGGTCGTACTCGAGCTTGCGGAGCTGCTGCTTGAGCCGCTGGACGTTGATCGCGTCGCCAGGGCGCGCGCGCTGGCGCTTGAGCTCGTTGAGCTTCTCGGCCTTGTCGTTGGAGGCCTTGTTCAGCTCGTCGCGGAGCTTCTTGGCCTCCTGGACCTTCTTGTTGAGCTCGTCCCGCTTCGCGCGGTTGCCGTTGGCCTTCTCGATGAGGCCGCGGACCTTGGCGTTGAGCTCGTCGCGCTTCCCCGCGTGCTTCTTCGTCTCGTCGTTGAGCCGGTCGCGGAGGTCGCGGTGGCGGTTGGCCTGCTGGTTCAGCTTCTCCTTCTTGTCCTGCAACTCCTCGATGAGCTGCTGCTCAGAACCGGTCACCGCAGCGTCCACACGACCGACCTCAAAAGGCCCTCGCACTTGGCTGTGGAGGGCCCGCGCAGGGGCCTTGATGTTGGAACCCCTTGAAAAAGCTTTCGTGCCCCGGGCGGCCTCGCCGCGGGCTTGGGAAAACCTCCCCGCACGGCCGCGGCGCGACCACGGCCGGCCCCGACGCCGCGGCGCCGCCGCGCTCACCCTCCACCGCGCACCGCCCGCGCATCGGGCCCGATCGCGACCCCGCGAGCGCGCCGCGGCGAGCTTCTAGCCAGAAACAGCTTAGCGATTGCGACGCGTCGACCGAGCCATGAAGGGCACGGTCGTGCTGACCGCGGGGTTCCTCCTGCTGGCTGGCGCGGCCCCGGCCGGGGCGACCCACCTGCCCGACGACTTGCGGTGCGGGAGCCTGTCGCCCTTCGGCAACGCGTGCGACGGCGCGGCGCCCCAGTTGCTGAGCAACGACTTCGTGGGCTACGTCGACACCACGGGCTACGTCGGCCACCTGACGATCTGGCTCAACCACACGTTCCCGGGCCTGGGCGGGCTCCGGTGGGAGTGCGACGCTGTGGGCCCCCCTCCGCCGGCGCCCCTGCCGTCGCCGGTCACGTCCTGCATCGGCCCCTTCGCGCACGGCGCCGTCATCCTGTGGCTGCCGGTCACCCTGCACTGCGAGGCCACGGCCAGTCTCTACGCAGGGATCGTGCCGCTCGGCCCCGCTGGGATGTGGCGCTGCATCGTGGACATGTGACGCGGCCCCTTGCGCGGGGTCCCAAGCGAGGTCATCACACCGCGGGCGCCGCCACGACCGGGGCGGCCTCCGGCGCGAATGCGGCCTGCGCCCACGGCTGAAGCAACTCCGCGAGCCCCGCCGCGGGGAACAGGCCCCGTTGCCCGCCGTCCAGCGGGCGGTCCTCGACGAGCCCGGCCGCGACGAGCCGGCCGAGGTGCCAGCTCAGGGTGCTGAGGGTGATGCCGGCCGCAGGCGCGAGTTCGTTGCGCGCGACGCCCGGGCGCTCCGCGATGACGTGCGCGACGCTGCGCACGCGAGGGCTGGCCAGCAGCGCGAGCTGCTCGCGGCGGCGCGGCTCCTGGCCGCCGTTGTTGGGGTAGTAGTGCACGGACTTCCGCGCGCCCATGGCGAGCACGTGGGCGTGGCGCTCCAGCAGGCGGAGGTGGTACACCGCCGTGGAGCGCGACATGCCGGTGAGGCGCGCCAGCTCTTCGATGTGGATGCCGGGGCGCTCGCTGATGATCCGGAACAGCCGCGCGCGGCCCTCGTGGTCGAGCAGCCGGTGGCGCTGCAGGCGGTGGTACAGGGGGGGCACGAGCAGGAGGCCCGACAGCAGCGCCGCGAACGCGGGCGCGCGCGCTTCCTCGAGGGCCATCGCCAGCGGCGAGGCCGGCGCAGGGCCGGCGGTGGCCGCCGCGTCGCGGGGGGCGCTCGCCGCGGGCGCGGGGAGCGCGCGGTCGCCGTCGTCGGGGGGGGCGACCACGTCGTGTCGCTCGAGGGGCGACGGGAGCGACGTGTCGAAGGGTTCGCCGGCGGGTCCGAGGTCTGGCCGGAGCGCCGTCGTCCCGGGGGACGCCGGGGACTGGACCTCGGCCCCCTGGAGGAGCAAGCCCGGGAGCTGGACGAGGAGCCATTGCTCGACCTGCGTGCCAAGGGCCTCGAGGTCCTCGTCGGGAAGGTCGGGCGCCGGTTGCGCGGCCGTGCCGATGGCGCCATCGGCGCCCGCTGCCGCGCCGTCGAGCGCGCCGAGGTCCAGCGCCGGCGTCGGGCCGGCCGCCCCGATGGGAGGGCTGGGCGGGGCCACGCCGAGGGAGGGCGCGTCCAGGGCCGCCGAAACCGCCGCGGCGTCGGAGGCGACGCCGACGGGAGCGCTCCCCATGGCAGCCGCGGTCGCCTGGCCGCGCTCGAGCGCCCACGCGCCAGCCTCGCTGCCCTGCAAGGTGCCGACCAGCGCGAAGGCGGCCTCCTGCGGCCCTGCGCCCGGGTCCTCGTAGAGCGCCTCGTAAGCTCCGAGCACGGTGGCACAGCTGCCATCGAGCGTCTCGCAGGTCCAAACGAGCGGGTTCTGGGGATCGGGGTCGATGCCGGCCCGCGCCCCCGCGGCGACGAGCGCGACGAGCGTGATCGTCAGCCCTGCGGCGTGACCCGGTCGGAGTGACATCCGTGGCCCCCGACCCGAAGCCGAACGGGTCGGCTTGAACATTGCGGGGGGTTTTTCGCACCATTCGAAGAAGTAGCGAGAAGCGGCGTCAAGGACCGATGCGCCGACGCCGCACGAGCGCGGGCAGGGCGAGCGCGACGACGGCGAGCCCCTCGGGGCCCGGTGTCCGTTCCCGCAGGGCCGGGTTCGTGGGGGTGTTCTCGTCGTCATCCCCCGTGGCGTTCGCCACGGCGCCGGGGTCGAAGAGCGCGATGAACACGTTCCCGGGCCGGAGGAGGAACACCTCCACCTCGCGGCCATCGCCGGCCACCATGCCGAAGCTGTCGAAGGTCACGTTCGTGCTGGACCCTTGCGGCCCGAGGCCCTGGAACACGAAGTTGGCCAGGATCGCGTCCCGCGGTTGCGCCGAGGTGCGCGCGCCGCGCAGGCGGAGCGTGCCGTTCGCGTTGTCCGAGACCACGTCGAGCTCGAAGAGCCCGCTGCTCACCTGCACGGCTTGGGCGATGCCGGGGTCCCACCGCAGCGCTGCCTCCCAGGAGGCCACGCCCGCGAACGGGAAGCGACCCGCGAAGAGGGTGAAGTTGCGCGTGTAGTTCTGCGGGATGTTGACGAACTCGATCTTGGCGAAGCTCCCGAAGGTGAGGTGCGCGATGCGTCGGAGGTCGCCGCGGATGTACTCCACGTTCGCGTGGATCGCCACGAGGCTCGAGCCTTCGGCGAGGTGGTTGCCCAGCGAGGTCACGTTCGTGTCGAGGGGGCCGATGTCGCCTTCGCCGGCGTCGAAGATCGCCCCGCGGTGGGCTTGGTGCGTGGAGGTGAGCGACAGCGCCGTGGCGTCGTTCAGCAGCGACGCGTTGACGGTTGGCGCCGACCGCGCGAGACGGACGCTCTGCTCCGCGGCCAGCGCGACGACGAGCACGGCGTCGGCGTGGCTGTCGAGCAGCACGAGCGTGCGCCCCAGGCCCAGGCCCAGCAGCACCGTGCGCAGCGCCTCGCTGGCGTTGCGCGTCCCTTCCGCGTCCATGCTCGCGACGACCTCCGGCCAATCGGCGAGGGCTTGCTCCCAGCCCGCGCGCAGCGGCTCGGGGAGCTGGGCGGCTTCGGGCGCGAGGGCCCGCGCCAGTGCGTCCGCGGCCCCGGCATGCTCGGCCGCGTCGTCGGGCAAGCCCGCATCCACCGCGCTGCCCGCCAGCGCCACCTCGACGCGCGCGGCCTCGCTCACGCGGTCGAGCAACCGCTGCAGCGCGCGGTCCTGCAGCGTCGCGTTGTCGGGCTCCAGGGGAACGCGGTCCCACAGCGCTGCGAACTCGGGCCCGGCGCGGTCGAGATCGAGCAGCCGCGGCAGCAGCCAGAGGTCCACCGCGCCCCGCGCGAGCGCGTCGCGGGCCACGGCGAGGCTCGCATGCACCGCGCCGGCGCGGACCAGCGCGGCCTCGACCGCGAACGCGGCGGCGTCCTCGCGAGCCGCCGCATCCGCCAAGGCGTCGAGGTGCGCGCCGAGGTCGCGGCCCGGCGGGTCCGCCGGCGCCGGCCGCGCCAAGAGGCCGGCGCTGATGTTGCCAAGGGCAGCGCGCGCGGCGTCCCACTGCTCCAAGGCGGCGGCCGCCCGGGCCGCATCGAGGGCGCTCACGGGATCCGGCGGCGCCGGCGCGCCGTTGGCGTCCGCGCTGGCTGCGAAGGACGGGAATGTCAGCAGGCACACCGCTGCCCCCAGGAGCCGCGCGCGCATCGCGGCGGCATCGCCTCCCCGGCCATCAGCCTGTCGCGCCCCGGCCAGCCGCGGCTTGGCGTAGGGCCCCGCCGCAGCGCGCACCCGGCCGGATGGATGCCGACACGCAACGCTTCCCGCAGGCGCCCTGCGATTTCGAAATTGCAACGTGGGGCGCAGCGGGTCAACGGCGACCGGCCGCCTCGACCCGAAGAACCCGACGATTCCGTACATCGCCCGCGTTGTGGAGGACAACGTTAAATCGCAAGAGCGCGCTCCGCGCCCGCCGACGCGGCGCGGGGGCGCGCCGCGAGGTTCCGTGTGGGGCGGCCCGCCTCGAGGGCTGCAGGACGGAGGCCAACACATGAAAACCTGGATTGTGCTGACGGGATTGCTCATGATCGCCCCGGCCGCGGCCCTCGCCGCCGACGGCCATGCCACGCTGCCCGCGGTCGCCGCGCCGCCCGCGTCGGAGGCCACGCCCGGCAACCACTGGATCGTGGGCTTCCACGCGCTGCCGGCGGACCGCTCGCAGTACGCGGGCGAGAACGTCGTGGCCGTGAGCGAGGACCTGTCCTACTTGCTGGTCGAGCCCCGCGACGCAGCGCAGCTGCGGTCCCACGCGCAGGCCGACCCGAACGTCCGGTACATCGAGCGCGACGACCTCGCCGTGCACGTCGACCTCGTGCCCAACGACACGCACTACGCGAACTACCAGTATGACATGAAGCCCGCGACCACCAACATGGAGAACGCCTGGGACCGCAGCACCGGCGCGGCCAGCGTCAAGCTGTGCATCGTGGACACGGGCCAGCGCCGCACCCACGAGGACTTGAACGACCTCACGTACTTCTACTGGAAGGACGAGGTCAGCAACAAGGCCGCCGCCTACGACGACAACGGCCACGGCAGCCACGTGACCGGCACCGCCGCGGCCGAGTTCAACAACAACCAGGGCGTCGCGGGCATCGCCCCCGGCGCGAGCATCGGCGGCATCAAGGTCTTGAACCGCCAGGGCTCGGGCACCTGGACCCAGGTGGCCAACGGCATCACCGACGGCAAGAACGCCGGCTGCTTCATCGAGTCGCTCTCGCTGGGCGGCGCAGGTGGAGCGCAGGTGCTGCAGGACGCGGTGAACGGCTTCCTCAACAACGGCGGCCTCATGACCGCGGCAGCCGGCAACGATGGCCCGTGCACGAACTGCGTGGGCTACCCCGGCGCCTACAACGGCGTGACCACCATCACCTGCAGCGCCGCGAACAACGCGTGGTGCAGCTACTCCAGCCAGGGCCCCTCGGTGGACCTCATCGCGCCCGGCGACACCATCGCCTCGGCCTGGAGCAACCGCCAGCCGTGCAACAACAACAACGCCGACTCGTGCTACGTGCTGGCGTCCGGCACGAGCATGAGCACGCCCCACGTGGCGGGCCTCGCGGCGCTCTACAAGAGCACGCACACCGCGGCCACCGCGACCGACGTGGTGAACGCCCTGAAGGCCGGCGCCAAGGACCTGGGCTTCGTCGCCGACCGCCAGGGTGCGGGCCTGATCCAGGGCAACGTCGTCTGAGCTTCGCAGCTGCGCGGGCAGGCGCTGCCCGCGCCATCCTTTTCTTCCACCCGGTGTTCCAGGTGCGCCGATGCCCCACCCCGCGCTCGCCACCGCCGTCCCTCTGCTCCTCGCGCTCACGCTGGGCGCGCCGCCGGCCGCTGCCCTCGAGGAGGGCTTCTCCATCGAGCTCGCCCGCGACGCCGCGGCGGCGTCTGCGGGCGGTGAGGACGTGGCGCTCGAGCTGGTGCGCGAGGTGCGCGGCGAGGAAGCCGTGTTCAGCATCACGACCGCGCGGACGCAAGTCCACGGCGCGATCCTGGTGCGCGGGTGGGACGTGGCGCGCGCCGAGCAGGTGTACGTGGAAGTGGACCCGCACTTCGACCTCAAGGAGCGCCCGGCGGACGACCTCGACAGCGCCGGCGAGGGCGTCCGCATCTTCAATTACACGTCGGGCCTGCCGAACCTGACCATCGACCTCACCTTCCCGGTGGACGGCAACGCGACCCTCGTCATCGTCCGCGACGTGCAGCCGCCGAACTTCACCATCGGCGCGCCCGCCAACGTCACCGACCACTCCTTCGACCTCGTGACGTCGACCGACGAGTACGCGGCGGCGGATCTCGTGATCCGGCCTGCCGCCGGCGGCGAGGAGGTGCACAGCCCCATCGGCGTGCGCTCGCTGCAGCAGGCCTTCCCGGTCATCGGCCTGCGGCCCGCCACGCTCTACAGCTGGTACGTCGACTTCCGCGACGGCTCCGGCAACACGGCGCGCTCGCCGAACGCGACGCTCCGCACGCTGCCCACGCCCGCGCGGCCGGCGCCGGTCATCACGGCCCGCGAACCCCCGCCCAACGCGACCGTCGACGCGGCGGTCCGGCTCGTCGCGGTGAACTTCACCGGCCCCGCGCCGGCCAGCCTCGACGGCGTGAGCGTGTTCCTCGACAAGGTGCCGCAGCACCAGGGGGTTGCGCTGCTGCCCGGCCGGCTCGAGGTGCGGCCGGCAGCGCCCCTCGGGCCGGGGCTGCACACCGTTGGCGTCGAGCTGACGAGCGCCGATGGGGGCATGACCGTGGACCAGTGGGCGTTCCACGTCGCGGGCGCGCGCGCGGACGCGGCGGCCCCCGGCCCGGGGCTGGCGCTGCTCGTGGCGGGCCTTGCCGGGGCGGCCTGGGCCGCTGCGCGCCGACGGTCTCCCTGACGGCGCCC
>DASYRW010000197.1:0-9089 GCA_036003985.1 Thermoplasmatota archaeon
TGCCCAAGGCAGGCCCGAGCCCGAGGTCGAGCATGGCGCGCACGTCCGGCAGGCGCTTGGCCCAGCGCGCGTTGCTGCGAGGGCACACCGCGACGCGCGCGCCCGCGTCCGCGACGCGCGCGAGGTCGCCGCGCTCCGCGAAGGTGAGGTGCACGACCAGCTCGGGCGCCAGGTCGAGGACCGGGTCGACGGGCTCGCGCGCGCCCTCGCTGGCGTGGAGCGCGAAGCCCTTCCCCGCGGCGCGCGCCATGGCGGCCAAGGCGGGGGCGCCTGGATCGTCCACGACGCTGCTGACCGCGAGGCCGTCCGCGGCCGCGAGCACCGCGGCGGCATCCTCGAGGCCCTGCGCGGGCCGCCCGTACGCGCGCACGCCCAGCCCGACCGAGGCCTGCGCGCGCCCGAGCCGCGCCAAGCCCTCGAGGCCCTGCTCGCGGAAGTCCACCACCCACGCGCAGCCCGCCTCGCGAGCCTCGCCCAGCGCGCGCGCCATGCCCTCGACCAGCGCCGTCTCCGGCGCGGCGGCGAGCACACGGTGCTTGTGGCCGGCTGGCCCCACCGCCGCTGCGAGGTCGTCGGGGATCGCCGTGCCGCGCGCGACCGCGTCGCCGACGTGCGTGTGCGCGTTCACGAACGCGGGCACGACCACGCCGCGCGCCGCCGGCTCGACGCGGGCTGGACCGGGGCGCACCTCGACGCAGCGGCCGGCCTCGACGACGACGTGGCCCTCCACCCATCCCTGGGGCGTGAACAGCTGGCCCGCGAGGACGCGCACGACTCGCCCACGACATGGAACGCAAGAAACTTTGCGGCGGCGCGCGGCTCAGCGCAGCGTCGTGCCGGGGTACTGCTCGAGGAAGATGACCACGCCGCACATGACCAGCGCGACGATGAACACGACCCGCGCATCGATCTTGATCGCGGTCTCCTCCTCCGCGTCGAAGTAGCGGATGAGGCCGGCCGCCTGCTGGAAGCCGGTGTTCTTCTCCTGCTTGGCCATCGGCCGGGCATGGCCCCTCCAGGGTTAAAAAGGTGTTGCCTCGGGCGGCTCCGGGAACCCGCTCGGCAGGCCAGCCTGCCGGGGCGCCGCTTCCCAGGCAACCTACTTGGCCGCGATCCCGGTTGCTCGGCCCATGAAGACCGCGCTGTGTGCGGCCGCCTTGGCCCTGCTCACCCTCGCCCCGATCGCCAGCGCCCACACCGTCACGGGCACGTACACCATCGGCAACGTCGCCGTCGTGGGCCTCATCTTCGCCCCGGGCTTGCCGCTGCCCCTCGACCAGCCCCTCAGCATCGGAGGCTTCACCTTCCCGGCCATCAACGAGGTCCCGACGCGCGTCGCCATCAGCGACATCGTGGGGGTCGGCGTGTTCTTCACCGTCTGCCAGGACTTCAACGGCCAGCTCTGTGGGGAAGCGGGCGAGCCCAACGTGAGCGCCTGCGGCGCCGCGGCCAACCTGGGCATCAGCACCGTGCCCTTCCAGGCCGGCCGCGCCACCAGCGTGTTCGTGTACAGCGCGAGCGCCGCCGGCTGCGTCGGCGCCGCGACCACGGGCACGATCAGCCTCACGTACAACGTGTGAGGCCCCCACTCCCTGGGGCAAACCCGGCCCCCGTCGCCGCCGGCACGCAAGCGATCGTGGGGCACATCGTCGTCGGCTGGACGCACGTCGCGGTCCGCGCGCCGGCGCCGTGATCCCAAGCCTGAAGCCACCGCGGGGAATCGAACCCCGGACCTTCCGCTTACAAGGCGGATGCTCTCCCGGCTGAGCTACGGTGGCGTCGCTGCGCCATGCCCTCAAGGCGCTTAAGCTGTGGGCTTCCGCCGCACGACCCAGTCCAGCGCGACGTGGCTCTGGGACGGGGAGTACAGCCGCACCTCGCGCTGCAGCGCCAGCCGCGCGTCCCACCCTGCCTGGGAAGCACGGGCCTGCAGCTCTGCGACGTGCTCGGCCACGCGGGTGCGGTCGAGGATCTTGTGGTAATGGATGGTGGCGCGCTCCTTGCACGCCCTCAGAGCTTGCTCCCAATGCGCGTCGGCGCTGTGGGGCAGATTCATGATGACGCGGTCGCCCTGGCCCTCCATCTGCGCGGCGAAGGCGTCCGCGTCGGCGAGCACCGCGCGCACCTTGTCCTGCACCTTGTTGAGCCGCGCGTTCTCCTCGATGAGCTGGACGGCGTCGGGGTTGAGGTCCACGGCGTAGACCCGCTGCGCCTTGCCCTGCTTCGCGATGAGGATGGCGAAGGGCCCCACGCCCGCAAACAGGTCCAGGACCACCTCGCCCTGCTCCGCGAGGGCCGCGACGCGCGCGTGCTCCGTGGCGAGGCGCGGGCTGAAGTAGCAGCTGGCCAGGTCCACGCGGAAGCGCGCCCCGTGCTCGACGTGCTCCGTCACCGTCGAGGGCTCGCCGGCGATGACCTCCACCGCCCGCACGCGCTCCACCCCCGTCACGCCGCGGTCGAGCAGCACCGTCCGCGCGCCCTTGTGCGCTGCGAGGAGGGCGCGCCCGACCTCGGCGGCGTGGGCTTCCAGCTCGAGCGGCAGCTTCACCACCACGATGTCGCCCACCACGTCGAAGCTGCTCGGCAAGAGGGCGCGCAGGCCCTCGGGGACGCGCGCGAGGTCCTGGTAGCGCTGGGGCAAGGCTTGGGCCGCGAAGCTGGCGGTGGTGAACTCGAGGCCGAGCAGCGCGTCGCGCGCTTGGTCTTGGACGGGCAGGAGCAGGAACGGCCCCTCGCTCAGGGGGCGCAGGTCGAGCCTCAGGAGCCCGAGGGACCGCAGCCGCTGCCGCTGCTCCTCGCCGCGCTCCCGCGGGACGCGCACCGCGAGGCTCACGGCGAGGCCTTCGGCCATGTCCGCGGCTAAGCTGCGGGGGCAGAAAGCCTTTATCGCCCCCCGCCGCGCTCAGGCCCCGATGCGCCCATTGCTCGCCCTCGCGCTGGCCGCGCTGCTCGCCGGTTGCCTCGGCCCCGCGCAGCCCGTGGACCCCGCTGGCCTGGACCCGCTCGCGGCCGTGTGGCGCTTCACCGACTTCATCGTGGACGACCACGAGCACAACGACCAGGCCCTGCACACCTTCGCGTCGCCCACCATGGCCGAGCTGGCGCACGTCCCGCTCGGCGAGGACGGCGCGCCCTACAGCTACATCGGCGAGATCGACACGCGCGCCAACCTCAGCGCGGTCGCCATCGTCGCGCGCGGCAGCGCGCCCGGCTTCCAGCTGCTCGACACCACCGATCCTGCACAACCGCAGCGGCTCGGCCGCGCCGAGGCGCCGTGGGCCTACGGCGCCGACGTGAAGCTGACCGCGGACGGCGCCTTCGCGCTGCTCGCGAGCCAGGGCCCGGGCACGGGGGGGCCGGTCGTGCCCACCGACCCGACGGCCCTCGCAGGCCCGTTCCTCGAGCGGAGCAGCATCGGGGTGTACGACCTTGCCGACCCCCTGCAACCGAGCCTCGTGCACGTCGCGCCCGTCGCGCCCACGGGCTGCCACATGATCACCATCGGGGAGGTGCAGGGCCAGGAGTACGTGTGGTGCATCAACGCGGCCCTGACCACCCTGCGCTTCGACCGCGCGCCCGTGCCGACGCTGACGCCGGTCGCGGTGTACTTCCCCTTCGGCCCCGACGTGCCACCGACGGTCGTCGAGAAGTCGTTGGGCGTGCTGCCCCACGACGCGACCTTCCAGCTCGACCCTCTCGACGGCACGCCGCTGGTCGTGGTCAGCCACTGGGACCTCGGCGTCGCGGTCCTCGACGTGACCGACCCGTTGGCGCCGCGCGAGCTGTTCCGCTGGGCCGGCGAAGGCGCGCAGGAATACCATGGCTATGTGCACAGCGCGCAGCTGGCCAAGGTGGGCGAGCGCCGCGTGCTGATCGCGACGCCCGAGACGCTGAGCGATGTCCTGCCGGCGATCTGGCTGCTGGATGTCACCGACTGGACCCAAGGCGCGCTGGCCGCGGAATGGTGGAACCCCGGCAAGCACACGAGCCAGGGGCTGCTCATGACGACGCATCAATGGCAAGTCGTGGGCGAGCGGCTCTACCTCGCGTACAACCACAACGGCGTCTGGGTCCTCGACCTGCCGACGATCCTGGCGAACAAGGGCGGCGCGCCCGACGCCGCGGAGATCCTCGGCGTGTTCCAGCCGCACGATGCCATCGACGTCTTCGACCCGGACCTCGCCGTGCTGCCCAACGTGTGGGACGTCAACGTCGTCGGCGGCCGCATCCTCGCGACGGACCGCTACACGGGCCTGCACGTGCTGCGCTACGCGGGCGACCCGCTGGCGGGCGAGATCACGTCGAGCGCCTAGCCGGGCATGTCCCCTTCCATCGGCGGCAGCCGCGGGTCCACGCGCGCGACGACCAGCCGGCCCTCGCGCACGATCTGGACGGCGCCGGCCTCCTGGAGCTTCTCGAGGTGCCACATCACCGTCGGCGCGGAGCAGCCCAGCGCGAGGGCGAGCGCGGCGGGCCGCACGACAGGGTCCGCGCGCAGCATGCGCAGCAGCGCGCGCGTGCGCGGCCTGCGCAGCAGCGGCGCGAGCCGGATGCCCAGGTCGGCATAGTCGCGCGCTGTGAACCAGCGCACGTCGCGGCCCTCGCGGAGGCGCCGCACCAAGCCCGCGCCCTGGAGGAGCTGGAGATGGTAGGTCACGGTCCCGGCGCTCTGCCCCACGGCGCGCGCGACCTCGGCGACGTTCGCGCCGGGCTGCGCCTCGATGGCCGCGAGGATGCGGTGGCGGGCTTGGGTGTCGAACCGGCCTTTGGCTTGGAGGTTGCGGGCATGTGCGACGGGGATCACGGAGCCACCTCGGCTGTGGCCCTGCGGTCGCGCGACTGCGCGAGCCCAGGACCGGGCCCGCGTCCGTGCGCCGTCCGGCGCACCCTCCCGAGCACCCTCTGGTCGTGGAGGTCTTAGCCTTTGTTGGCGAATCGTCGGGCTCCGTGCCCACGCGCCGCTCACCACGAGTAGTCCTTGCTCAGGGCCAGCGCCTTGTACACGTTCAGCAGGTCGGGCATCGCGGGCAGGTTGAACAGGCCCGCCTTGACCACACTGAGGAAGTACTTGCCCTTCGCCTCGCCGTCCCCGACGCGCACGACGTCCGGGAGGTGGCGGCTGAACTTGCCCATCGTCTCGTTGTCGGAGCGCACGATGAACTGGATGGCGCGCCGGAAGCTCGGGTCCATGATGGGGTGTTTCATCATGCGCGCGTTGTAGTCGGCGACCTTGTTCTCTGCGACGCACTGCGCGAGCACCTCCGCGCCGAGGATCGTGGCGCAGATGCCGCCCTTGGTGACGGGGTTCGTCATGCCGCCCGCGTCGCCCACCAGCAGCACGTTGTTGCGCGGGCCGCCCTGGACCTTCGTGCCGCTGAACCCAATCGGGTACGCTTCGCGGATGGTGACGTGGCCGTCGACCTTCTTGTCGCGCATGAACGCGTCGAGGCGCTTCCAATCCCCCGCAGGATCGTCGGCGAGCAGGCCCACGTTCATCATGTCGCCCTTGGGGAAGATCCACGCGTACTCGGTGCAGTAGCGCTTGTCGGTGAAGAACTCCAGCCAGTCCGTCGCGTAGGTCGAGCCCTTGATGCGGTACTGGATGCCCAGCTTGACGTCCACCTTCGCGTCGGGCACGAGGGTCTTGCGCGTGACGCTGCCGGGCCCGTCGGCGCCGATGACGACGTCCGCCTCGGCGGCGAAGCGCTTGACCTCGTCCGGCGTGACCTTGTGGCCGAGCTTCAGCTCACCGCCTTGCTTCTGGAACTTCTCCGCCATGGCGGGGATCCACGTCGCGCGTTCGATGGTGTAGCAGCGCTGCTTCACCTCGAGCAGCGTGTCGTCCGGCAACCACCAGTGCGCGCCCTGGAAAGCCTGGGCGATGTGGGGCGTGCTGTCGAAGGCCGTGAACCTGCTGAGGTTGAGATGGGAGATGCCCTCGCCGCACAGGGTGGTGTAGGGCTCCTCCGAGCTCTCGTAGCACGTGATGCGGTACGCGGCATCCTTGGGCTTCGTCTGCTGCATCTGCAGGCCCATGATCATGCCCGCGAGGCCGCCGCCGACGATGCGGATGTCGAGGGAGCGCACGGGCGCGGACAGGCCCAGGTGCCAAATAAGGGTTGGGGTCCCGCGCGGACCGCGGGCCCCAGCTTGATACGCTGCCGCGGCGCCGATCAGAACGCCACGAACGGCATGTCCGGGGGCAGCCCCAGCAGCACCTGGCCCGCCGTCTCGTAGCGCGACGCGTTGATGAGGCCGTGCTGCCGCAGCGTCATGAGGTCGCGGAAGTGCCGCTCCAGGGCATTGCGCGTGTAGATGCCGCTCGTGCCGGCGATGGTGTGCAGCGATTGCATCGCGTCGGAGCAGGTCTTCATGGCGTGCACGGCCGCGAGCATGACCTCGTTCTTCTGCGCGAGGGTGTGCTCCTTGCCGGCGCGCGTGCGGTCCCAGGACTCCTGCAGCGTGCCGTACAGCAGCGCGCGCGCTGCGCGCAGCGTGGCCTCGGCCTCGGCGATGCGCCCTTGCGCGACGGGGCGGTCGCGGAGCATCGAGGTCGCGGGGAAGGGCTGCTTCGTCTGCGCGAGCGCGACCACTTCCGTGAGCGCGTTGCGCGCCAGCGCGAGTGCGATGGGCGCCATGATGGCGCCGATGTGCGCGGCCATGGCGGGGGCGCGGTACAGCGAGCCAGCGTAGAGCTTGTTGGGCGTGAACTCGGGCGCCATGGGGAACGTCAAATGGCTGGGCACCACCAGGTCCTTGACCTCCACGTCCTCGGTGTCCGTCCCGCGCAGGCCGAGGGTGTGCCACGTGTCGTGGATCGTGGCTTGGCTCGTGGGGAAGAACGCCGCGACGATGGCCGGGTGGCCTTGCACCATGCGGGGCTGGCCGTTGTCCATGATCATGCCGGTGAGCATCATCCACGGCGAGTCGTGGGCGCCGCTCGCGAAGGGCCTGCGACCGGTGAGCTTGACGCCCCCCGGCACCTCCACAGCTGGGACGGGCGGGAAGAACGCCGCGCCGCCGACCGTGTCGGGGTCCTTGCCCCACATGGCGCGCACGCCCTCCTCCGGCATGCGCGCGCACCACCAGGCATTGACGTTGGCCTGCAGCATCCACGCCGCCGCGGTGTCCGCGAGCGCCACCTCCTCGACGACGCGCGCGACGGTGACGGGGTCGGCTTCGAGGCCACCCAGGCCCTTGGGCAAGTACAGGCGCAGCAGGCCCGCGCTGCGCAGCGCGTCCCACGAGGCCTTCGGCACGCGTCGCTGGCGCTCGCCCTCCGCCGCGTGCTCGCGCAGCGTCGGGGCGATCTTGCGCGCCGCGCCGAGCAATTCCTGGTTCACCTGCGGTTCCATCGTCCTTCCTCCGGGGGGCGCAAGGCCGGGCATGCTCATGTGGTTTCCCCCAGATCGTCGGATCCTCTGCACCGCGGGGTCCATGTGCCAGAACCGCCGTCGCAGGTCGTGGGCCTCACGTTCATCGGCCTCGGCCTGCACGACGCGCGCGACATCTCGCTCAAAGGCTTGGAGGCCTGCCGCGCCGCGCAGGAGCTGTTCTTCGAAACCTACACGAGCCGCATGGGCGGTGCGGGCCTCGAGCAGCTCGAGGCGCTCTACGGCAAGCCCATCACGCCCGTCACGCGCCAGGACGTCGAGGACGGGACCCGCATCTTGGACGCCGCGAAGCGCGGCGACGTGTGCTTCCTGGCGGTCGGCGACAGCATGGCCGCGACGACCCACGTGGAGCTCAGGGTGCGCGCGGCGAAGCTGGGCATCGCGACGCGCGTGATCCACGGCGCGTCCGTGCTCGTCGCGGTGAGCGGCTTGCTGGGCCTGCAGAGCTACAAGTTCGGCCGCTCCACGACCCTCGCCTTCCCCCACGGCAACTACCTCGCCGAGAGCCCCTACGACCACCTCGTGCGCAACCTTCAGCACGGCCTGCACACGCTCGTCCTGCTCGACTTGGACGCCGAGCGCGGGCGCTACATGACCGCGACCGAGGGGCTGCAACTCCTGCTCGAGATCGGCAAGCGCCGCGCCGACGCGACGATGCGGCCCGAGACGCTCGTCTGCGTCGTCGCGCGCGCGGGCAGCGACGCTCCCTTGCTCAGGGCTGGCGCGCTCGGCGACCTGCTGCGCGAGGACTTCGGCCCGCCGCTGCACAGCATCGTGGTGCCAGGCGAGCTGCACTTCCTCGAGGAGGAAGCGCTCAAGGTGCTGGCGGGGCTCGACCGGGCGCAGGGCGTCGCCCGACCGCACGACCGATGATTCACCGGTCCTGCTGCCCCCGTGGAGGGCGCGACGTCACCACTATAAGGCGCCGCGCGGCCATGAGGCGACATGGCGACCGCTTCGTCCCTCTTGCGGCAGGAAGCCGCCGAGCCCCGCTGCTTCTTCTGCGGCACCGCGCTCGCGGACGCGGGCGCTGCGTTCCTCGATCACGTCGCGTCGAGCCAGGGCTGCCGCGACCGCTACGACGGGTGGATGTCCCACATCGACGAGGACCGCCCCGGGGGCTGAGCTGCATGCGATGCCTACGCTGCTTCGGGAATGGGACGATCGTCCAGATCACGGGGCCGGGGTACGACACCAAATGCCCCAACTGCGGCGGCTCGGGGAGCGAGCCTGACGTGCGCGGCGCGATCCCCTGAGCGCGCTTCGAGGAGAAAAAACGGCGGCGGCCCGCAGGCCGCCCGCCCCGAGGGGGGGCGTTGCGTTCCTCACGCGCCGATCAGGCGCGCAGGATCTGCTCGGCCTGCGTGATGTCGCGGACCTGCAGCACGAACTCGGTCTCCGCGGGGGTCGTGCCGTGGCCCGAGTAGCCGTACAGCGTCTCGATGTCCACGCCGGCCTTCGCGAGGCGCTCGCTGATCTCAGCGATGCTGCCCGGGCGGTTGGGCATGCGAAGGGAGAGCACGTCGAAGGACTGGAACTGGATGCCCTTCTGGTGGAGCATCGTGTCCATCTTCGTCGGGTCGCTGACGAGGAGGCGCACGCTCGACACCTGCCCGCCGTTGGGGACGATGTCGATGCCGGTGATGTTGACGTTGGCGCTGGCGACGGCGCGGGTCAGCTCGGCGAGCTTGCCCG
>DASYRW010000198.1:0-11765 GCA_036003985.1 Thermoplasmatota archaeon
CGTGAAGTCTGCTGCGGATGACGTGATCAGTGCTGGGGAGGACGCGGTCTTCACCATCACCGTCACGAACAGTGGTGCTGGCGACGCGTTCGACGTCGTCATCACCGACCAATTGCCGGGCGACATTGCGTGGGTGGAGGACCCCGACACTCTGTGCACGATCAGTGCGACGCAGTTCCTGGAGTGCGACGTGGGCACCCTCGCGGCTGGCGCGAGTTTCAGCGTGACGGTGCGTGGCACCACTGATGCTCCCGACTGCGGCGCCTTGGAGAACACGGCGACCGTGGACGCGAGCAACGACGACCCCGTCAGCAGCAGTGCCACGATCACGGTGCAATGCCCCGACCTCGTGATTGTGAAGACCACCGACACGCCGATCATCAACGCCGGCGACGAGGCGCGCTTTACCATCACCGTCACCAACGTCGGCGACGGCGCGGCCTTCGACGTGGTCATCGACGACGTCCTGCCGGCGGGCGTGGCCTGGGCCGAGAGCCCCGACCTCGACGCGTGCGCCATCACCGATGGCGTGCTCCACTGCGACGTGGGCACCCTCCCCGCGGGCGAGAGCTTCTCCGTGACCGTCGCGGGCCAGACCGATGGCGGCGACTGCGCGGGCCTGGAGAACACGGCCACGGCCGGCGCGAGCAACGAGGCGCAGGGCGACACGGGCAACAACTCCGCGAGCGCGAGCATCACGGTCCAGTGCCCCAACTCGCTGCTGGAGAAGGCCGTCCGCAAGATCGACGAGCCCGGGCTCGGCCTGCACAAGGACGCGTCCGCGAGCGCGGTCGGACCCGGAGGCGAGCTGACCTACACGCTCGCCTACTTCAACGACGGCGACCTCGAGATCGCCAGCGCGACCATCACCGAGCAGATCCCCGACGGCACCGAGTTCGTCGCCTGCAGCGACGACTGCACGGTCGACGGCTCCACGGTGACGTGGACCGTCGGCCCCATCGCGGCCGGCACGAGCGCCAGCGACCCCGCGGGCACGGTGACCCTCACGGTGCGCGCCCTGGCGGTCAACGAGGCCTGCCAGGTGTGCAACGTGGCCACCATCGCGAGCGCCGACTTCCAAGGCGGCGCGGCGGTGGAGAGCAACGAGGTGTGCACGGACTTCGTGCCTGCTGCGGATCCCAGCGGCGCCAACGCGAGCGGCGGCGCCCTCGGGCTCCACGTGGACGAGCAGCTGCTCGACCTGATCGACATCACGCAGTCCACCGCCGCGTCGGCGCAGTCCGGCGTGGGCGCGGACGGCGACACCGACCAGCTGACCGAGGTCGTGGTGCCCGACATCGTCGAGGCGCACCTGATCCGCGCCACGGCCAACAGCGCCGTGACCGCCGACCCGGCCGGCGCGCGCCAGCAGAGCGTGGCGGAGGTCCTCGACCTGAACGTTCTCGACGGGCTCGTCACGGCCGGCCTCGTGCGCGCCGTGGCCGAGGCCGACGCGAGCGGCACCGGTGCGGGCTTCAGCGCCGCCGGCAGCACCTTCGAGGGCCTGCAGATCAACGGCGTGCCCTATGACAACGTGCAGCCCAACACGCGCGTCGACCTCCCCGAGGCCCTCTTCGGCCCCGGCAGCTACGTGCTGCTCTTCGAGCAGGTCGGTGCCACGGGCGTGCCCAGCGGCACGAGCGGCGGCGCCTACAGCGCGGACCTCCGCACGACCATGATCCGGATCCACATCGAGGACGTGCTGGTGCTCACGGGCGCCAGCATCGACATCGTGGTCAGCGAGGCCACGGCCCACGCGGACTTCCCGCAGACGCAACTCTGCGGCGCTCCTGACGTGGCGCAGGTCAGCGGCCACGCCTTCGTGGCCAGTGTGCTCACCGACCCGAGCATCATCCCCATCCTGGAGGGCCTCAGCGAGATCCCCGCCAGCGGCGGCCGCGCCGAGCAGGAGCTGGCCAGCCTGAGCCTGCCCGACAGCGAGGCCGTCGTGCAGGGCGCGGCCGCGCGCAGCGAGAGCGCGGGCGAGACCGACGGCCCGCCGAGCGCGGCGAGCGATGCCGAAGCTGCGGATGTCTGCGTCGTGGACGGTCCCACCGGCTGCGCGGTGCGCGCCAAGGCGGTGCGCGCCGACGTGTCGGCGAGCGCGGACGCGGGTGGCGCGAGCGCCTCCGGGTCCACGACCCTCGTGGGCCTGACGGTCGGCTCCACCGACGTGTGCGCGCTCCTCGGCCTCGAGGACACGTGCACGCCGCCGCCCAACACGCTCATCGAGCTCCCCGCGGGCCTGGGCTTCGTGATCCTCAACGAGCAGATCGCCGACGCGGCCGCGCCGGGCCACGCAGGCCTGACGGTCCGCGCCATCCACGCGGTGGTGCTCACGGGCATCCTCGACGCCGACATCATCGTCGCCGAGGCCCACGCCGACGCGACCTTCCTGGACGCGGCGGCCGCCGGCGGCATCGGCGTCCGCGCCGCGGGCGACGAGTACTTCGTCGACATCACCGCGGACCCGGGCAACCTCGTGGAGTACCGCCTGACCTACACCAACAACGGGACGGGCCCCGCCAACGACGTGGTCATCACCGACGACGTGCCGCTCTTCAGCACCTTCGTCAGCTGCACCGACAGCTGCGTGGTCAGCGGCGACGGCAGCCCCGGCACGATCCTGACGTGGAGCCTGGGCACGGTGGGTGCCGGCGAGTCGCGCGTCGTGTACTTCACCGTGCGCCTCGACGCGACCTTCCCGGCGGGCGAGACGGTGATCGTGAACAACGCCACCGCCGACACCCGCGAGGAGCCCGAGCCGGCCGCGGTGAGCAACGACACCTTCGTGCACGTGTTCGCCGCCCCCGACCTGGACGTCACCAAGGACGCCAGCGCCACCGAGGCCCGCCCCGGCGACGAGGTCACCTACACCATCGTGGCCTCCAACACCGGCAACGCCGACGCGACGGGCGCGACCCTCGAGGACCCGATCCCGGCCGGCACGGAGTTCGTGGCCTGCAGCGACAACTGCTCGGTCACGGAGGGCGTGGCGCGCTGGGACCTCGGGACGCTCGCCGCGGGCGAGAGCGTCTCGGTGACCCTCACGGTGCGTGTCCTGGAGAGCGTGCAGCCCTGCCAGATCTGCAACGTTGCGACGGTCGACACCGACCAGGGCTCGGCGAGCAGCGGCGAAGCCTGCTTCGCCTTCCTGCCCGAGGACCACCCCGAAGGCGCCAACGCCAGCGGCAGCGCCCTCGGCCTGCGGCTCGAGCAGACCGTGCTCCCGCCCATCTCGCCGCTCGTGATCGGCGAGGCCAGCAGCAGCCAGAGCGGCGTCGGCGCCGCGAGCGACGACGACGCGCTGCTCGACCAGACGATCCTTGCCGGTCGTGGCCTCGAGAGCCGGGTCCGCCTGGTCGGGGCGCACACGGACAGCAGCGTGGCCAGCGACCCGGCGCGCGCGCAGCAGCGCAGCGTGGCCGAGGTCGCGGACGTGAACCTCCTCGACGGCCTGGTGGTCGCGCATCTCGTGCGCGGCGTCGCCAACACCGACGCAACCGGAGGCAGCGCGAGCTTCACAGCGGCGGGCAGCACCTTCGAGGACCTCTGGGTCAACGGCGTGCGCTACGACGACGTCGCGCCCAACACGCGGGTCGACCTCCCCGAGGAGGTCTTCGGGGTCGGCAGCTTCGTGCTGCTCAACGGCCAGGACGGCAGCACGGGCGTGCCGGCTGGCGCGAGCGGCGGCACCTACACTGCGGACCTGACGGTGACGATGATCCACGTGCACGTGACCAACGTGCTCGGCCTGCTCACCCCCGATGTCCTCGACCTCGTGGTGGCGCAGGCGCAGGCCCACGCGGACTTCCCGCAGACGCAGGTGTGCGGGGCGCAGGGCGGCAGCGTCAGCGGCCACGCCTTCGTGGCGTCGGAGAGCACCGACCCCAGCCTCGCGCCGATCCTGGCGGGCTTTGCAGCCATCCCCGCCAGCGGCGGGCAAGCCGGACAGGAGGTCGCGAACGTGGCCCTGCCCGAGGACGCCTCCGTCGCCACCGTCGACGCGGGCCGCACCGACGTGCGCGGCGCCGCGGCCCCGAGCGGCAGCGCGGCCAGCAGCTTCGCCGAGGCGAGCGACGTGTGCCTCCTGCCCTCGGCGGACGGCGTGTGCGGCATCCGCGCGAAGGTCGTGCGCACGGACGCGACGGCGCTGGCGAGCGGCAGCGGCGCGGCGGCCAGCGGCGCCACGGTGCTCGTGGGCCTGACCATCGACGGCATCGACGTATGCGACACGCTGGGCCTCGAGGACATCTGCGCGCCCTCGCCCAACACGGCCATCACGCTGCCCGCTGGGCTGGGCTTCGTGGTGCTCAACGAGCAGGTGCCCGACGCGGAGGCGCCGGGCCACGCGGGCCTGACGGTGCGCGCGATCCACGTGGTGCTCACGACGGGCGTGCTGGATGCGGACATCGTGGTCGCGGAGAGCCACGCGGACGCGACGGCCTGAGGGCGGTCGGGGCCGCGGCCCGGGGCACGAGCGCGCGCCCTGGGCAAGGTTCATCCCGCTGCGCCGCGCTCAGCCTGCATGGCCGCTGCGTGGGACGCGCTCTACGCAGCCGGGGCACCGTACCACGGCCGCGCCCCGCCGCCGTTCTTCGGCCCGCTGCTGGTCGGGGATGCCGTCGTCCTCGACATCGGCTGCGGCGCAGGCAAGTCCCTCGCCGCGCTGCGCCAGGCCGGGCCGCGCTGGCGCCTGCTCGGGGTCGACGCCGCGTCCCCCGCGGTCCGGCTCGCCGCGCGGCACGCGCCCGCCGCGCAGGCCGACGCGCGCGCCCTGCCGCTGCGCGACGCGTGCGTCGACGCGGTGCGCATCGACCACTTGCTGGGCCACCTCGACGACCGGTCGCGCGGCGCGGCCGCGCGCGAGGTCGAGCGCGTCCTTCGGCCCGGCGGCTGGCTGGAGGTGCGCGAGGCGATGACGGGCGACCTCCGCGACGGCGCGGGGCGCTCCAGGGGCGCGCGCGCGTGGGAGCGCGGCGGCATCGTGACCCGCTACGTCCGCGAAGGCGAGCTCGCGGCGCTGTTCCGCACCTGTCCTGGCGAGGAGTCGGTGGACGAGCGCGCCGTCCGCTTCGCATCGCGCCCGCGCCGCGCGCTCGTGCTCCGCGCGCGCCGCTTGTGAAGCGCGCAGCGGCGCGCAACGTGCGTGAGAAAGGGCTAACTTCATAAAGGGAGAGTTTCATTCATCGCGTGAGCTTGGGCTGGTGAACCACCCATGAAGCGCAAGACGACGAAGAAGAAGACCACGAAGAAGAAGACGACGCGCCGGAAGAAGAAGTAAGCCGCGCGACGACTTCGCTTCGCCGGCATCGCCCGGCATCCTCCTTTTTCTTACTCCCTTGTCCTGTCGGCCTGCTCGCTCCAGGGCACGTGGACCGTGGCCTCCTCGCAGTGCATGCCATGGCTGTTGGGCCAGATCCAGTAGCCGGCCAGGGTGACGTCGAAGCCGGCCCGCGGCGCCACCACCACGGTGCAGCCGACCTTGCGCCGGTACTCGCGCCACGTGAAGCCGGGCGGGTGCGCGGACGCGTAGTCCTTCCTCCGCAGGCCGATGACGAGCTCGAGCCACCGCTTCGGCGCGGAGCCGTTGAGCCGGTGCAGCGCCTCGCGCGCGTACTCCACGTCGGCGCGGCTGAGGCCGTGCTCGTTGTTCGTGTGGGAGTGGTACTCGCCGAGCACGCGGAAACCCAGCGCGTCCACGGCGCTGCGCGCGCGGTCGGTGGCGGAGTGGTTGCCATGCTCGACCCACGTGACGCTGCGCGCCGCGGTCTGCAGGGGATAGGCTGCCTCGAGGGCCACGACGCGGCGCCGCTCGCCGTCGATGCTGCGCGTCCGATCCGCGCCCACCAGCAGACCCGTGGTCTCGCGGTTGTAGACCTCCACCGCGCTGTTGACGAGGCTGAGGAAGCACGCTGCGTCCACCAGGACCGGCGGAAGAACAGCGGCGCGCGAGGCCATGACGTGGAGTAGCTGGGCGCGGGGTATGTGGTTTGTGGCAGGGGGGCCGGCCCGTTGGGATGGGGCTTTAGTGACGGTATAAGCTTCTGCAGGGTTGCACGTTTGCATGTAAACTTGTTAGCATGATGATTTTGTTTCATGGAAGCAAGAAAGCATAGATTTGAGGCGCTTCGCGACGCTGCACGTCCATGGTGCGCCCCGTCCTCGATGCGCCCGCTTCCTGGGAGCAAGCCGCGCACGCCCTCGCGGTGCGCCTCGCGGAGCCCCGCGCGTTCCCGATGCTGCGCGCCGTGCACGCCCCTGCCTTGGAGGGTGGCTGGGCGCTCGGCGCGGTGGATGGCGGCTCCGCCCTCGTCCTGGAGGGTGGCGGGCTCGCGGTGGGGGCTGTCCGTGCGGGGGCCCTCGCGTGGCGGCGCGGGGCGCTCGCGTGGGAGCGCGCCGGCCCCCTCGAGGTGCGAGTGCTCGACGATGCCCTCGCGGCCGAGCTCGAGGGCCTCCTCCCCGGGCTGCCGCCGCCCGAGGGGCCCGCCGCGCTGCTGGAGCGCCTCCGCGCGCGCCGCGAGTGGGAGCATGCGATGGCCCTCGCTGCGCAGCTGGGGGACGGCGACGTGCTCGCCCTCGATGGCCCGCTGGCGCAGCGCGACTGGCCCGCCGCGCTGCGCGCCGAGCTCGCGCGCGCCTGCGCCCGGGGCGGGGTGCTGCTGGCGGGCGTCTGCAAGTCCACGTCCACCACCCTCGAAGGCATCCCGGCGCTCCTCGCGGCGGCTCGCGCCGGCCGCGGGGTGGCAGAGCCTTGGCTCGCTGCGATCCCATCGCCGGGCCCTGACTTACAGGCCGTCGCAGCGCGGTTCCTCCGGGGCGGACGGGTGTTCAAGGTGGAATTGTGGCGGAGCGCCGACCCCGCCGAAGCCGTGGCCAAGCTCGCGCCCTGGACCCTCGACGCCGCCACCCCCGGTTACCCCTTCCCGCTCGCGCTGGCTCACAACCGCTGCGCCCTCGACGAGGGCTTGGTCGAGGACCTCGCCCACGCCCTCCGTGAGGCCGCGGGGCGGCGCGGCGTCGATGCGGACACTTGGGAGGAAGTCTTCGGGGACTTCCACGATGTGTTGGACCGCGGCGTCTGATCGGTTCGTCGCGCGCCCGCGCGCTCGAGAGCTCGTCGCCCTTCCACGCGTCGCAGGCGAAGCACGCGCTCCGCGCGCTCCCGTACTTTCGATCCACTCCCCCCGCAACCTCCTTAGCCCGCCCCCCGCATGCGCAGCCGTTCGGGATGCCGGCCACGACCAGCGAGGCTTGGCTGGGCCGCGTCGTCGGCCACAGCGTGACGGAGATCCGCTTCCGCGCCAGCTACGGCGCGGCGGTCTACATCGGCGACATCCTGGTGGCCGAGGACGAGGACAGCGGTGAGCGCTTCCTCCTGCGCGTCACCAACCTCAGCTACGGCGCCGAGGCCGCGAGCCCCGACTGGATGGAGCGCACCGCCGGCGCGATGCTGCGGCTGCCGGAGGGCGCGCTCGCGGAGAAGGACCTGCGCCTCTACCTGGTGGGTCACTGCTCCTTGCTGGGGTACGTCCGGGGCCGGACGTTCCGCAAGGCCAAGACCCTCCCTGCGCACTTCAGCCGCGTGCGGCGCGCCAGCGTCGCGGACTGGGACTTCCTCGCTGCCTACGCTGGCGACCTCGAGGTGGGCTGGCTCCGCAGCGGCGAGGAGCTCATCCAGGTGCCCATCGGCATCCGCGGCGCGGAGGCCATCCCGCACCACATCGGCGTCTTCGCCACCACGGGCATGGGCAAGAGCAACCTGATGAAGGTGCTCGCGGCCAGCGCCATCAGCTCCGGCCAATACGGCGTGCTGATCCTCGACCCCCACGGCGAGTACCACGACGGCGGCAGCCCGAAGCGCAAGGGGCTGATGCACCACCCGAGCGCGCGGGAGAACTTGGTCGTGTACGCGGCGCGCAAGCTGAAGGGACCCCACGCGCGGATCCAGGTGAGCGCCCACGAGATCGGCGCCGGCGACCTGATGAACATCTACGAGTTCACCGGCCCCCAACGCGAGTTCCTCGACGCCGCGCGCCATCGCTTCGGTCCGAGCTGGTTGGTGGACGTCCACGAGCGGGCTGCCGGCGACCTCGGCCAAGCGTTCCAGGGCCAATTCCACGAGGGCACCATCAACGTGGTCAAGCGCCGCATCACGCGCATCTTCCGCCACGGCCTCGTGCACCGCGACCCGGCCGTGAGCATCACGAGCGCCATCCTGCAGCAGCTCCGCGCGGGGAAGGTGGTGCTCGTGGACACCGGCGGCCTCTTCGAGACCGAGGAGCTGCTCGTCGCGACGGTGCTGGCGCGCGCCATCTTCGAGGCCAACAAGAACCAGTTCGGCGAGCCCGGGTTCGAGGACATGCCTCCTTGCCTCATCACCCTGGAGGAGGCGCAGCGCGTGCTCGGCCGCGGCACCCAGGCGGCGAGCAACATCTTCGCGCAGATCGCCCGCGAAGGCCGCAAGTTCAAGACGGGGCTCTGCGCCATCACGCAGCAGCCCAAGCTGCTGGACACGGAGGTCGTGTCGCAGTTCAACACGCTCTTCATCCTGGGGCTCAGCGACCAGCGCGACCGCGTCATCCTGCAGGACAGCGCCAAGCAGGACGTCACGAGCCTCGAGAACGAGATCCAGATGCTCATGCCCGGCGAGGCGCTGATCACGTCCCCCACGGTGCCGTTCGCGATGCCCGTGAAGGTGCACCTCTTCGAGGAGCACCTCGAGCGCCTGCCAGCGCCAGCGACCCGCGCCGCCGCCGCGGTGGTGGTGGGGGAGGACTTCTACCGATGAGGGTCCTGCACGTCAGCGACACCCACCTCGGCCATGCGGCGTACCACAAGGTGAGCGACCGCGGCCTCAACCAGCGCGAGGAGGACGTCATGGCCGCGCTCGCGCGCGTCGTGGACAAGGCCCTCGAACTGCGGCCCGATGTGGTCCTGCACAGCGGCGACCTCTTCGACGTCGTGCGGCCGAGCAACCGCTGCCTCGCACAAGCCCTCGAGCAGCTCCTGCGGCTGGCGCAGGCCCAGATTCCCGTGGTGGCCATCGCGGGCAACCACGAGGCCCCGCGCCTCCGAGAGACTGGCTCGGTCTTCAGGTTCCTGGAGTTCTTCGACGGCCTGAGGCCTGTGTACCAGGGCAAGGCCGAGGTCGTTCGCGTCGGCGGCCTCGCGATCCACGCCGTCCCGCAGGCCGCCAGCCAGGAGGACGTGCGCAGGCAGCTCGAGGAGGCCCATCCCGCGGCCGATGCGGACTACAACATCCTCGCGGCGCACGTGGGCGTGACCGGCATCCAGGCCTTCGCCATGGGCGAGTTCAACGAGCACGTCGTGCCGACCAGCGCCCTCGATCCCGCCTTCGACTACGTGGCGCTGGGGCACTACCACGGCTGCGCGCAGGTCGCGCCCAACGCGTGGTACGCCGGCAGCACCGAGCGGATGAGCTTCGCGGAGGCGGGCCAACCCAAGGGCTTCCTCCTCGCGGACCTCGCCGCGCGCAACGTCGAGTTCCATCCCATCGCGACGCGGCCCATGCTCGACCTGGCGCCCATCGACGCCGACGGCATGGACGCCCCCGCCCTGCAGCGCGCGATCGTGAAGGCCCTCGACGCCTGCGACGCTGCGGGCAAGATCGTGCGGCTCCGCGTGCTTCGCGTCCCGCGGCACGTCCACGCAGGCCTCGACCCTGCTCGCGTGCAGCGGGCCGGTCGCGACGCCCTGCACTGCGAGGTGCGCTTCGACCTGGTGCGCGCGGGCGCTCCCGAAGAGCGCGACGGCGCGATCGGCCCCCTGGCGGAGGAGTTCGATCGCTTCATCGCCACCGTGCCGATGGACGGCGGCCTGGACCGCGGCCAGGTGAGGAGCCGGGCGGTGCAGTACCTGCAGGAGGCCTTGGGTTGAGGATCCACAGCCTCGAGCTGGAGAACTACCGCCGCTTCGCGCGCGCGGCCCTGGAGTTCCCCGACGGCGTGCTGGGTCTCCTTGGACGCAACGGGGCGGGGAAGAGCACCCTCGTCGAAGCCATCGGCTGGGCGCTCTTCGGGCACGACGCCGCCCGCACCCCCAAGGAACACCTCAAGCTGCGCGGCGCCCAGGGCGACTGCCGCGTGCGCCTCTGCTTCGAGCTGGGCGGCGAGGAGTACGAGGTGGTACGGGAGCTGGTGGGCAAGGCTCAGCAGCACAACGCGGTCCTCAAGGTGGGGGGGCGCGTGCTCGTCGCGCCCGGGCCCAACTCGGCGCGCGAGGTCACCTCGGCCTTGGAGCGGGCCTTGCGGATGGACCGCGAGGCGTTCTTCGCCTCCCTCGTGGCGCGGCAGGGAGAGCTGAGCGCCCTCGTCGACCTGACCCCCGCGCGCCGAAAGGACGTGGTCCTGCGCATGCTGCGCATCGATGCGGTCGACGGGGCGATCGCCCTCGCGCGCGAAGCCCGCCGGCGGGCGCAGGCTCAGCTCGACGCGCTTGCCGGCCAGCGGCTCGACCCCGCGGCCCTCGGGGCGCGCGCCGCAACCTTGGCGGCCCAGCGCCAGCAAGAGCTATCGGCCGCCGACGCGGCCGCGCGCGCCCTCGCGGCCACCGACGAGAGCCTCGCCGCCGTGGGGAAGGCCAAGGCGGCTGCCGACGAGCGCCGACGCGCCTTCGAGGCCCTCGGCGCGCGGATCGCCAGCCACCGGGCCCAGGCCGCGGCCGCGGAGCGCGCGGCCGAGCACGATCGCGCGCAGCTGGTCGCCCTCGACGAGGTCGAGGCCGACGTGGCGAAGCTCCGGCCCGAGGCGGAGGAGCATGCGCGCCTGCGGGTTGCACTCGAGGCCTTGGACGGCTTGCGCGAGGCCCACCTGCACCGCCAGCGCCTCGCGGGCGAGGTGCGCCAACTGGAAGCGGATGTGGAGGAGGCCACCCGCAGCTTGGAGGCTGCTCAGGGAGGCCTCGCGGAGGAAGGCGACCTCCGCGCGCAAGCCGAGATGGCGCGCGCCGAGCGCGTCGCGGGCGAGCAGGCATGCGCCGAGCGCCGCGCCCAACTGGCGAGCGTGGAGGCGACCCTCCGCGACGTGCGCCTCGCGCTGTCCCAGGCGGCGGCCCGACGCGGCGAGGTGGAGCGCTTGGGGACCGCGGCCGCCTGCCCCCTCTGCGAGCAGAGCCTCGCCGAGGCGTTGCCCAAGCTCCTCGCGCGGCTCGACGCCGACCTCGCGGGGGAGCGGGCCCGCCTCGAAGCCCTGCAGCGCAAGCGCGACCACGCGGCCAGGCTCCTCAGCGCGGGGCTGGAAGTCCTCGACGCCGCCGCGAGCCGCGCCGAGGGGCTCCGCCGCCGCGCCGAGCAGATGGCCCGACGCGAGTCCGAGGTGGAGGTCCGCCGCGCCGCGCTGGGCGAGCTGGACGCGCGCCTCCACGCTCGGCGCGACGCCCTCACAGCCCTGGGTCCCTCGCTGTTCGACGACGCCGCCTACGCGGAACAGAAGGCCCTCGCGGCGCGCCTCGCGCCCGCCCTTGAGCGCCTGCTGGGGCTCCAAGCCCGGCTCGCCGCGCGCCCGGCCTTGCAGGAGGAGCTCGCGCGCCACGACGCGGAGGGGGCGGGCGCGCGCGCGGACCTGCTGGCCGCGGAGCGGGAGCGCGCCGACGTCGCCTTCGATCCCGCCGCGTTGCGCACCCTCGAGGAGCGACTCCACGACTTGCAGGATCGCGCCCGCGCCCAGGCCGTGGACGTCGAGCGCCGCCGCGGCGCCGTCGAGCGGCTCGACGCCGAGATCGTGGTCCTGGAGCAGGAGCAGGCG
>DASYRW010000199.1:0-9638 GCA_036003985.1 Thermoplasmatota archaeon
CCGCAGGAACTCCGCGAGCACCACCGGTTGATCGCGGTGGCCCTCGCCGCCGCGCTCGCGCAGGCCGAGGTGCGTGTCGGCGATCGCGTACACGACCGGCTCGGGATCCATGGCAGGCCTCAGGGATATTCGCGGTACGCGCCCTCCGCGCCGACGCGCTTGATCACGTAGGGCGTCTGGCCTGCGGGGCGCTGGCGGTCGATGTGCAGGAAGCTCAGGCCGTCGGGGACCCAGCGCGCGAGCTCCGTGGGGGGCGCGTAGTATTTGCCGATCATGACGTCCGCGTTCACCTGGCGCAGCTCGTCGTGGAACGCGCCCGTCGCGTCGTGCATCTCGAGGTGGTCGGCGTGGTCGGTGACGCGCGCCGTTCCGGCGAGCGTGTTGCCGAAGACGTAGTCGCACTTGAGCGCGCTGCCGTCCATGTAGTACCGGAACCGGAAGAGCGGCGGGCTCCATGCCGCGTCGGAGACGAGCTGGCCCTCCCAGATGCCGACGAGCGTCGCGAAGGCGGGCTTGGCGCTCTGCGCGTAGAGCAAGTCGTGGTCGTCCTCGGTGCAGAACTCCAGGGGGTAGCGGCGCGCCATGCTGAAGGTGAGGATCTCGCGGCCCGGCTGCGGCGCGGTGAAGAAGGCCTTGCCGAGGATCGTGTGCTCGTCCACGATCTTGAGCACGTCGAAGAACTCCGTGAAGGGCGGCTGCGTGTACTCCAGGAGCACGACCTGACCGAAGCCTGGCAGCTGGCCCTCGCTCGCGCGGTTGGGCGCGAAGACCGGCAGCTCGAAGGGGTGTGTGATGCCCTCGACGCCCCCCTTGGCCTGGGTGAAGCGCTTCCAGAAGCCACCGGCGTAGGTGGTGATGGTGTTCGGCGCGTCGCCGTCGCGCGGGAAGAGGCCCTTCCAACGCGTGTCGTTGCGCACCGTCAGCGTCGCGTGGTCGAAGCTCCAGTTGGCGGGCCCCAGCTTTTCGCTCGCGCTGTTCACGAGCATCGCAGGGGGATGCCGCGTATCCATGCCGTCGAAGAGCTTGGACAGGGTCGCGCGGTCGCAGAACCACGGCTGGCGCAGGTCGCCGGTCGCGCCGAGGCTCGCGCTGAGGGCCAAGGGCTGGTAGCGCGCGGCCCAGTCCCTCCCGATCCGCGCGGCCACCATCGAGGCCAGGGCCATGACCGTCACCTGCGGGTTCACGCCCACCGCGGTGGGGAAGACGCTCGCGTCGCACACGAAGAGGTTGCGGAAGCCGTGCACGCGGCCGTCGGGGTCCACCACGCTGCGCTGCGGGTCGGTGCCCATGGCGTTGCCCGATTGCGGGTGCGCCGAGCCCAGCACCAACCTGTGGGGCTCGTCGTGCACGCGGGCCACGAGCTCCGGGATCTGGTCCTCGCGCTCCACGACCAGCATGTCGCGGTGGCACGTGAGGATGCGCCGCGCGCCGAGCTTGAACCACATGCGCGCGAGGACCTCGACGCCCTTCGCGATGACGCGCCGCTCGCGCGGGCCCAGCTCATACGCAACGCTCGCCCGGCCCGTCGCGGTCAGCGACACGCGCCCGCGCGGCCCGTCGCGCGTCAGGACCCCAGCCATGGCGTAGTGGTTGAAGCGCTGAAGGAGCAGGCGGTGCTCGGCGATATTCGTGGGGATCGCCATGCTGAACTGGATCAGGGGCAAGGACACGCTCTCCAGCAGGAACTCGCCGTCCTGGATGCCCCACGCCTGGCGCGACGCGTCGCTTGTGCGGGTCACGCCGAAGTCGTGGACCGTGTAGGCCATGGGCACGCCCTGGTTGCTCTTGATCTCGCCGTCGAAGTCGCCGATGACGAAAGGCGCGGGGTGCAGCGCGAGGCCTCTGCCGGCCGTGGACTGTGCGATGTTGTTGCGCAGCAGCAGCTTCGAGCTGGCGATGGCGCCCGCGGCGAGGACCACGGCCTTGGCGTTGACGCGGATGCGGTACACTTCCCCGCCGTCGGCGTTGCGGAACGAGCCCTCGACGCCTTCGACGACGCCGCCCCGGTGCACGAGCCGCTCGACGCAGCAGTTGCAGTACGCGCGCATCGCCGCGTCGGGCTTCTGGAGGGCCTCGTGGAGGTACGTGACGAGCACGTTGCGCTTCGTGTCGTAGTGGCACCCCAGGTGGCAGAAGCCGCACTGCATGCAGTGGACGCAGTTGCGCTTGTTCTTGCGGTGCTCGCGCAGCCCCAGGGCCTTCGCGCCCTCCTGCAGCGCGCGGTTGTTGCGGTTCAGTTCGTCGTCGGCGACGTCGGTCACGCCGAGGGTGCGGTTGACCTTCTGGAGGTGCGCGTCCCACTCTGCATCGGTGAAGGTCAGGCCCAGGGCGCGCCACTCCTGACGCACGCGCGCAGGAGTGTCGAAGCACACGGCGTCGTTGATGATGGTGGAGCCTCCCAGGCAAGAGCCCTGCGCGATGGCGATGCGCAGCGCGTCGTCGAACTGGAAGCCGCCGTTCTTCCACAGCAGGGGCATCATGTCCATGTCGCGCTGGTTCATGTCCTGGCCCTCGTAGTAGCCGCCGCGCTCCAGGAGCACGACCCGCTTGCCCTGCTCGACCAGCTCCTTGGCCATGACCGCGCCCGCGGCGCCCGAGCCGATGACGCACACGTCGCAGTCCGCGACGACGTCGGCCTGGACGACCTCGTACCGCTCCGCGCGCTTCGGCAAGGCCTCGAGGCCATAGATCAGGCCCACGGCGAGGCCTCCTGGCGCGGCCAGATGATCACCTGCGGCGCGGGCGCGCGGCGCGGCTGCCGCGGCACTTGGGGACCGTCGTGGCCGATGAGGCCCAGGTGGTACTCCTCGAGCGTGGCGTTCGCGACGCCGCTCAGCAGCGCGGAGAGCTCGTTGAAGTTGTCCATGCGGTCTTGGTAGCCATCGACTTGGGCCTGTACGCGTTGCCGCACGGGCTGGGGCAACTGGGGGTTCGCGAGCAGGTCGAGGTTGATGCGCTGCTCCGCGCCCATCGTCGCGCCGACGTCGGCCAACATGGCGAGGGTGCGCCGCGGGTTGTCGGCGTAGAGGTCGCGCGCGTGGGGCTCCGGTGGGGGCGGCGGCGCGATGCGGATGTGGTAGCTGATCTCGTGCCCCGTGGTTTGCACGCGCGTCTGCAGCAACTCGCGGCCGCCCGCGTCGAACACCACGACGTACACGTCGGGGCTGCCCTCGAGCAGCTCCCAGTACGCAGCGAACTTGCGCTGGTCGAAGCGCAGCTCGAAGCGCCCGCGCGCGTCGGTGGTGGTCTCGCCGAGCAGGTCGTCCGGGTTCAGCAGCGGGTCGTCGTCCCAGCCCTGCACCCGCGCGCCCACCATGGGAAGGCGCTGCGCGTCGATGACCTTGCCCCGCAGCACGTAGTCCGGCATGCCCCCACCGACGGGCCGACGCCTCCGGCGGGCCTTGAACATTGGGGTTGGGGCGGGTTGCATCGGCTGGGCTTGGCCTGGCCGCGCGGACGCGTCATCCTTGATATGCCAAGCCGACCTTGCCCGCGCGTGGCTCCGCCGACCGTCGCCACCGCCGCTGCGCGCCCATCGTGGGCCGTGCGGCTCCCCGCGCTCGGCGCGATGCTGCGGCCCTTCAACTGCGCGATGACGGCGCTCGGCGTCGCGGTGGGCGCGTACGTGCAGGCCGGGCCAGCGATCGGCGCGCAGGGCGCGAACGTCGCGCTCGCCGCGTTGGCAGGCTTCGCCTTCGCAGGGGCAGGGAACGCGCTCAACGACTACGTGGACCGCGACGTCGACCGCGCCGCGCATCCGGAGCGGCCGCTCCCCAGCGGCCGCGCGCTCCCCCGGGACGCGCTGCGCCTCCAGACCTTGCTCTTCACCCTCGCCGCCGTCGCGGCGGCGCTCATCAGCACGGCCGCATTCCTCGCGGTGCTGCTGCTGATGGCCCTGATGGTGGGCTACGAGGCGAACCTCAAGGCGCGGGGCCTGCCGGGCAACCTCGCCATCGCCACGCTGACGGGCGCGCCCTTCGTGTTCGGCGCATTGGCGGCGGGGGGGGTGGGCGCGCCGGCGATGGTCCTGGCATTGCTTGCGGTCCTCGCCACGTTGGGCAGGGAAATCGTTAAAGACGTGGAGGACATGGCGGGCGACGTGGGCCGCCGCACCCTGCCGATGCGCATCGGAGCCCCCCGCGCGCGGCGGGCAGCGCAGCTCAGCCTGCTCGCTGCGGTCGCGCTCAGCCCGCTGCCGCTGCTGACGGCGCCGGCCCTCGGCGCGGGCTACGCCAGCGTCGCGGCGGCGGATGGCGTCCTCGTGGCCAGCGCGGCCCGCGCGCGCGACGCGCACCGGTCGCAGCAGCTGGCCAAGCTCGGCATGCTGCTGGCCCTTGTGGCCTTCGCGCTCGGGAGGTTCACCGCATGAAGGGCAAGGTCGCGCGCTACCTCGAGGAGCGCACCGCCAAAGGGCCGGTGCACATGACGCTGCTCGACCCTGCCAGCGTGAGCGCCGAGCGCGGCGTGGAGATCGCGCGGCGCGCGCAGGACTTCGGCACCGATTGCTTCATGGTCGGCGGCTCGACGGGCGTGACCGAGGCCAACCTCGACAGCCTCGTCGTGGGCATCAAGGAAGCCACGGGCCTGCCGGTCATCCACTTCCCCAACCACCACGGCGCCATCTCGCGGCACGTCGATGCCATCTGGTTCATGAGCATGCTCAACAGCCGCGACCCGCGGTTCATCACGCGCGAGCAGATGCTCGGCGCGCCCATCCTCAAGGTCCTCAAGATCGAGCCCCTCAGCATGGGCTATGTGATCGTCGCGCCCGGCATGACCGTGGGCCGCGTCAGCGACGCGGAGGTCTTGGCCCGCACCGACGAAGGCGCCGAGATGGCCGCGGCCTACGCGCTCGCGGCGGAGTTCTTCGGCATGCAGTTCGTGTACCTCGAGGCCGGCAGCGGCGCCGACCAGCCCATCCCGGAGGGCCACGTGCGCGCCGTCAAGGCCGCGACCGCGACGATCCGCTGCGTCGCGGGCGGAGGCATCCGCACGGCCGCGCAGGCCACCACGCTCCTGGACGCAGGCGCCGACGTGCTCGTCACGGGCACCATCGCGGAGGAGCAGGAATACGCCGCGCTGCGCGGCATCGTCAAGGCCGTGCGCGCGCACCAGCGCTAGCGCCGCCCGCGCAGCCCGCCGAATAGGCCGCGCATCGCCTGGTTGCGCTGCCGCTCGCGCTGCTTGGCGAAGGCGGCGTCGAACAGCTCGGCGCGCTTCTCGGGGCTCAGCTCCTTGAATGCCTTGGGATCCGCGTCCTTGAGCTGGTCGAGCTCGCCGGCGTCCAGCCAAAGCCCGAAGCAGGAGAGGCACACGTCCACCTTGACGCCCGCGGCGTCCTCGAGGTCCATGATGCCGCCGCAGGCCGGACAGACCAGCTGCGAGTCGCTGTCGATGCCGACGTACTTCGTGAGGAAGGTGTTGAGGGGCCGGTTGCCCGTCAGCCGGAGGATCTCGCCCTTGTCGAGGAACACGCCCTTGCACATGGGGCAGATGTCCACCTTCACGTCGGGACCGAGGACGGGGCGCGTCTCCTCCACCAGCGGCGTGTGGTCGCGCGGGCAGTCGCGGCGCATCGAGCGCGGGGTCATGAAGGCGGCAGCGGGCACGCGGCCCATGAGCCTTGCGGCTGTCGGCTATCGGATGGGCCCGCTGCCCGCTCCTGCCTGATCAGGGCGACGGCGTGCTCGGCATGCCGCCCGCCCATCCGAGGGCGACCTGGCCGGCGAGGCACGCTCCGTCCGCGGCCACGTGCGCGCCCAACGACGCGAGCTGCGCGTCGAGCTGCAGCGCCTTCAGCGCGTCGACGCGGCCCCAGCCGGTGCTGATGTCCTTGCCGGCGGTGCCGAGGTCCGTGGCCGTGAGATCGAGGATGCAGCGCGCCTCGTAGTTGGTGATGCCCGCGTGCTGCGCATACAGCAGCGCCGCGACGCCGCTCACGTGGGGCGTGGCCATGCTCGTTCCATCGAGGGAGCCGTAGCGCGAGTTGGAGCACAGCGCGATGCCGCCGGTGCAGGCCGGCAGCGTCGAGAGCACACCCGCTCCAGGGGCCGCGATCTCCACCTTGGGCCCGCAGCTGCTGAAGCCGGCCACGCCGGCGCCCGGGTTCGTCAGCGCCGCGACGGCGATGCTGACGTCGTAGATCGCCGGCGCGATCACCGTGCTCAAGCCGTTGCAGCCAGAGTTCCCGGCCGCGACCACGAGCAGCACGCCCTTCTGCACGTATGCGTAGTTGACGGCATCGCTGACGATGAGCGGCGACCCCGAGCCGAGGATGCCCTGCAGCGAGCCCCCGAAGCTCATGCTCTCGATGTCCGCGCCGTTGTCGGCGGCCCAGCGGATCGCGGCCGCGGCCCAGCTCCACTGCCCGCCGCCCGAGCGGGCGAGGGCCTTCACGGCCATCAGGCAGCTGCCGCTCGTCCCGGCGACGCCGGCGCCGTTGTTCGTCACGGCCGCGATGGTGCCGGCAACGTGCGTGCCGTGGCCGAAACCGTCCTGGGCGGTCGGCTCGGAGGGCACGAAGCTGATGTCGGGCCCGCAGAGGTTGGCCTGCAGGTCGGGATGCGTGAAGTCGATGCCGGTGTCGATGACGGCGACCTTCACCGCGTGGGAGCCGCGCTGGAGGTCCCAGGCGGCGGGAGCGCTGATGGCGGGCCAGCCCCACTGCGAGCCATACAGCGGATCGTTCGGCACGAACGCGACGCTCGTGTAGCCGTCGTGCTCCGCATGGCGCACGTCCGCGCGCAGGCGCGCGGCCTGGAGCGCGCGGTCGGCGGCGAGCTGGTCGGGGAAGCCGAGGCTGATCCAGTGCAGCACATCGTCGCGCATCAGCAGCGCGCCGCCCTGGGTCTGGGCCCACGTATCGGCGTCGCCGGGGATCGCGCCTTTGAAGGCCACGATGATCTCCGTGGGCACCTCGCCCGACGAGCCCAGCGGGGCCGCGGGGACAGCGGGCGCGAGGGACCCGGCGGACGGCAGCAGCAATGCGAGCGCGAGGACGGCAAGACCCAGCCTGCTCAGCATGGGAACCGGGCGTGCACGCGACGAAGCTCCCAAGAAGGTTGCCTGTGGAGGCTCACAGCCGCTGCGGCGGCGGCAGCGCCACGAAAGCGCGCGCGCCCGTCGCGAGGGTCGAGCCGTCCGTGCCGACGAGCACGGCGCACAGGTAATAGGTCCCCGTCTGCAGTGGATCCACCAGCAACCCCGAGACGCGGAACGGCTGCCAGCGGTCCTGCAGGGTGACGCGCGCGCGCGCCGGCACGTTCGCGGTCTCGCCCTGCTCCGCGCCGGGGTCCACCTCGTGCACCCACCCGCGGATGATGCGCGCGTCGAAGCTGCGCATCGTCACTTCCCACGACCGCCACGGCAGGCTCACGGCGCGGCCGCCGCTGTTGTTGAGCACCAAGCTGGCATTGATGACCTCGGCCGGGAGGTAGCGCTCCTTGTCGGTGATGACCTCGATGCGCACAGGCGACGAGTCCGCGCACGGCGGCCGCAGGTTCGGGTTGCCACCGGGGCCCGTGCAGCCCGCCAGCAAGGGGGTGAGCACCAGGAGCAGCACCGCGGCCAGCGCGCGCATCGGGCCCGCGACCGCGGCGGGGCGGAATAAGCGTTGCGGTTGGAAGCGGGAGCTTTGGTCACGGAGCCTGCACGAACTCCACGAGCACGCCGCCCGTGTCGCGCGGGTGGAAGAAGCACACCCATTTCCCGCCCGCGCCTCGGGACGGCTCCGGCGTCAGCGGCGCGATCGCCTTGGCCCTCATGTCCGCCATGGCCGCGCGGATGTCCGCGACCTCGAAGGCCACATGATGCAGCCCTTCGCCGCGCTTCGCGAGGTGCTGCGCGATGGGGCTCGCGGGGTCGGTGGGCTCGAGCAATTCGAACTTCACGCCCGCGAGGGGCAGGAACGCCACGCGCACGCGCTGCGAGGCGACCTCCTCCATGCCCTGGGCCGCGAGGCCAAGCTTGCCTTCCCACAGCGCGCGCGCCTCGTCGAGGCTCGGCACGGCGATGCCCACGTGGTCGAGCCGCAGGAGCACGGGGCGCGAACGCGCGCTGCGTCCTTCAGGGTTGCTACTCCAGCAGGAAGCCCTGGAGCCAGCGGCGGACCTCGGGCCTCGCTCTCTCGGGCGCGTGGGCGCGCATCGGTTCCATCGCGAGCTTCCGGCGCTTCGCGGCCATGGGCTGATCGAGGGCGCGCGGGCCTTTGGGATGCGCGGGAAGTCCACACGCCGCGTTGGCCGGTTGGCCTATTTGGCCGACGCGCGCGCGAGGGCGGGCAGGGCCGCGGCGAGGGGCGCGGGCGGAGCCGGCGGGGCCGGGCGCGAGGGCTCGATGGGGCGCGCGGCCTCGGCGCCGAGCCACGCTGCGAGCAGGGGTGTGGGCCGGTAGCGTCGCACGCGGCCGCCCTCGGTGGAGAGCAGGCCCGCGCGCACCATCGCCGCGAGGTGCCGCGACAGCAAGCCCTGGCCGACGCCGAGCACCGCCGCCAGCTCCGCCTGCATGGCGCCCGGGTGCGCGGCGAGGTGCTCCGCGGCGCGGCGGCGCGTCGGGTGCGCGAGCAGGGCCAAGGAGCGCATGGCGGCACGGGGGAACCCCGGCGCGGGGACGAAGAAGTGCTCCCGGCCCGCTGCGCGAACGCTCGCCACGGCTCCCTGCCGGGCGAGCACGTCGAGGTGGTACGCGGCGGTGCCGAAGCCGACGCGCGCGCTGCGCTGGAGGGCGCGCAGGTGGGCGAAGGGCTCCTCGCGCACGGCCTCGAAGAGCGCGCGGCGGTGGCGGTTGGCCAGCAGGTCGCGCCCGGTCAGGCGCGCGTACGCTGGCACGAGCACGGGCAGGGTCTTCTGCGCCGCGGCCCACGCCGCCGCGAGCAGGCCGAGGGCGATGGCGACGAGCGATGCGGTGCGCACCGGGGCTGGCAGGGCAGGCGCCCAGGCCTGGCCGTCCACGCGGACGCTGCGCGCGTCGCCCTGCAGCTCGACGCTGACCTCGTCGCGCGCCGCATCGTCCAGGATCAGGCCAGCGCCCCGGGCGCTCGCTGCGCGGGGGCGGATCGCGAAGGCGCCCTCGATGAGCACGTCGCGCGCCGCGGTGGTGCGCGGGCCGTCCGCGTACCCCAGCGGGCCGCGCGCGCCCGCGAGGCGCAGCGTCCCGTCGAGCACGTAGGTCGGCGCGCGCGAGAGCAGCATGGCCTCGGCGCTGCCCGCGTCGAGCCGCAGCGCCGCGCCGCGGGCCGTGACCACCGCGTAGGCCCGCTCCTCGTCCCGCACGGCGCCGACCGGCGCGCCGGCCGCCGGGGTGGAGCGCTCGCCGGTCGCCACCAAGGTTGTCCCGCCTGCGTGGTCCACGGCGAAGACCGCGTAGTCGAGGACGATCGTGAGGTCGCCCGCCGCGGCCACCGCCTGGAGGGGCGCGCGGAGGAGCGCCGCGTCGCCCGGCTGCGCGACGCCGAAGGCCGGGCCCTCGAGCACGCGCTCGAAGGCGTAGGGCTGGCCCGGCGCGCCCACCACCACGGCCAGGGCCTCGGCGCGCGGCCGGAACGGCGCGGCCGCGATGGCCCCGAGGTCGGCCTCGAGCCGCGCAGTGCTCCCGTCCGCGGGCGCCACGAACAGCACCGAGCGCGCCTCGGCGGCGGTGAG
>DASYRW010000200.1:0-3144 GCA_036003985.1 Thermoplasmatota archaeon
GGTGAAGTTGAGGTACAGAAGCAGCGCCGCGAGGCCGAGCTGGAGCGCATTGAGCGCCAGCCGGAACAAGGCTTCGCCCGACAGCTCCACGCAGGGCGACGAGCCGCCGTGGCCATAAACCATGCCTTGCCGGGCGGGGGCAGGGGGGGACGGGCGGTTCCGCACCGAGGCAGGGCTCATGACCCCCGGCGCCCTCCTGGATCCTGGTGAGCCTACGGCAGAGGCAGACGATCACGAACACGAGGGCCACGAGCATGCGCAGGAGCCCGAGGACAAGCGCCTCCGTGTGCTGCACGGCGCGAGCCCGTTCTGCTGGTGGACCTACGGCTACGAGGGCGTGCTCAACCGCTTGCGGCTGGTCTACGGCGACCAGATCAAGGTCAACACGTACCAGATCCCCGTGTACCAGGACCTCGAGGAGCACAACAAGAGCTACGGCACCGACGACCCCAAGGTCATGGCGGAGTGGAAGGCCGAGGCCGAGCAGTTCATGGGCCTCCCCATCCGCCCCGAGGCGGTCGCGAAGCTGCCCAAGACCTGCGTGCCTGGCACGCTCGCGGTGAGCGCGGCGGAGATCTGCCAGCCAGGGGCTGGCGAAAAGCTCGCCCGCTGGATTGGATTCCTGGTCAACGTCGACCCCCAGGGCCGCGACATGGACGACGAGGCCACCTACCTCAAGCTCGCGGAGCTGCTCGGCCTGCCGCGCAAGCCCGTGGAGCAGGCCCTGGAGGACGGCCGCGCCGAGGCGCGCGTGCGCGAGGAGATGCAGTCCATGCACGCTCTGGGGCTGAACTTCTTCGCGCTCCAGGCCAGGGACTTCGAGGGCCGAACGGTCATCATCGAGTACGCCTTCGACAGCGCCAAGATGGAGGAAGCCCTCGAGTGGCTGT
The DNA here is from genome assembly GCA_036003985.1 of Thermoplasmatota archaeon. Lineage (GTDB taxonomy): Archaea > Thermoplasmatota > SW-10-69-26 > JACQPN01 > JAIVGT01 > JAIVGT01. The sequence goes on from DASYRW010000200.1 coordinate 891, forward strand.
CGCGCGGCAAGCTGCGCAAGCACGCCCTGCCGAGCCCGACGGACTACATCGTGCAGCACGCGCCGGTGAGCATGCGCGAGGTGCGGGAGGTGTTCCGGCTCGACGAGGCGAAGGTGCTCGCTGCGGCCCAGGCGGCCGAGCGCGGCGGCAAGGTGGTGCGCAAGGAGTACCAGGGCCACACCTTCTGGCTGCCGAAGGCGCTCGCGCTGTAAGGCCTGGGCGCGCGGGTCGGGGGCTGCCAGGGAAGCCAGGAAAACCTTCATGGCAGAGAGGGACATGGCCTAGCCCGTGGAGTGCACGACCTGCGGCCAGGCCCTGCGCGACTTCATGCGGTACTGCTACCGCTGCGGCGCGGCTGCCAAGGAAGGGGTGCAGGACCGCCGGGTCCACTTCGAGGACGTGCTGTCCAACTGCGCCCGCTGCGGCCGCGAGAACGCCATGGGCCGGCTCACCAAGTGCGTCGTGTGCCACGACCGCTCCTGCGCGGAGTGCAGCGCTGTCTGCGGGGAATGCCGCGAGCCTGCCTGCAAGAAGTGCGGCCGCGGCTGCGCCTACTGCGACGCCGAGGGCTGCAGCCGCTGCATCGCCGACTGCGGCTCGTGCAGCAGCAAGGCCATGTGCCCCGACCACGAGCAGGAGTGCGAGGACTGCGGCTACGCCACGTGCCGCGACTGCATGAAGTCCTGCAAGAACTGCGACATGGAAGTGTGCGGTGTTTGCAGAGAGCACCACACCGCGCAGCAAGAGGGCAAGCGCTGATCCCGCCGCTCGGGGGGAGCGCGGCGCGCACGGCACGCCTCAGATGCAAGGGATGATCTGGAAGATACCGAGCGGCGTGGGCACGGTGATCGAGGGCCCCTCGCCCACCAGCGGCGGCGTGGGGTGCACCGAGACGCAGTGGCTCCCGAGGGGCGTGCGGTCCGCGCACACGTCCGCCCCCAGCGCGTCGGCCGGCGCGGCCGCCGCGAGCAGTCCCAAGGTCACGAGCCCCGCCGCGAGGATCCATCGAGCCATCATGGGAACCCCGGCACGGCAGCGGCCCGCCGGACCATGAAGGCTGCTCGCGCGGTTCGGCATCGAGCCATCGTCGCGAAGGCTCTTGACCCCAGGCCGCCTAGCCAGAGCGATGCTCGCCACCCCCGAGGGCACGGCCCGCTACGGCGGGCGGCAGCAGGGCTTGCCGCAGGCGCACTGGCGGAACCTGCATGGCTTGACGGCGAGCAGCATCGGCCTCGGCACCTACCTCGGCGCCGACGACGACGCGGGCGATGCGGGCTACGTGCAAGCGGTGCAGAAGGCCATCAGCTTGGGCTGCAACGTCTTCGACACGGCCATCAACTACCGCCACCAGCGCAGCGAGCGCGCCCTGGGCCGCGCGCTGGCCGAGGCCTTCGAGCACGGCAAGGCCAACCGCGCGGAGGTGGTGGTGTGCACCAAGGGAGGCTACGTGCCCTTCGACCGCGCCCTCCCCGCCGATCCCGAAGCCTACATCCGCGAGACGTACGTCGCGCCGGGCATCGCGAAGCCCGAGGACCTCGTGGACGGCGTGCACGCCATGAGCCCCAGCTACCTCGCCGACCAGCTGAAGCGGAGCCTGCGCAACCTGCAGCTCCAGGCGGTGGACGTGTACTACGTGCACAACCCCGAGCACCAGCTCCAGGGGCTAGCGCGCGACGAGGTCGAGGGACGGCTGCGCGCTGCGTTCGCGATGCTGGAGGGAGCTTGCGACGAGGCCCGCGTGGGTTGCTACGGCGTCGCGACGTGGAGCGGCCTTCGCGCGCCTGCAGGCAGCGCGGAGCACCTCAGCCTCGAGCGGCTCGTCGCGCTCGCGCGCGAGGCCCACGCCGAGGCGGGCGCGCGCGGGGAGCCGCGCTTCGCGGTCGTGCAGGCGCCCCTCAACCTGGGCATGCCCGAGGCCCTCGTCGCGCCCACCCAGAGCTTGGGGGGCCGGCGCGTGCCGCTGCTCGACGCGGCCTCGGCGCTCGGCGTCGCCGTCGTCGCGAGCGCGAGCCTCCTGCAGGGCAAGCTGGCCCGCGGCTTGCCGGGCTTCGTGCAGGGCGCGTTCGGCCTCGACAGCGACGCGCACCGCGCGCTGCAGTTCACGCGCTCGTCCCCCGGCGTGACCACGGCCTTGGTGGGCATGGGCCGCGCCGAGCACGTGGAGGAGAACCTCGCCCTCGCGAGGACGCCGCCGGCCCGGGGGGAAGACCTCAGGCTGCTGTTCGAGGCTGCGAGCCGGCGACGGTGAGAAGGC
>DASYRW010000201.1:0-5424 GCA_036003985.1 Thermoplasmatota archaeon
GCCCTGCTCGACCGCCAGGCCCACAGCGCGCTCGCCCACGAGGTTGGCGATGGTGCACGTGCGGAGGTGCGCCAGGAGCAGGGCCGGTGGGATCACCTCCGTGCCGTAGAAGGCCTCGGTCACCCTGAGCCGGAGCTTGCCGTCGCGGAGCTCGCGCCCGACGAGCTCCTCGTCGCACGCCGCGAGCACCACCTCGCGACCCGAGCGGTAGACGCGGGATTTGAACATGAGCGGGCCACCCGTAGGAGGACCGCCGCTTAAAGCTTGCCGCGCGCCCGCGCCCTCCGTCTACACCCTCTTGTAGTAGCCGTGGCCCTGGCCCCGAGGCTCGAACAGGCGGCTCGTCTGCACGAGGCGATCGAGGGCCTCGCGCACCTCCTGCTCGCCCATGCCTTGGGCGCGCGCCTTGGCCAGGATGTCGTCGATGTGGGCGCCGTGCTCCTGGCCGCGCGCCAGGTCCTCGACGAGGAGGATGAGGCGGTGCAGCCGGTCGCGCTGCGTGTGGCTGACCCCGCTGGCGATCTTGTCGATGTCGAAGAGGCCGCCCTCGGCGCCGGCCACGCGGCGCAGGTAGTACTCGACGATGCGGATGGCCCTCTCCACGTCCTCGACGGCCGCCTCGTGGTGGAGGCGCACGCGCGCGCTCGCCTCGGCGAGCCGCACCATCGCCTCGAGCTGGCGCGGCGTCATGGGCACGGGGCCGCCCTCCTCGCCGCCGGCTTGCTTGCGCAGGTCCACGTAGTAGTCGCGGATCCGCGCCTGCGCCTCCGGGGTGATGACCGGGAAGCACGTGTTGCGCGCGTACGCGACGTACTTGCGCAGCATCTCCGGCGTGACGGGGGGCTGCACGCGCACCATGGCGGCCTCTTCGTCCGCCGCGGTGAAGAGCCCCTGGTCGCCGTGGACGCCGCGGTACTCCCGGATTTCGCCCGCGCGGTGCACCCCGAGGATGTGGCTCGCGAGGGCGCCGTCGCGCTCGGCGTGGGGCTTGTCGGTCATGGGGAAGATGACGTCGAAGCGGCTCAGCAGCGCCGGCGGCATGTCGATCTGCTCGGCGATGCTGCCGTACTTGGTGTCGAAGCGGCCGTCCTTGGGGTTCGCCGCGCCCAGCACGGAGCAGCGGCTGTTGAGCGAGGCGGTGATGCCGGCCTTGGCGATGCTCACCGTGCCCTGCTCGAGGGCTTCGTGCATGGCCGACCGGTCCTCCTCGGTCATCTTGTCCATCTCGTCGATGCACGCCAGGCCGCGGTCCGCCAGCACCATGGCCCCGGCCTCCAGGGTCCAGCGTCCCTCGACCTCGTCGCGGACGGCCGCGGCGGTCAGCCCGGCCGCGCTGCTGCTCTTGCCGCTGGTGTAGATGCCCCGCGGGTGGATGCGGGCCGCGTAGCGCAACAGCTGCGACTTCGCCACGCCGGGGTCGCCCACCATGAGGACGTGGATGTCGCCGCGGATGCGGGTCTTGTCGGGCATGCGTTTCTCGACGCCGCCGAAGAGCTGGAGGACCAGGGCCTCCTTCTCCGTCTCCATGCCGAAGATGGTGGGCGCCATGGAGGACGTGAGCTGGCTGAACACGCCGGGGTCCTTGGCGAGCTTCACGATGTCCACCTCCTCCTCGGGGGTGATCTTGACCTCCTCGTACGCTTGCTGGCGCAGCTCGATGCTGACCACTTGGAGGTGGAGCTGGAAGAGGGTGCTCTTCGCGTTGCCCTGCTTCTTCGGCGTCGCGCGCAACACCCCGACGGCCACGATGCGGTCCCCCGGCGCGACCGCGCCGCACAGGTCGTCCTCGGCGAAGAGAGCTAGGCGCTGCGGTTGCTCGCCGCCGCGGAGCGCCTCCGGGCTCTCCTGGACTTCGAGGTGCTGCGAGTCGACGAAACGGCTCTTCTCCGTCAGGAGCTTGAACCCCGAACTGTGGCCGCACCCGCCTTGGTCCTCGTAGCACTGCAGCGGGTCCTTGAGGACGAGATGCTCGTCCTGGGGCTCCTGGATCACGGCGTCGCAGCGGAGGCAGCGGAACTTCGCGTCCTCGACCCGCGGGCCCACGGAGGAGGCCCGTTTCACGAGGCCTTCGACGGCGATGAGCCTGCCGAGGTGGATGGCGCGCAGCTCGCGGATCTTGATGACCGCGTGCTCGGGGAGGTGCTGGATCCGGACGTGCAGCCGCGGCGGCTCCTGCAGGGGCAGATCGACGGCTTGGACGGCCTTCTCCGCGGCGAGGAGCACAGCGGTGGGCCGCTCGAGGAGGAACTCGGCGAGCTGGGGGCTGTGGCGGTCGAGGTCCCAGTAGTCCACGGCGAGGCTGCGCTGCTGCGGGTACTCGAGGGCCACCTCGTTGAGGCGGGCCTTGTAGTACTTGCGCAGGAACTCCTCCCAGCTGCGGAGAAGCACGTCCTCGGAAGGCTGGACGATGGTTTCGGGCATGGTGGCTCGTTGGATGGCTCGCGCTGCTGCGCTGGCAGGAGAACGTCCGGGCGACGCGCCCGGGGGCGAAGCTCCACAACGCGGATGCGCGACTTCAGGGTTTCTCTGCGCGCTTCGATGCTTCCACTGCGTCGCCTACCGCGCGGTGGATCGGGTTGGATAAGCGTAGGGGGCCTCTGCAGGCGCAGCCGAGGGGGGTTCGTGACGTTGGGCGAGGGCGTGCACCGTCGCCTCGCGGACGACGTGCGCGAGCCAGACGTGGCTCGCCACGCCGTGCGGGACATCGACGCGGATCGCGGCCATGGTGGCGAGCAGGCGGCGCGGGCACTTAGCGGTGCAGGTGGGGGGGGACCGAAAACGCCGAAACTGTTTTTGCGTCGCCCGGCCACGGCGCGCAAGGGCTCCCCGTGCCCGCGCGCGCGGGACCTCCACAACGGTTAAAGCAGGTCAGGGCTTAGCCCGCCCCCGATGCGGCGGCCCGCTCCCGCCTGGCTCTTCGTTGCCTTGGTCCTCGCGCAGCCCTTCGCAGGCCCTGCGATGGGCGCCCCGCTGGACCTGCCCGAGCCCACGGTGGTCCACGCGTTGGCCGTCGCCGAAACCCCCGACGGCTTCGTCGGGAGCGTCAGCACCATCAGCATCACCGCGGCGCTCAACGGCACCGGCCACGTCTTCGTGGACACCGCGCCCCTCGCCCAGGTGGACATGCAGGGCAGCGCGCGCCTCGCCGTCCGCGTCGCGAGCGCGGTCACGGGCATCCCCGCCCAGGCCCGCGACGTCTTCGTCGTCGTGCGCTCGGACGCCACCGTGATCGGCGGCCCCAGCGCGGGCGGCATCATGACCGTGGGCGCCATCGCGGCCCTCGAGGGCTGGCCGGTGAACCAGAGCGTCATGATGACCGGCACCATCAACGCCGACGGCGACATCGGCCCCATCGGCGGGCTGCTGGAGAAGATCGACGCGGCGCGCGCAGCCGGGGCCACGCTGTTCCTGTTCCCCGAAGGCATGGAGAACACGACGCGCCTGACCAGCGGCTCGCTCCGCGGCCCGGTGGTGCACGTGCCGGCCTACTGCGGCTCCCTCGGCATGCGCTGCGAGCCGGTGGGCAACGTCGAGCAGGCGGTCCGGTTCGTGACGGGCCACGAGTTCGAGCGGCCGCCGCTGGTGGGCAACGTCACGAGCCAGGACTTCCTCGGCCTCATGCGACCCTTGGCGAGCAACCTCACCGCACAGGCCCGCGCGCTCATGCTCGAGACGAGCAACCACTTCGATCGCGTGGCGCGCACGCTGCCGAGTTCGGTGCGCACCAGCCTGAGCCAGGACGTGAGCGAGGCCAGCCGCGCGGTCGTGCAGGCCGACGCGGCCTTCGCCGACGGACGCTACTACACCGCGAGCTCGCGCAGCTACCAGGCGAGCGTGACCGCGCGCGGGGTGGACTACATCCTCGGTCTGTACGAGACGGGGGACCGCGACGGCTACGTGCGCGGCCTGCTCGACGACGCCGACTTGCGCGCCCACCAGGCAGCGCTCGACGCGGACCAGCCCGTGCTGGGGGTTGCGCACCTCGAGGGCCTCGGCGCCGCGCAGGAGCGGGCCAGCGAGGCCGAGGGTGCCGCAGCGGACGCGCGGCGCGCCTACGACACCGGCGACGCCGGCACAGCCCTGCTCATGGCGGCGCAGGCGCGGGAGCGCAGCGCGAGCGTGGGCTGGTGGCTCGACATCGCGTCCAAGGTCTCCGACCCGGGTCAGCCCCTCACCGAGGAGCAGCTCAACCGCACGGCGCGCGACCTGCTCGACACCGCGCGCGAGAGCGTGACCTACGCGGAGCTGATCCTGCAGGAGAGCGGCGGCGAGAGCACGCTGCTCTCGGGCGCGGGCGGGGCCGCCGACCTGCTCGAACGGGCGGACGCGGACGTGCGGCGGGGCTTCCTGCCCGCCGCGATCTTCGAGGCCCTGCAGGCCGAGGTGCGCGCCAGCGCCGCCCTGGAGCTCGCGGGCTCGGGCGAGGCGCTGCAGGACGCGAAGCTGGACCGCGCCCGCGAGCGCGCCGCGGCAGCCATCGTGGACGCGCGGGCCGGCGGCCTCGAGCCGATCTTGGCCCAGAGCTACTTCGAGCTGGCGGGCGACCTTGCGGACCCCGAGAACGCCCTGGCCTTCTACAACACGGCGCGCAGCGTCGCGGCGCTGGGGCACAGCTTCTTCGCCACCGACATCACCCCGCGCGAGAGCCGTTTCGTGGGCTTCGACCCGCTCCGCGCGCCGCCGCAGGGCGGCTTGTTCGTGGCGGCGGGCGGCGTGGCCGCGGTGGTCACGGTGTTCGCCGTCGGGCTGGCGTTGGGCGCTGGAGTGGCGATCCTGGCGGTGCTGCTGCTGCGGCCGACGCCCGCCCTGCCCCAAGCGCCGCCCTACGCGCCGCCGCCCCCGCCGGCGCCCTCGCAACCGGCCGAGCCCGCGCGGCTCGATCCCTTCGTGACCTACACCGAGGAAGGCCCGGCGCCGCCGCCGAAGTAGCGCGTCCGCTGGCGCGCGAAGAAACAGCGAAGGAAGGACCGAACCCGGCTCAGGTGAGCTCTTCCTCGCTTTGGGCGGGGGCCGGCTCGATGTCCACGTCGATGGCGGCGGTGCCCTCCATCTCGGTGATGCGCGCCACGCGCACGGGGCGCTTGGCCTTCTTCGCGCGCGTCTCCCGCACGACCGTGATGGGGATCACGCCCTCGTTGAACTCGGCATGGGCGATGCGCACCGGGTCGATGTTCTCGTCCGGCAGCTCCAGCAGGATGGGTGCGCCGAGGGCGATCTGGAGGGCGCGGGCCCCCACGATGCGGGCGCGCTCGAAGCGCGTGTAGCCGTCCGCGAGGGGCTGCGCCATCACCTCACATCTCCCCCATGCCGCCAGCGCCCTCGCCGCCCTTGGGCGGCGTGAACTCCTTGGCCGCGATGACGTCGTCGATGCGCAGGATCATGGTCGCGACCTCGGTCGCGCTCCGCAGGGCTTGGACCTTCACC
>DASYRW010000202.1:0-4898 GCA_036003985.1 Thermoplasmatota archaeon
CGTGGCCGATCTCGCCGGTCTCGCCGTCCGCGACGACCTGGACCGTGTAGCTGCCCGGCGCGAGGTTCGCCCACGTCGCGAGCGTGTTGGTCTCGTCGCGGGTGTAGCCCAGCGAGCCCGAGGCCGTGTCGACGCGCGCGACGCGCTGCAGGCGGTAGACCTCGCCGTTGGCGCTGAGGATGCGCACCTCGACCGCGCCCGTCACGGCAGGATCGCCGCCGATGTACGCGCGCACCTCGAGGGGGAAGCCCTGGTCCACGTTGAAGTTCGTCTCGGTGCCGGGCTGGAAGGGCGTCGCCACGCCTGCCTCGAGGGGATCGCGCTCGATCATGCCGGGCGCAGGACTGCCGCTGACGTCGGCGGTCTGCGTCTCGGTGGTCGTCAGCACGCGCAGGTCGGTGTCGTTGCCCAGGGGCGCGTCGCTGGTGAGGCTGAAGAAGCCGTTGTGCATCTGCTGCGCGTAGAACACGTACTCGCCCGGCGTGCGCGCGGGGATGAAGATGCTCTCGCTCGTGACGGCGATGTCGTCGTACTCCGTGTACGTCACGAGCTGGTCGTTGGGGTCGATGACGATGAACTTCGCCTGCAGGTGCTCCTGGCCGGGCTTGACGCTGCGCAGCGTCACGCCCGTCGCGCCCTGCGGGACCTTGAACGCGTACGCCTGGAAGGGCGTGACGACGTTCGCGAAGTACTGGGCCTCGACGGTGAGGTTGAAGTCCAAGGGGCTGACGATCTTGCCGCTCGCCGCCGCGACGCCCACGACCGCGGGCACGCCGCTGACGCCGACGGTCATGACGTTCTTCGTCTCGACCGTGACCTTCCAGTTGAACTCGTCGTTGTTGTTGGTGACGTAGTAGGAGCACTCGCCCGGCACGCACACGTAGATGTGCGCCTGGGCGCTGCTGCCGAGGCTGCCGAAGTAGCTGAGCGTGATGCGCAGCGCCGTCGGCTGGCCCACCGGCACCAGGTCGCTGATGTCCTGCGGGTAGATCTGGACGCCGTAGTTGTTGCCCCCGCGCATGTTGCGGTCCTGGACCGCGGCGTTGGCCTCCGGCCCGATCTGGCCGAGGAAGGTCTTGACCACCTTGGGCAAGGCCTGGGAGCCGGGCAGCTTGTAGTCGCGGATCTCCGGCGCGGCGAGCTGCTCGAGGCGCTGCTGCTGCGTCTTGTCCAGCTCGGGCGGCGGGGGCGGGGGCGCCTTGGTCTCCGTCTGGGGGCCGCCGAAGCAGCCCGCGAGGGCGACGCTCATCACCAGCAACGCGACCACACCAGCCTTGGCGAGCTGCATCACGACCACCTCCGGCGGAGGGCGAGGGCCACTCCAGCCACGATCAGGAACGCGAACAGAGGCTCGAAGCCGGGCAACGGGCGCGCGGCGTCGGCCGAGGACTTCTGCTCCTGGAGGGGAGCATCGCCGCCCGGCGCCATGGACTTGGGCAAGGCCGCGCCCGCGCGCTGGCCCAGCAGGAAGGGCAGGCTGAAGCCGCCGTCGTCGCTCGCGGAGAAGCCGCCCCCGTTGGACGGCGTGCCCGTGAGCTCGGCGAGCTGGCCCTCGCTGGCGGTGCGCTGCCCTTGCCGGCCGACGCGCACGTCCGTGGGCAGCAGGTCAGCCCCGATGCTGAAGCCGGCCTCGGTGCTCTCGCAGGCCGTGTGCTGCAGGTTGCACGCGTCGACGATGATCTTGTAGTCGCCGGGCCGCAGCTTGTCGGCCTTGTAGTCCCAGATCCACGTGATGTTGACCGGCTTGAAGTGGGCGCCATGCGCGACCTGGTAGTCGCCGACGCGCTGGACCGTGACCATGTCCACGGGGCGCTGGCCGCTGTCGAGGACCGTGACCTTGGCGCTCGCGATGTCCACGTCGTAGCTGCCCCAAGCGGAGCCGATGACGCTGTGCACCAGCAGCTTGTCGTGCACGAACTGGGGGATCACCAGCTCGACATCGAGGGGGTTCTTGACGGGCAGGGTGAACTTCGTGGGGAACAGCTCGCCGCCCCAGACGCGCCACTGGCCCGGCGCGATCTTCTGGCCGTTGATGACGCTGTAGAAGCTGAAGACGAGCACGATGTCGTGGGTCTTGGGGATGACGTCCACCTGCGGCGGGCCCATGTCCACCTCGAAGTAGTGGACGTTGTCGGCGCCCGGAAGGCCGTTGGTGACGTCCGCGGGGGCGAGGGCGCCGTGGGCGATGACCTGCATGTCCTGGGAGGCCCACTTCTCGAAGATGGGCGGGGGCTCGCTGGCGCCTTGGCCATAGTCCCCGAGCTCGACGCTGTACAGCGTGGCCTCGACGACCCAGCTCGGCCAGACCGCGGGGTCCCATCCCCAGTAGGGGTACGGGCAGCCCATGTCGGGCGGCAGGTGCACGACGCAGTACGTGTCGTCGCCGCCGTTGCCGACCTGCCAGCCGAAGAGGTCGAGGCTCATCCACATGCCGGCCTTGATGTTCTGCGCGGTGTCGAGGACGACGTCCTTGGTGCGACCGTGCTCATTGTGGAGCTTGGAGTAGACGAAGTCGTCGCGCTGGTGGACCTGCACGGGGCCGGCCGTGAGGAAGAAGGACAGCTTGTTGTTGGGATCCGTGTCGCACGGGCCCGTGTTGCCCGTCGCGCCGAGCAGCGGCACCGGCACGGTGACCGGGGGCAGCGCGTCGGCGCAAAGGTCGTTGAAGCCCAAGCCGAGGTTGCCGTCGCCGCGGGGGTAGATGGTGTTGGAGGGCTGCGGCCCGTCGGGACCGAACTCGCCCTCGTGGCTCGTGCTCGCGGGCGCGATCATGCCCAAGCCGAAGACGTGGCCGTAGAAGTCGATCATGCGCGTCGGCCGCGCCTTCTCCTTGTCCACGCTGCCGCTCTCGTCGGGCGGGGGCGCCGCGCCGGGCTCCTGGTCCGTCGAGCCGAGGGCCGGCAAGGGTGGCGGCAGGAGGCCGTCGAGCACCGTCGCGTACACCTCCTCGACGGAGCCGTCGGGGCTCCACTTGAAGACCTTCGTCAGGGTCGCCTGGGACACGGCCGGGGCAGCGATGCTGCTGGCCAGGATCATCCCGAGGAGGGCTGCCGTCCAAGCGCGTGCCATGGGGACCACCTGCTGTGGGCAGGGTTGGCCGCGAAGTGAGGCGGACCCTTAAAAGGCTTTGTGGTGAGCTCGGCCATCGCCTGAGCGCGCCCTCGGCGCATGCCCCGGCCCCGGGACGGGACCAAGCCTCGCGCCGAGCCTAGCGCGGCGCAGGTTCGGGCTTCGGCTTCGGGGGCTGGGCATGCTGCCGCGCGCGTTCGAAGCAAAGGACCGCAGCGGCCGCGCTGACGTTCAGCGACGCGATCTCGCCGTGCATCGGGATGCGCACCGTGAAGTCGCACAGGTCCTTGGTCAAGCGGCGCAGCCCCTCCTGCTCGCCGCCCAGCACGAGCACGAGGGGGCCGGTGAGCTTCGTGTCGTGGTGGGCCTTCTCCGCCTGCTGGTCCGCGCCGCCGATCCAGACGCCGCGCCGCTTCAGCTCGCGCAGCGCGTTGGCCAGGTTCGGCACCATGATCAGCGGCAGGCGCTGCGACGCGCCCGCGCTGGCCTTGTGCACGGCGGGGGTCAGCGACGCGGAGCCGCGCTCGGGGATCAGCACGCCATGCGCCCCTGCCGCCTCGGCCGTGCGCAGCACAGCTCCGAGGTTGTGCGGGTCCTCGACGCCGTCGAGGGCCAGCAGGAAGGCGGGCTCGCCGCGCCGCTCCGCGAGGGCCAGCGCGTCGTCGAGGCTCGCGTAGCCCCGCGGCACCAGCAGCGCGATGACGCCCTGGTGCGTTCCGGCGTAGAGCTCGTCGAGCCGCGAGCGGGGAGCGCGCTCGATGCCTACGCCGCGCTCCTTCGCGGCGCTCACGACCTCGCCCGTGCGCTCGTCGTCCCGGCCCTTCGCCAGCAGCACGCGGTGCACGTCGCGGCCCGCGCGCAGCGCTTCGAGGACGGGGTGGATGCCCGCGACGACCTCCCACTGCACGGCCCCGCCAAGGCCTGGGAGGCCAAGAAGCCGCCGCCTTCCGGGGCCGCATCGCCAAGCTTTAGGGCCAGCGCCCGCCATGCCGCGCCGTGGAGGACGCGAAGAGCACCGTCCAGGTGAGCCTGGAGCGCACCGCGCAGCTCACCGAGATGCTCTTCGGCGCGCCGTCGATCCCGGTCAGCTACGCCCTCGTCGCGGCGAGCAGCCTCGCGGGCCTGTTCCTGCTCCCCACCCTCGACGGCCTGCTCGCGGGGTTCCTCGTGCTCGCGCTGCCCGGCTTCGTGGCCGGCGCCGCGAGCGCGCCGCTGGCCAGCGCGCTGGGCGGAACCTTCTACCAGCGCCGCGCCGCGTTCCTCGCCGCCGTGGGGTGCGCGCTCGTCGCGGCCGGCGTCGGCGGCAGCCGTTTGCTGGGGCTCGTGTACCACGTGAACCCCGTCCACGGCTTGCTGTTGGGCTATGCGCTGATGCTCGCGCTGCGGCATTCTGTCCTGTACGCGATGTGCGACATCCGCCACCAGCGCACCCTGCCGGTCACGATGCTGCCGTACGTCGTGGCGATGCCGGGCCTCGTGTTCTTCGTGCCGCAGCTCAGCCTCGGCGCGCGCGAGGCGTTCCTGGCCGTGGCGCTGCCGCTCATCTACGTGGGCAGCAGCATCTTCTTCCTTCGCCTCTTCGACGCGCCGCTGCGCAAGAACTTCAACGTGAGCGCCTTCGACCTGTTCCGCTACTTCCTCGACCATTTCACCACGGGCAACCCCCACGGCGAGCACATCATGGACAAGTTCGGCGAGCCGATCCAGGCGAAGGTGGGTGTGATCGCGTTCCGCCGGCTGCAGGGCGCCATCAAAGCCTGCATCGTGGTCCCGGCCCTGCACCCAGGGCCCGTGGGCGAGCTGGGCGGCGGCGACCTGCCCGGCAAGAT
>DASYRW010000203.1:0-6276 GCA_036003985.1 Thermoplasmatota archaeon
CGGGGGAGGCGCAGGTCTGATGCTGACGGTGCGCGGGCTGCGGTTCACGTTCCCGGGCTGGCCGCCGACGCTGCGCGGCTGCGACCTCCACGTTCCAGGAGGCCAGAGCGGCTTCCTGCTCGGCCCCAGCGGCAGCGGCAAGTCCACCCTCCTCCGCTGCGTCGCGGGCCTCGAGCAGGACTACGAGGGCACGGTGTGCTGGGCCGCGCAGCGCCTCGACGGCCTGCCGCCCCACGAGCGCCGCGTGGGCCTGCTGTTCCAGGAGCCGGCGCTCTTCCCGCACCTGCGCGCGGGCGAGAACGTGGCCTTCGGTCTGCGCTACGCGGGCGTCGCGCGCGCGGAGGAGCGCGCCGAGGCTGCGCGGTGGCTGGGCCTGGTGGGGCTGGCGGACCGCGCGGGCGCGCGCGTGGACGAGCTGAGCGGCGGGCAGCGGCAGCGCGTCGCGCTCGTGCGCACCCTCGCGGCGCGCCCGCGCATCGTGCTGCTCGACGAGCCCTTCAGCGCCCTCGACCGCGACTTGCGCGACGAGCTCGGGCCCAAGGTCAAGGCGCTCCTGGCCGAGCAGGGGGTCGCGGCGCTGTGGGTGACCCACGACCGCGACGAGGCGCGCCGCCTGGCGGACGCGCTGTGGGAGCTACGGGATGGCGTCAGTCACGAGGTGAAGCTGTGAAGGTCGCGTTGGTGCTGAACGGGGAGCCGCCGAGCGCGGCGGAGCTGGCGATGCTGGACGCGTGCGGCGCCGTCGTGTGTGCCGACGGCGGCACGGCCGCTGTCCTCGCGAGCGGGCGCACGCCGACGCTCATCGTGGGCGACCTCGACTCGCTGGCGCCCGAGGTGCGCGCGCAGGCCGAGCAGCGCGGGGCGCGCATCCGGGCCCTCCCAGCCGCGAAGGACGAGACCGACGGCGATCGCGCCCTCGAGGCTGCGCTGGAGCTCACGCCGAACGAGGTGCTGGTGCTCGGCGGCCACGGTCGGCGCTCGGCCATGTTCCTCGCCAACCTCGCCTTGCTCCGTCGCCTGCGCGCGGCCGGCGTCGCGGCCACGATGGTGGGGCAGGGTGAGATCGTGCAGGTGCTCGGCGCGGGCGACGAGCTCGCGCTCGGCGCGTGGATCGGTCGCACGGTGAACGTGCTGCCGCTCGGCGAGGGCTGCGCCGTGAGCCTCGAGGGCACGGCTTGGCCGCTGCGGCGGGAGCCTCTGCCGGTCACGACCGCCCGCGGCACGTCGAACCGCATCGTCGCCGCGTCGGCCCGCGCGGAGGTGCACGCGGGCGAGGCGCTCGTCATCGTCGAGACCTCCGAGCCTGGGCTGGGCTGGCTTCGGCCGCCCGACGGGCCGGGCGTCGCGTATGAGTTCTTCGCGCCCTTCGCGCACGTGCCCGGCAAGTACGAGTGGTGCCGTCTCCGCAGCCCCACCCACGGCGTCTTCGATTGCTTCATCCTGCTCGGCGCCACGACCTCCGCGCCCGCGACGGTGTACGTGAGCAGCGAGGCCGGCTCGCGGTTCCTGCGCGAGCGGTTTCCGCGTTGCGCCGCGCATCGCGTGCCCGTCTTCGATCTCGGCCTGCGCGAGGAGGACGACGGCCGGACCGTGATCGGCATGCTGCGCGCGTCCGCTGGGCCGGTGCGCGAGGTGGACCTGCGGTTCACGGCGCAGCCCGGCGCGCCGACGCAGGCTGCGTACGGCGGCGAGGGCCAGCCCGTGTGGGGGAGCGCGCTGGCTTGCTGGGGCGTGGACCTCAACCTGCCGGCGCGCGCGGTGGGCCACGTGCTCTTCGCGGACGGGCGGCGCGATGCGCTCGACGGCGCGGCGGCCATCGTGACGCTCGGCAGCTTCGGCCGGCTCGCGCCCCTGCCGCGCGATGGCACGTGAGGTCAGTGGGCCTGTGCCGTGCCCGCGCGCGCGCGGGCCTCGAGGTCCTGCCACGCGCCGAGTCCGTGCTCGGCCGCGAGGTCGCACACGTCGGTGAGCGGCCACGAAGCCCACACCTCCCGCGCGAGCGCGAGGGCGTCGCGTGCGATGCGGACGCGGCCCGCGGCCTCGAGGTCCTGGACGAGCCGCACCGCGAGGTCGGGCGCGGCGCGGAAGCGGACCGCCGCGTCGTAACTGTCGCCGTAGACCGCGCGCAGCTCGTCCGCGCTCGCGGGATCTGCGTCGCGCACCTCGGGGCAGTGCAGGCTGAGGGCGATGCCGTTGCGCATCGGGACCAAGGGGAAGGCGCGGCACGCGAGGGGGCGGTGCTCGTAGACGGTGCACGTGCCGCCGCGCGCGAAGCCCCACGCCGCGCTGCGCGGGCCGGGCGCCGCGTCGCTGTCCGCGAGGAACGGGCAGGCGAGGGCGCGCAGGCGGTAGCTCAGCACCACCACGCGCCCACCCTGCAAATCGAGCACGCCGTCGAAGGGCGCGACGTCGGGGGCCAGGCCCCGTTCGGCCGCGATGCGGCGCAGCCGGTGCCACTCCCAGCTCAGCAGGGGCAAGCCTGGATCTTGGCTGAGGCGCACGACGGGGCCTCGCTCCGGCTCCCAGTCCGTGGCCTCGCGGCTGAAGCCGCGGCAGCAATCGCCGCAGGCCGTGCAGGCGAAGCTCAGGAGCGCCACGGCATCGTGCAGCCGCGCGCGCTGCTTAAGGCTTTCTCGAAGGTAGCCTAGCTCGGCAGCTCCGTCACCACGAAGGGCTGGACCGGCGACGCGCCGAGGCCGCTGCGCCACTCCACCTCGAACACGAAGCTGCCCGCGGGGAGCGAGCACGTCTCGCTGTAGAGGATGTCCTGGCCGATGCACAGGAGCGCTTGGCACCCGGGGCCGCCCCATGCGTTGAGGTAGGGGCTCTGGAGCGCGCCGGCGGGGCCCGCCAGCACGTATTGCCGCGGCTCGGTCGCCTCGACGGCGACGTAGGCGTTGCTCGTCGCGGTGACCACGCCAGCGCCGACCCCCAGGTAGGGCGTGCCCGTCCCGCAGCTCGCCGGCGGCGTCAAGCGCACGGGCGCGAGGGCGTTGGCCACGCGGTACACAACGACGGTGTCGGCGACGTACATCGCGCCATCGGGCCCGAAGAGAACATCGGTGGGCAGCGCGAGGCCGGTGAGGAAGTCGTCCACGCCCGTCGCGCGGCCCTGGTCGTCGAGGGCGACGCGCGCCACCTTGTGGGCGGTGTTGTAGGTGGGGTTGTCGGTGAGCATCTGCTCCTCGACGAAGAAGGCCGTGCACTCGCCGACGTAGAGGGAGTTGCCGAAGGCGCCCTTGAAGGCCCACGGTCCCTCGGTGGGGTAATCGATGCCGGTCGCGCACACGTGCCAGCCCAGCAGCGCTTCCGCGGGCGGGACGCCGGTGCAGTCGTGGCCGGGGAAGGTGGGGTTCGCCTGCACGCTCACCGCGGCACCCACGCCGCCGGGCGGGCCCACGTTGTAGCAGAAGGGGAAGCCGTGGTTGGCGCCCTGCGTCCCCGCTGGGATGCGGAAGAACGCGTCCTGCGAGCTGGGGTCGTCGGCGCCGTTCATGCCCGTGTACGCGTCGCCATTCGGACCGAAGGCGAGGCCGAAGATGTTGCGGAAGCCGTACGCGAGCACGTGCACCTTGGACGCGAAGTCCGCGTTGCGCGGGTGGGTCGCGATCTGGTCCTCCGGGATCGCGTTGCCGTTCGCGTCGTCCCAGTGCAGGATCGCCGGCGAAGCGCTCACCTCCGCTGCGTCGACGCTGAGGAACGCGCCGCTGTAGGGGAACACGTCCTTGTCGCCGCCCGCGATGCCGTTGTCGTTGGGGTTGCCGTTGCTGATGTAGAGGCGTCCGTCGGGCCCGAAGCGGAGGTGGTTGGTGTTGTGGCGGCCGTTCGGCAAGCCATCGACGACGGCGCTCATGGAGCCATCGGGTGCGACGCGCCACACGCGGCCGTCGATGCGGCCGCTCTCGGAGCCTTCGTGCGAGTCCGCGACGTACATGTTCCCGGCAGCGTCGAAGACGACGCCGAGGGGGCTGCTGAAGCCCGCCGCGTGCGTGCTCGCGCCCGTGAAGACGGGGCCCAGAGGAGTCCAGAGGAAGCTCATGCGCACGACCTTGTTGCCCACGAAGGCCGCGCCGTACAGGTCGGGCCCGTCGGCGTCGCCGGGGCCCCACGCGAGCGCGCTCAGCACGGCGACGTCAGCCGTGGTCGCCACGGGCGCGACGGTGAAGCCCGCGACCACATCGGGGATGGGGTGGGGCGCGTCGACGGGCAGCGCGATCCCCAGCGGTGCGAGCGCGGCGGCGACCGTCGCTCCAGCGAGGAGCCAGGCAAGGCGCATGGACAGGTCCTCCCGCGCCGCGCAGGTGGGATGGCCGGCTTATAGCTTGTGTGCCCCGCCTGGCTGTGTTGCACGGAATCCGGAGGGACGGTTGCCTTCCAGCCAGCGCGCGAGCGCGGCGAGGGCGCGGCCGCGGTGGCTCAGGTTGGTCTTTTCATCGATGGTCAGTTCCGCGAAGGTGCGGTCGTGGTCCTCTGCGGCGAAGATGGGATCGAAGCCGAAGCCCTGCGCGCCGCGCGCGGCCTCGACGATGCGGCCCGCGCACACGCCCTTGTGCAGGAAGGGGCTGGCCAACGAGGGCTCCATGTAGGCGATCACCGCCTCGAAGCGCGCGGCGCGGTTCGGCTGGCCCTCGAGGAGCTTCAGCACGCCCTGCCAGCCCAGCGTCTTGTTCACATACGCGGAGTACACACCCGGGAACCCGTTCAGCGCATCGACGAACAGCCCGGCGTCGTCCACGATGAAGGGCTCGTCGAGGTGGCCCTGCAGGAAGCGAGCGCGCTCCCGCGCGACCTCCTCGAGGGTGTCGGCCTGGATCTCGGGATGCGGGATCGCGCGCTGCGCGACGTCGATGCCGAGCGGCTTGAGCGCGGCTTGCGCTTCCCGGGCCTTGTGCGCGTTGCCGGTCACGAAGGCGAGGCGCATGTCATCCCCCCAGGTAGCGCCCGCGCCTGCGGATCAGGTCCAAGACGTGCGCGACCTCGTGCGCGCGCGGGCTCGCGCGTTCGTAGGCAGCCCACACCACGCTGAACAGGTCGCCGTGCCCCGCATGCGTCGCGCCCAGGGCTTCGGCGAGCACGTGCAGGTCCACGCCCATCGCCTCGGCCTCGGGCCGCGTGTCGCCCAGCCCGAAGTCGATCACCTGGATCTCGCCGTCGTGGACGAGCAGGTTGCTCGTCGTGAGGTCGCCGTGGATGAGGCCCCGCGCGTGCAGCTTCGCCACCGCCTCGCC
Source organism: Thermoplasmatota archaeon (assembly GCA_036003985.1). Lineage (GTDB taxonomy): Archaea > Thermoplasmatota > SW-10-69-26 > JACQPN01 > JAIVGT01 > JAIVGT01. The sequence goes on from DASYRW010000203.1 coordinate 5,229, forward strand.
GACGCGCTGCAGCAGGGCCGCGCGCTCCTGCGGCGGGGCGCGCTCCAGCACCTCGCGCAGCCGCTCGCCCGGCAGGGCCTCCATGGTCAGCGATGCGTTCGCGGCGTCCACGTCGTACACGTACGGCGCCCGCACGCCCGCGCGCTTCGCCTCGGCCAGCAGCTTCGCCTCGTGCCGCGTGCGCGTCGCGCGCAGGGCCGCGTCGAGCTCGGGCCGGCGCCAGCGCTTCGGCGCGCGGCGCTTGACGACCGCGTCGTGGCCGAGGAAGGCGGTGCGCTCGACGATCGCCTCCGCGCCCTGCGCGACGAAGCCGTCGCCCCGCGCGCGCGGAAGGTCGCCGCCGCGATACGCAGGGTTGCGCGGGCGCCACGTCACCTCCACGTCGTCGGTGCGCTGGCGCTGGTCGATGCGCGTCTCCGCGAGCGTCTGGGTCACGCCGCCCTGTTCGTGCTCCAACAGGCCGAGCCACGCGATCATCGCGCCGTTGTCCACGCACAGGCTCTTGGCAGGCCAGTACGCGCGCGCTCCGCGGTCCTCGGCCATGTCCTGGACCATGGACCGCAGGCGCTCGTTGCACGCGACGCCCCCGCCGAGCAGGACCTCGTCCTTGCCCGTGTGCGCCATGGCGCGCTCCGTGACCTCCACGACCATGGCGAAGGCCGTTTCCTGCAGCGACAGGCAGACGTCTTCGATGCGCTCCTTCGCCGCGAGCTGGCCCGCGACGGTGAGCAGGCCGCTGAAGGCGACGTCCATCCCCCTCACGCTGTAGGGCAGCGCGAGGTACCGCTCCCCACCCTTGGCCAGGGCCTCGATGACGGGGCCGCCGGGGAAGCCGATGCCTTGCTCGCGCGCGAACTTGTCGAGGCAGTTGCCGATGCCCATGTCCAACGTCTCGCCGAAGACGCGGTAGCGGCCCTCGGTGTACGCGATGACCTGCGTGTTCCCGCCGCTGACGTACAGGAGCACGGGATCGGTCGCGGCCGTGGCGACGCGGCCGATCTCCACGTGCGCGATGCAGTGGTTGACGCCGAGCACGGGCTTGCCGATG
>DASYRW010000204.1:0-5907 GCA_036003985.1 Thermoplasmatota archaeon
CTCTCCGGCTAGCAGATCGGTAGGATAGAGTTGCGTGTCATCTGGCAATGACGTTCCCACTTCCACATAGGCCGAGGAAGTGGAACCTCCGTCCATGAACCGGTACCCCGAAGTCTTCTCGATCGCTGCGCGGAAATCCGCGGACTCGTAATCGATGCCGGACCAAGTGTTGGAAACCAGGATGGTGACATTGGTTGGTTGGGTGAAGGTGATATTGACAGATGTGGCGACGTTGCCTTCGAATTCGAAGGACAGCTGCGCCTCGTTCGCGCTGCCAGAACTCGCCGGGAGCGGTGCCAGCAAGAATGCGCAGAGGACGACGCCCCACGCGAAGTTGCCCCGACGCGACCTTGTCGGAACCTTCAGTTGAACCTTCTCCACAAGGATTCCCAAGGAGCGCTCGCCTCCTTCAAGCTACGCGTCCTCTTTCACGTCCTGCTAACGGGAAGGTGGGCACGCAGGCCGCGGCACGTTCTCCCGGAGGGGCGAGCTTAAGCCCGCTTCCCGCGTTGCGCCCGCGTGCAGCTGCGCGGCTGGAAGGTGGTCATCGTGCTGTTCGCCGCGGTGGGCGCCATCGCCATCGCCACAGCGCTCTACGGGAGCAGCGTGCGCCAGGACTACCGCGTGGCGAGCCGCGGCGACCTCGAGCGCACGAGCGTGGACCTCACCGACACGCGCGTGGTTTGGGTGGAGCAGGTGCGCACCACCCCGCCGCGGGGCGCCGTGGTGGCCTACGACATCGCGACCCGCACGCGCGCGGTGCTCGACGACGGCAATGCGAGCTTGGCGTACCCCGTGGCCGTGGACGGCGACCTCGCGGCGTGGGTGGTGGGCGACGGGCCCTTCGCCGTGCGCGTCTATGACTTCGCCACGAAGTCGAGCTTCCTCGTCGGCGGGGGCCAGGGCGACAACATCACGCTGCCCGGCAGAACCCTGGAGGACCGCGCGCTGCTCGTGGCCGGCAGCCTCGGCGGCGGAGGTCCGCTGGTGTACGTGGTGCAGGTCGACGAGCGCGACGAGACGCACACGAGCAAGCTCAAGCTGACGTCGGCGCCGCGCATCCTCGACGGCAGCGTCTTCGAGTGGAATCCGGAGCGTCCGCCCTCGCCGCTGGTGGTGTCGGCGGGCCGCGCGTGGTGGTGGGCGAACCACACCATCGTGGGCGCAGGCCTGGGGAGCGCGCCGAGCCCGCGGTCGTTCGAAGCTGGTGGACCCGTGGTGGGCCTCGATGCCGACGGCGACCTGCTGACGTGGGACGAGGACCAGGGCAGGATCCGGCGCGTGATGTTCCATGACCTCCGCAACGGCACGCAGGGCGAGGTGACCACGATCCCGTACGACCAGCACGGCGCCGCGGTCAACGGCACGCGCGTCGCGCTGGTGCAGCACGACGGCCTCGTCCGCCTCAAGGACCTCGCCACCGGTGCGGAGCGGGTCCTGCCGGCGCGCACGCAGGAGAACCTGGGCATCCGCCTCGCGCCCCATTGGGCGGTGTGGCTCAGCGGCACCATCGAGGGCCACAATGTCCTCGTCGTGCCCCTCGGCTGACGTTTCGACGGCGCATCCGAAAGGGCCAATGCCTGGGTGAAGAGCGAGCGCGCATGGACGCCGCCCCGGCCGCGAGGCGCCCCGCGTGGGCCCTGCTGATGCTGCCGCCCGACCCGAGCCCGCGCCACCGGACGCGCCCGCTGCGCCGGCCGCGCGGTCCCGTGCTCGACCACCCGCTGCGCCAGCGCATCCTGCAGGCCATCGCCGAGGAGCCGGGCTGCATCGCGGCTGTCCTCGCCCGCCGCCTCGGCGTGGAGGCCAACGTGGTCCGGTTCCACCTGCGCGTGCTGGAATCGGCGGGCTACGTTCGCGCGCCCCTCGAGGGCCGGCGCCGGCGATACGTGGCCCACCAGCACCCGCGCGCGGACGTGCATGCCATCGCGGCGCGCGCCACGCCCGCCGGCCGGCGGATCCTCGCGCACCTGCAGCAGCACCGCACCGCGCGGTTCCGCGACCTGTGCGCGGCGACGGGCCTGCCGCCTTCCACCGCGAGCGCGGCCGTGCGCCGCCTCGTCGCGGCGGGCGTCGTGGAGAAGCGCGGCACGCACCGCGCGCTGGTCGTGCGCCTCCGCGAGGACCCCAGCATGCACCCCTGCCCGGGCAAGGTCGCGCCGGAGAGCCTTTCCTGAGAGGGCTCAAGCCTGGGCGCCGGGTCGGGGCGGCATGCGCCGCGTCCTCGCGCTCGCGTCCCTCCTGCTCTTGCTGGCTGCTCCGCTCGCCGCGCCGCTGGCGAGCCTCGCGCCCGCGCCCGCCTTGCCGGCCGTGCAGCCCGACGTGCCGGCCGCGACCGACCCGATCGCGACGGTCTGGGCCTTCGAGGACGAGGTGTACAGCGGCACGGCCGGCATCCGCACGCGCGCCATCGCCGTGCCGTCGGACTGGGACCGGGCGGTGCTCGTGTTCCGCGAGCGGCCCGAGGGCGACCCGTGGGACCGGCTCTTCGCAGCGTTCGTCGGCGGCGTCGAGGTGCTGCGCGGCACCACGCCGCGGACGGACATGACGGTGTCCAAGGACGTGACCGAGTTCCGCTCCTTGCTTCCGGAAGGCGGCGTGGCCGACCTCGGCATCTACACCGACACGTACGTCGGCGCCATGGTCGTGTCGGCCCGCGTGGAGTTCTACCGCGACGAGCCCACCGGCGCGCTCGCCTCGCCCGCCGACAGCGTCGTTGCGCCCTTCACCTTCCGCGGCGTCTGCGCCGACGGCCAAGCGCGCACGGCGCAAGTCCAATTCCCCGCGACCCCGCCGAGCAGCGCCGAGGTCGAGCTCTACATCACCGGCCACGGCGCGGCCGAATTCTGGTACCTCAACGGCCTCGCCCCGCGCTACTTCCGCGTGCTCGTGGACGGCACCGAGGTCGCGACCGCCGTGGTCATGCCCTACACCTACGCGTTCGTGGGGTTCGACGGCACCCTGGGTGCGACGCACGGCCCGGTGTGGTGGACCGCCCAGCGCGCGATGGACCTCGCGGGCGTGCCGGACGGCGTCGGTGAGATCCCGCCCTACCGCGCGACGCTGATCGGCGACCACCTCGGGCTCCTGGCGGGCGCGCGCACCATCAGCCTCGTGCCGAGCGGCGGCAGCTGCAGCTGGCCGACGAGCGTGAACTTCCTGCTGCACGCCTAGGCCCGAGCGCTCGCGAGGTAGCCGCGAGGCGCGCGCTCCGTGCGCACGTCCGCGAAGCCCGCCGCGCGCAACAGGGACGCAAGCTCGTCGGGATCGAGCAGGTGGATCGCGTGGCCGAGCCGCACGGGCAGCGCGTGGATCCACCGCGGCCCGCGCTGGCGCGCGTCCATCTCGAACACCGCGGCGCGCCCGCCCGGCCGCAGGACGCGCCGCGCCTCGCGCAAGGCCTGGGGCTGATCCGCGATGTGGTGCAGGCTCACCAGGAAGAGGACGCGGTCGAAGCTGGCGTCGGGGAAGGGCAGCGCCTCGGCGCGCGCGTCGACGAACGTGAGCCCGGGGTGCGCGCGCGCACCGTGGCGACGCTTGCCCGCGTGCGGCTCCACCACGGTCGCCTGCGCGGCGAGCTGGGCCGCCATCCAGCCCGTGCCGCCGCCGACGTCGAGGAGCGCCATGCCTTCCGCGACTTGCAGATGGCCGCGGAGCTGGGGGACGAGCGGCGCGCGCACGCGCGCAGCGAGGGCCTCCTCGACGCGCCAGCGCAGCGCCATGTCAGCCCTTCGGATGGAGCAAGCCAGCCAGCTGCGCGAGGCCCTCCGGCAGCCGCGGCCCGGGGCGCGTGAAGAACGTGTCGTCCACGACGTGCACGCGGCCCGCGCGCGCGGCGCTGGTGGTGCTCCAACCCGGGCGCGCTACCACGTCCTCGATGGTGGGCTTGCGGCCGAGCGCGCCGCACCAGCCCACCACGATGACCTCGGGGTCCTTCGCGACGACCTCGTCCGCGCCGACGAGGGGCTCCTCCGCGCCCGCGCCCGCGAACACGTTGGCGCCGCCCGCGGCCTCGATCATGTCATGGATCCAGATGCCCTCGCTGACGCTCATCAGCGGGTCGCCCCACTCCTCGTAGTAGACGCGCGGCCGCGGCTCCGCGGGGACTTGATCCATGATGCCTTCGAAGGCCGCGCGCGTCCGCTCGATCAGCGCGCTCGTCTCCTTGGGCCGGCCCACGAGGATGCCCACGCGCAGGAAATGCTCCAGCACGCCCGCGAGGTCGCGCGGGCGGTCGGCGTGCACCTCCACGCCCGCGTCGCGGATCGCCGCGAGCTTCGCGCCTTGGTCGGCGAGGCCGCTGCTGCTCGCGAGCACGAGGTCGGGCTTGAGGTCCAGGACCTTGCGCGCGTCGATGCCGATGAAGCCGCCCACCTTCGGCTTGCCCTTCGCTTCTGAAGGCCAATCGCACCAGCTCGTGACGCCCACGACCTCGTCGCCGGCGCCGAGCGCGTAGAGCGTCTCGGTGATCGACGGGGCGAGGCTCACGATGCGCTGGGCCATGGGCCGGCAAGCGGGCGGGCCGTCAAGAACCTTCGCCTGCTAGGGGTCCGATTGCCACCGCACGTGCAGCGTGCCCGTCAGGCCAGGGTGCAGCGTGTCCACGCCGCACGCGAAGCCGGCCACGGGGTCGGTGACCGCCAGCTCGACCATCGCCGCCTCGAGGGGGATGAGCCGCGCCGCCGCCTGGCAGAAGGAGCCGGTGGAGAGCGGGTTGAGCTGCTCGTCGAGGAACCGGTACGCGACGCCGCGCCACGAGCCGTCGTCTGCGACCGCCGAGAGGATGACACGGTACTCGCCCGGTTGGCGGTGGAAGCACGCGAGCCCCGGCGACGCGAGGTGCGCCTCGAGCTGGCAGCCGGTGAAGACCTCCGCGTAGCCCGTGTAGGCCGCGGCGTCCTCGCGCTCCGTCAGCGCGGCCGCGGCAGGCAGGAGCAGCGCGGCGGTCAGCGCGAAGGGAAGGGCGCGCACGGCGCTGCGTGGCAGGGTCATGGGAGGAACCTCGCGATGCGCTTCGATGGCTTGCTACGGCGGAAGCGCCACGTCCGCGATGCTGAGCGCGCTGGTGTTCTCGTACGCGACGGCGAACACGCCGCCGACGGCGACGCCGCCGCCGGGCTGGTACGCGTCGAGCTTGCGGTCCACCTGGAACGTGTAGAACCCGGCCGGCGTGCCGAGGAAGCTGTAGGTCTGCTGGTTCGCGCCGCCGCCGCTCGGTCCCTGCCACGACACGCGGGTCGGGTCGCAGCTGCCAACGCCCAGCGCGAAGCACGCCGCGTCGGCGCTGTTGGGCGCGACGCACGTGCCGGCGCAGACGAACTTGACGTTGTTGAAGCCCCAGAAGCCGTACAGCGCTTGCGCGACCTCCGCGGTCGCGGCGGCCTCGACCATGGCCTTCGCGCCGACGCCGTGGAAGCCGACGAGCCGCTTCTGGACCTGCACGTCGAGGGTGCCGTGCTGGATCTCCTCGTCGCCGAGCGCGAGGCTCGTGCCCTGCGTGAACGTCGCGGTGGTGCCGGCGTTGCCGTGCACCTCGACCGCCGTGGGGCCCCCCAGCCCAGCGGCCCACGCAACCACGTACCACGTCGCGGGGCGGCCGTCGGTGGTGCGGAGCTGGAAGTACATGCAATCGTACCCGCACGTCGCGTCCGTCGCGCCGTCCGCGACGCGGTACGCGAGGCCCTGGGGCGCGTCGGGCAGCGTGGCGCGCAGGCCGCCGGCGTCCACGATGAGCCGATCGCCGCTGATGCCGCCGGTGATGCCGATGCCGAACCAGAAGCTCTTGTCGGCCTTGAACAGCAGCACGCCCACTCCGGCCATGCTGCCTTCGAAGGGCAGCGAGCTGTAGAGGTCGAGGTCGGCGACGCCGTCGGGCGCGTCGATGCGCACGCCGAAACTCGCCGAGCC
>DASYRW010000205.1:0-6190 GCA_036003985.1 Thermoplasmatota archaeon
CCAGGTACACGGTCGCATAGCCCCCGCTCCCCAAACGACGCAACACCTCATACCGCCCCAACAGCACCGGCCCCTGCTCCCGCGCCTCCTCCGCCTGCGCGATCGCCAGCAAGGCCTCGTGCTCGCGGTCGGAGATGCCGAGCCGCGCGCGCAGCCGCGCGAGCTCGCGACGCTCGGCCTCGGGCGCGCGGCCACCGCCTGCAGCGGCCGCGGCGAGGGCAGCCCTGTACACCTCCAGGCCGCGCTCGCGCAGATACGCATCGGAGCGCGCGCCCCGCGCCCGCCGCGCCAGGTTTCTGTAGGCCACGGCCAGCACCACCACCACCAGCGACGCGAGCGCCGCGCCCGCCCAGGGGCCCAGCGCCGCGCCGCCCAGGCCGACGAGCACGAAGCCCCCTAAACCCGCCACGAAGGTGCCCGCGGCCGGGAGCGCGCGCGCGTCCACGGCTAGGACCTGGTAGCGCACGAAGCCGTAGAGGATCGCGGCGGTGAACACGAACCAACGGACCGCGTACGTCATGAGCTCGAAGAACGCCGAGAGGGTCTGCACGGGCGCCGGCGCGAGCCAGCCCGGGCCGTACTGGAGCGCGAGGGCGCCGCGCTGCACGGTCCACATCGCCGTGAACACCGCGAAGACCAGCCCCGCCAAGCGCAGCAGCTGGAGCGCCTCGCGGCGACGCGCTTCCTCGGGGTGACGCTGCACCATCGCGCGCGCGGCGAGGTACAGCCCCCAGAGCGTCACGAGCCGTGTGGCGAGGCTCGCGAGGTAGAACCAGCCGCCCCCACCCGGCCCCAGCGGATCGAAGATCGGCCCGAGGTCGGGCGACGTGTCGTCGAGCCAGAACGCGGCGCGCGGGAACGCCACCACCACCATGCCCAGGGCGACCACGCGCAGCTGCAGCGCCATGACCGCGCTGGGCTCGGCCAGATAGCTGCGCAGCAAGCGCCACGCCGCGTAGACGTAGCAGACCGCGAGGTACACGAAGAACCCCAGGCGCACGGGGTCGAGGGGGCGGGCGCGCGTGAGGCTCACCAACCCTAGCTCCAAGGCCAGGAAGCCGAGCACCGCGCCCGCGAGGAGCGGCAGCCCCCAACGGCGCTCGGCCAGGCCGCCGCGGCGCGGGTACAGGCATGCGAAGTACGCGAGCACGGCGGGGTCGAAGATCAGGAACAGCGCGCCGAAGCGCTCGAGGAAGTGCTTCTCCGCCGCGAAGGCCGCCCCGGACAGCCGGCCGGCTTCGTACGCGATGCCAAAGAGCCCTGCGATGAACTGCGTCGCGAAGTTGCCGCACACCAGCAGGAGGTAGAAGGCCAGCCACTGGTTCCAGGTGCGCCGCGGATTGGCGGCGAGCACGACGAGCCCGACGAGGCCGGTGGCCATGACCACCGCGCCGTAGATGGCGACCTGCATCTCGGAGACCGTCATGGAAGCGTCGGCCGCACGGGTGAACGGGGTCTTGAAGGATTCCTGCCGAGAGCGCTCGCGCATTCGTCATGCGCGGCGACGTGGGCTGGCGCTCGCGCGCGCGCGGCCAGCGTCACCAGCCCAGCGCGCACCGAGGGCCGCGCGCATGGCAGCCGCGCTCGGGAACCGCGCGGCGGGGTCGCGCGCGAGCGCGCCCGCTAGGAACTCCTTCCATCGCACCGGCATGGCCGCGGCGCCGGGGGTCCCCTCCACGACGCGGCGCAGCACGTCGTAGGCGCTCCGGCCGGCGTCGTCCACGTAGGGCGCGCCCGTCAGCGCCTCGCAGGCCACCGCGCCCAGGCTGTACAGGTCGCTCCGGGGCGTGGCTGCCTGCCCGAGGGCCTGCTCCGGCGCCATGTAGCGCAGCGTCCCCGGCCCCGACCCGCCGCTCGCCATCGCGCCCACCAGCGTGCGCCCCGCCAGCGCGGAGCGCGCCGCGCCAAAGTCGGCCAACCTCACATGCCCATCGTGCGTCAGCAGCAAATTCTCGGGCTTCACGTCGCCATGCACGATCCCCGCATCGTGCAGCGCCTGCAACGCGTCCAGCGCCTCATTCAACAGCGCCGCCACCCGCGTATCCGACACGCGACCCTCGCGCGTCAACAGATCCCGCAAGCTGCCCCCCTCCACGAACTCCATCACGACCACCGCACCGTCGTCCAGCCGCACCATGTCGTGCACCGCCACCAACCCCGGATGAGACACGCGCCGCGCCACCTCCAACTCGCGCAACGCCGCATCCAACGCGCCCCGCGGCCCCGCCATGTCCTCACGGATCCGCTTCAGCACCACGAGCCGACCCCCAGGCCCATCCCGCGCCAGGTACACGGTCGCATAGCCCCCGCTCCCCAAACGACGCAACACCTCATACCGCCCCAACAGCACCGGCCCCTGCTCCCGCGCCTCCTCCGCCTGCGCGATCGCCAGCAAGATCTCGTGCTCCCGCTCCGACACGCCCAGACGCGCGCGCACGGTCGCGAGGCTCGCGCGTTGCGCTTCCGAGGGCTCCGCCGCAGCCACGGCCGCGGCGAGCGCCGCGCGGTACACCTCCAAGCGACGCTCGCGAAGGTAGCCGTCGGTCCGCGCGCTCTCGTGGACCCAGGCGAGGCGCCCGAGGGCCCACCCCACCGCGACCACGAGCAGGACTGCGAGGGACGCGGCCGCCCAGGGCCCGAGGGCGTCCCCCACGGCGCCGAGCCCGAGGAACCCTCCAGCGGCGGCGAGCGCCGTCGCGCCCATGGGGAGGGCGCGCGCGTCCACGGAGAGCACCTCGTACCGCACCACGCCCACCATGATGGCGCCGGTGAACACGAACCAACGCACGCTGAAGATCACGCCGTGCGTCACCGCGCCGGCCGAGAGCTCCAAGATCGCAGGAACCGCAACGCCGCCCGCCACCAGGGCTGCCACGGCGCGCTCCACCGTCCACAGGACCGCGAACGCGCCGAAGACGAGGCCGGCCAGGCGCGCCAGGGCCGCGGCCTCGGCCCGGCGGTGCTCCGACGCGCGCGCCCGGCGCACCACGGCGCGCATCCCGACCCAAAGCGCCGCGAGCAGCGCGAGGCGCACCGCCAGCTCGAGGGCCGGGGCCGTAGCGCCCGGGCCCGTGAGCGTCTCGAAGCCAACGCGGAAGTCGCTCGCGATGAGGGCCACGCGCGAGAAGGCCGCGACCACGACGCCGAAGGCCACGAACCAGACCTGGCGCGCCATCACCGTGCTGGGCTCGTTCAGCAGGTTGCGCAGCAGCCGCAAGCCGGCATAGGTGTAGCAGGCGGCCAGGTAGGCGTAGAACGCGAACGCCTCGGGCTGGGCCACCGCCGGGGCGCGTGAGAACGCGCGGCTGCCCACCTCCAGGACGGTGAAGCCGACCACCGGCACCGCCAGCAGGGCGGGTCCCCAGGCCCGCTCGGCGAGGCCGGAGCGGCGCGGGAAGATCGCCGCGAAGTACGCGAGCACGGCGGGATCGAAGATGAGGAACAGCCGCCCAAGGCTCCCCGATAGCGCCCGGACCCTCACGGGGTCCGGAATGGCCCAGAGGTCCGTGCCGACGTCCACGGCCTGCGCGGCGAAGTTGCCCGCGACGAGCAGCAGGAAGAAGGCAAGCCACTGGTTCCAGTTCCGCCGCGGCGCGGCAGCGAGCAGCACGACGGCCGCTGCACCCGTGGCCAGGACCACCGCCACGTACGAGGCGAACTGGAAGACGAGCAGGGCCTCCGCCACGGTTCCGCAGAGGGGCCGCGGACCATGAGGATTGCTCAGGACTTATGCGGCCTCGAGGACCTTGCGCAGCTCCGGCGGGATGGGTTTCTTGCTGCGCTTCGCGTAGTCGTACATGACCTGGACCGTCTCGCCCGTCGCGACGGCACGGCCGCTGGTCTTCTCGGTCATCTCGTACTTGAACGTGAAGCTCGTCGTGCCGACGCGCGTCGGCCACACCTTCACGAGCAGCGTCTCGTGCATGTAGACAGGACTGTGGAAGTCGCACGCCGCGCGCGCGACGATGAAGTAGATCTCCTGGGGCTTGCTGCCACCGGTGACGCGCAGGAACGCCTCGACGCGGGCGGTCTCCATGTAGCTGAAATAGATGGCGTTGTTGAGGTGGCCCGCGACGTCGATGTCGCGCCACGGCACCTTGATCTCCATCGTCACCGGCCAGGGGCTGGCGGCGCCCGCCATGGCCCGCGGGAACGCGGCTCGGCCCATGAAGGTTCGCAAGCCTTCAAGGCCCGCGAGGGGATGGCGCGGCGTGGCCGAAGGCAGGGTCGCGCGGCGCGTCGTGGTCGTGCGCCGACGTGGGCGGCGCGTGGCGGAGGCGAGCGTGCCCGAGGAGGCCGAGGTGCGCGTGCTGCACAACAGCCGCGTCGTCGCCACCCTCGCAGCGAGCCCGGTCGCGCTCGAAGAGCTCGCCGTCGGCCATCTGGCCCTGCAGGGCCGCGTGCGGGCGCGCGCGGACGTGGGCCGCGTGCACGTGCGGCGATGGCACGGCGCGTGGCACGTGGTCGTGGAGGGCAGGGCGTGGCCGCCCGTGCCGCCCAAGCCGAGGCTGCCGCGCGGGCCCGCGCTCGCGCCCGCGCAAGTGCGCGTGCTCATGAAGGCGCTCGTCCAAGGCGCGGCGATGTACCGCGAGGGGGGAGGCGTGCACACGAGCGCGCTCGCAAGCCCGCAAGGCATCGTCGCCCTCGCCGCGGACATCGGCAAGGTGAACACGCTCGACCGCCTCGCGGGCCGGCAACTCCTGGAGGGCCTGGAGCGCGCGCCGATCCTGCTCACCACGGGCCGCTTGACCGGCGCCGTGGTGGCGCGCGCCCTCGCGCTGGGGTGCAGCTTGCTCGTGAGCCACAGCGGCCCCACCTCGCGGGCCCTCGCGCTCGCGGAGGCGCGCGGCGCGAGCCTCTTGGGGTACGCGCGCGGCGGCGGGTTCACGATCTACACGGGCGCGCGGCGCGTCGCGGGCCGGCGCGCGCCGAAGCGGGCGGCGTGACGGTGGCCTTGATATAGGGCCCCCCCATTCCGGCACCGTGGCGGACGCCCCGCGCGAGAAGATCGTCATCATCGGCGATGGCATCGCGGGCGCGACCGCGGCGGTGACGATCCGCAAGCTCACCCAGGAGCCCGAGATCACGATCCTCACCGACGAGGGCGAGCCGCTCTACAACCGCGTGGGGATCAAGGACTTCGCCAAGGCCGTCAAGGCCGAGGAGAAGGTCAAGATCCACGACCTGCAGTTCTACGACAAGAACGGCGTCGACCTCCGGCTACACACGCCGGTGCGCAACATCGACGACACCAACAAGGTCGTCATCACCGAGGACCGGCAGCACTTCCCCTACGACAAGCTGCTCATCGCCGCGGGAGGAAGCCCGCGCCGCCTTCCCGTCCCAGGCGCGGACGCGGAGAACGTGCACACGTTCTGGACCTTCGTGGACGCGCGCAAGCTGCGCGCCGCGGCCGAGGAGGCCGACACGGGCGTCGCCATCGGCGCGGGCCTGCTGGGCATCGACTTCGCGGCGGTCTTCGCGAAGCACGGCGTGCAGACCAAGTACGTCATGCGCGGCGACCGCTGGTGGCGCGAGGGCGTGTCCAAGCAAGGGAGCCAGATCGTGGAGAAGGCCCTCAAGGACCTCGGCGTCGAGTGCGTGTTCCACGAAACCCCCAAGGAGTTCGAGCTGGACGAGACCGGCGCGCGGGCCACCGCGCTCGTCACGGAGAAGGGGAGCAAGTTCCCCATGGACATGGCGGGCGTCGCGGTCGGGCTCAACTTCCACACCAAGCTCACCCAGGGCACGAAGATCAAGAAAGGCGAGGGCATCCTCGCCGACTCGTACCTCGAGACCAGCGTGCCTGGGGTGTGGACCGCAGGCGACATCGCGCAGTACTACGACGTCATCCTCGAGCGCGTCCACATGAACGGATCGTGGGCCAACGCGAAGCGGCAGGGGGAAGTGGCAGGCCTGAACATCGCCGGCCAGAAGACCGAGTTCCGCTTCGTGGACATCTACAGCGTGGACCACTTCGACTTCATGGTGGGCTCCGTGGGCTCCGTGGTCGCGGAGTGGGAGATCGAGGGCGTCATCGCGGAGAACAGCTACCTGCGCCTGGTGGGCAAGGGCAATCGCCTCGTCGGCGCGGCGGTCACGGGCAAGGCCTTCGTGCTCCAAGGCCACATCAAGAGGCTCGTGTTCAACAAGACGGACGTCAGCGGCGTCAAGGACCAAATGGTGCAGC
>DASYRW010000206.1:0-2535 GCA_036003985.1 Thermoplasmatota archaeon
GTGCGTCCCCGAACATGGATACTCGTGCCCGGGCGACCCGTTGCTTGGGCCGCAGGGCGGCCTCGCCCCCGATGGTGAGATGCACGACCGCACCGGCGCCGGCGTGGAGGAGAACGACGACACGATCCGCCAATGGGCGGGCTACATCGGCTACGTCACCACCTACTACGGCGACGACGGCCTGCTCGTGACGCTCGTCGAGGTGTACGGCGTGAACTGCCCGGAGGACGCGAGCGCGCTCGGCTATGATCTCACGGGCGCGGGCACGGCGGGGCAGTGCAGCTTCCTCGACGTGGACAAGCAGGCCACGGTCAGCCCCGAGGTCGAGGCGCTGCTCATCGGCAGCCCCGACGATCCCACGGGCGGCCTGAAGGGCACCGCGCGCGGCGCGTGGGAGACCGTGCGCGGGCTGCTGTAGAACGCTCAGAAGCGAGCCGTGGCGGCATGGCTGGACGTCGAAGCGCGGCGTCAGGTTCATGACCGCCGCGGCCGCTCGTGCGTCGGGGGCAGGGGGCGGCGCGCCTGGAGGCTGGGGCGATGCGGCACGTCTTGGTGGCACTGCTGGGGGCGCTCGTGGCGCTGCCGGGGGCGGCGCTGGCGACGCACATGGGCCAGTACGCGAACGACCCGCTCGAGCGCGACCTGCAAGGGCAAGTGGCGGAGCCCGACGGCGTCGTCACCTCGGTCCTCGGCCCGCGCGTGGCGAACTGCGTGGTCGAGTTGCCGAGCCGCGACGGCTTCGAAGGCCGCTGCCAGGGCGAGCCGCGCGGCACGGGCCTGCAGCCCGACGGCGCCATCGCGCCCGGCTGCACCGGCGCGGACGCGAACAGCCAGCCGGTGCGCCGCCTCGACGGACAGTGCGGCTTATGGGACGTGGGCGCGCCGCGGCCCAACGGCGTCTGGGCGCCCGTCGCGGGCCCGCAGCTGGGCCCCGGCCGCATCGCGCCCCCGATCAGCGAGCGCGGCATGGGCGCCGGCGCGTACCCTGGACGCTACGCTGGACCCGTCCGCTTCCTCGACGCGCGCCTCGACGCGGACTTCGTGCAGAACGCGGCCACGGGCGGCCCGACCTGGGTGCGCGACTACAACCAGCTCCTGCAGGATCTCGCTGGCGGCGGCATGACGCCGACGCCGCTGGGCGCGCCGCTGCCGCCCGCGGAGCCGCTCCAGCCCTTCGCGGGCGCGGTCCTGCCCGGGCAGCACTACGTGTGGGCCTGGTACGGCCAATGGGACGACCGCAACGGCAACGGCGTCGTGGACCACTGCTTCGGAGGCTGCCACCCGTTCGACGGTGCGGGCATCAACGAGTTCGCGTGGCTCGGCAGCTGCATGGCCTTCGAGGACCTACGCGTCCCCGAGGCGATCAGCGCAGGCATCTGTATCGAGGACCCCAACCCGAACCTCGACCCGCCGGGCATGCCGTGCGCCGATCCAGGGAGCCTCCTCGCGTGCGCGGGCACCACCATGGCGATCTGGGTCTGGCCGGGCAACCACCACGGCAACGGCATGACCGGCGACATGCCCCTCAGCCAGCCGCTGTTCTCCTGGATCAACACCGGCAAGCCCCTGAACTGCTCCGATCCGCCCACGTGCGACGACGAGGACCTCGCCTACAACGGCGACCCGCTGCTCGGCCGCCAAGACGAGGTCGCGGCGGACGGGACGTACCACGACCGCACTGGCGACGGCGCGGATGACGGCGACGACACCGCGCGCCAATGGTCCGGCTACCTCGGCGGCGACTCCACCTACTACGGCGACGACGGCTTGCTCGTCACGATGGTGCAGGTGACAGGCGTCAATTGCGCAGCGACCGACGGCGCGACGGGCTACGACCTCCGCGCACACGCGGGCGGCCCGGGCGGCTGCACGTTCGTGGACGTGGACAAGTACCCCACGGTGAGCCCGTTCGCGGAGCACCTGCTCGTCGGCGACCCCGAGGAGCCCACGAGCGGCCTCAAGGCCATCGGACGGTCCGCGTGGATCATGGTCCGAGAGCGCGGCCCAGGGCTCATGAAGACCATCGACGCCGTGCAGAACGGCGCGCTCACTTACCAGCTCACGCAAGGGTCGCTCCGTGGCAAGCTCGATGACCAATTCGTCGACCCCGGATGGAGCCGCGAGCCCAACAGCCCGCCGCGGACGGTGGTGAACGGGCTCACGGGCGAGTCGTTAACCGTCGCGGAGCAATTTGTCGGCGCGACCTACCGCAGCTGCGAGGATTTCCCTGTGGGCGACGCGCGCAACCCGACCGCGGAGCCGGACCTCGCCTCGCTGGAGGCGCAGCACCGCGGGAATTGCAACGTGTACCAAGACGGCACCGCAGACCCGTACCGCGACTATCGGGCGACGGCGAGCGGGTGGATCGATATCACGTCGTACCGCGGGCTGACGATGAACAACCCAGTCACATTGATCGCACCCCCTTGCACGTTTTGCTTCTGGAGTTCGCCGATCGACATCCCCGCGTACCCTGAGACGCCGACGACCCCACCCGACCTCGACCCGCCCGAGGACCACACGCGGACGCTCCCG
>DASYRW010000207.1:0-3513 GCA_036003985.1 Thermoplasmatota archaeon
CCGCCCCGCTGACCCCAACGTAGATGGCCTGCCGTGCGCCTCGCGACGCGGGGCCTGCCATGCTGCGGGAACTGGTTGCGGTCATGCTCGTGCTCGGATGGACGGCGACGCTCGGCGGAGCGGTCGGGGAGGAAGCCGCGATCTTCACTGGGCCGGTCGTCGTCGCCACGAACGACGGCGCGGTCCCGTGCACCGCCGCGACGACCACGACGGTGCGGGTCGAGCCGGCGCAGGACAGCGTGACCCTGACGGCGTGGAATCCCTGCGCGCCCACCTTCTACAGCGATGGCACGCCCCTCGTACCGGTCGCGCTGCTGCACTACGTCGCGCACTGGAGCCTCGCGCGCGACTGCGCGACGGACGCGAGCGGGGCCCTTGCGTGCACGTTGGCGTGCGACGCACTGTCCCTCGCGCCCGACGGCACGCTCCACTACAGGTTCACGCAGGTGAGCGGGCGGCACTGGGACCTGACGGGGCAACTCCTCCCGCTGGCGTAGCCTAGGCCGCGGTGGCGTAGATCTCGTCCAGCGAGCGGTGCACGCTGCCCTTGTACCACTCGTAGCCCTCGCGCAGCACGTCGAACACCTCGCGCCGCACCAGGGGTGGAGCCCACATGAGGCCGGGCTCGTCGTGGGCCAAGATGAGGATGCGATCCGCGTACACGAACTCGCGCGCGAGGGTTTGCTCCGCCATGGCCCGCACCGGGAACACGGAACGCACGATGTCGCGGTAGCTGTCGCCCATGCCGCGGTGCAGCAGCGCGCTCACGCTCTCGACCCGGGCGACGTACACCTCCTTGAGCAGGCCCTCCATCTCGGGGAAGCGGGCATGCCGCCGGTTCGCGCGCGCCCACGCCTCGTCGTGCTTCAGGTAGGCGGTGAGGTGGCCGTCGAAGATCGCCTCGGGTGTCGCGCCGTGGGTGCGCGCCGCGGCGATGATGGTGTCGAGCTGGCGATGCGCGCGGCGCACGATCTCGTCGCGGCCGATGCTGCGGTAGGCCATGCCCGCGAGGGGATTCAGCACGAGCCCCGCCAAGCCGGGGAACATGCCCTGCACGCGCGCTTCGAGGAAGCGCGCGCCCTTGTCCAGCTCCACCTGCACCTTGGCGCGGAGGATGGCCTCGTTGCGGGCCAGCTGCTCCTCCCGCGCCGGGGTGGGCTGCACGGCTTCCCTGCATCCCGGTCGCTGCTTAAGCCTTTCCTTCCCCGCCGAGAGCCCCTGGGGAACCGGCCCCCGACGAGCGTGCCGGAGGATGGGGGCGCAACCGCTTTATGGGCCCCGTGGGGTGGCGCCCCCGGGAACCATGGCGCTCACCCCGCCCGCCGACGGCCAGCGCATCAAGGTCCAGGGCGACCAGCTGGCCGTGCCCGACCGGCCCATCATCCCGGTCATCGTGGGCGACGGCACCGGGCCCGACATCATGGCGGCGGCGCTCCCCGTCCTGCAGGCGGCGGTGAAGAAGGCGTACGGCGGCCGGCGCGAGCTGGTGTGGTTCCCTGTCCCCGCGGGCGAGGGCGCCATCGCGGAGCACAAGGACCCCTTGCCCCCGGCGACCCTCGACGCGATCCGAACCCACCTGGTGGCGCTGAAGGGCCCGCTGACCACGCCGGTCGGCACGGGCTTCCGCTCGGTCAACGTGGGCCTGCGCCAGGCCTTGGACCTCTACGCGTGCGTGCGGCCCGTCTACTACATCCCTGGCGTGCCCGCGCCCGTGAAGGAGCCCGAGGCCATGGACCTCGTGATCTTTCGCGAGAACCTCGAAGACGTGTACGCCGGCGTCGAGTTCGCCCAGGGCACGCCGGAGCAGGCGAAGCTGCGCACGTTCCTGATCCAGGAGTTGAAGGTCAGTGCGTCCAAGATCCGCGAGGACGCTGGCATCGGCATCAAGCCCATGAGCGCGTGGGAGAGCAAGCGCCTCGTGCGCAAGGCGATCCGCTACGCGCTCGCCAAGGGACGGAGAAGCGTCACGATCGTGCACAAGGGCAACATCATGAAGTTCACCGAGGGCGCGTTCAAGGACTGGGGCTACCAGGTGGCCCAGGAGGAAGAGTTCCGCGGCAAGGTCATCACCGAGCAGGAGGTCGCGGAGCGGCACGGCGGCAAGCCTCCTGCGGGCCTCGTGGTCATCAAGGACCGCATCGCCGACAACATGTTCCAGCAGCTGCTGACCAAGACGCACGAATACGACGTCCTCGCCACGCCCAACCTGCATGGCGATCTGCTGAGCGACGCGGCCGCAGGCCAGATCGGCGGCCTGGGCTTGGCGCCCGGCGGCAACATCGGCGACTTCGCGGGCGTCTTCGAGGCCACCCACGGCACCGCGCCGAAGTACGCGGGCAAGGACGTCGTCAACCCCAGCTCGGTGATCCTGAGCGGCGTGATGATGCTCGAGCACCTCGGCTGGGACGAGGCCGCGCTGCTGGTCAAGAACGCCGTCGCGAAGACCATCGCGCAGCGCAAGGTGACCTACGACCTCGCGCGCGAGATGGAGGGGGTCGAGCCGATCAAGTGCAGCGCCTTCGGCAACGCGATCGTCGCGAACCTCTAGCTAGCCCGCGAGGCTCAGCGGCGCTAGAAGACCCGGACGGTGCCCACCATGTTGACGGCATGGATGGTGCAGCGGTAGCCGTACGTGCCGGGGGAGGCGAAGCTCCGGCTGCAGTCCGCGGCGGGCGCCGTGCGGGTGGAGCACCATGACGTTCCGTTGAGGTCCTCGACCCCGTGCTTGCCCTGGACCCAATGCCAGGTGACCGATTCTCCCGCGCTGATGGAGAAGTTCGCGGGGGTGAAGACCTGGTTCGAAAGGTCCACCGTCCCGCGGGCGACGAACGTCATGTTGACGTAGCTGACCGAGGGCGACGTCGCGCCGCGCGGCGCATACTCGAGCGCGTAGCCCAGACGCGCTTCCTTGCCCGTGCTGACGTTGTGCTCCGCCCAGACGTGGTATTCGTGTCCGGCGACCGTGGCCCGGTTCACGTTCTGCCACGGTCCTGACGCCAGCGCCGCGACCCCGGCCGTGATGTTGATCTGGAGTTGCTGGGCGCCGCTGCTGAGGTTGCTCACCCAGAGCTTGCACTTCACGCACTCCGTCTGGTTGGTGACGCTGACCAGCACGAGGCGGAACTGGTAGTCGGTCGAGGAGGTGTTGTTGACGTACAGCGCGTCGTAGAGGCCTGGCCGGCTGTTCGCCAGCTTGCTCCCCACGAGCGCCCCGCTCAGCGCCACCGAGAGCTCGGTGGTGTTGTCGTCGGGCCCCGCGGCGAGCTGGAGCGGGATCGATGGCAGGGCGGTGAGCGTCAGCGCGAGGGTGCTCGGGCTCGCCAGCACGACCGCCGGGCCGGCCTGCGCGAGGCCCGCGGCGAGCAGCACCGCGAGGACCGCGCCGGCGCGATGCACGTCAGCGCGCCTCCCGCCGCACCAGGACCAGGGCCTTCGCCGGCGATTCCGTCTCGACCGCGACGATGGGCCCGATGGGGCCTGCGAGGGGCATGGGCGCTGCCTCGCGGAGCCCGC
>DASYRW010000208.1:0-6582 GCA_036003985.1 Thermoplasmatota archaeon
CCGCGGGGTTGCCGAAGCACTCGGTGATCCACGTGCACCCGACCTCGATGACGCGGTTGGGGCCCACGACCTTGGCGCTGTCGACGGCGGTGGTGGTCGTGCCGGGGAACCAGAGGGGGCTGTCGGCGAAGCCGCCGCAGAAGCTGCAGTCCACCAGGATGGCGGTCTCGATGCTCACGCCGCGGCCTGCCTCGGCCGCGTTGAGCGCGTCGGTGATGGCCGTGCCGAACTCGATGTCGTGGACCGTCGTGCTCGGGTACAGGCACATCAGCGAGCCGAACACGCGGCCGTTCAGCGGGTCCTGGAGGCCGTGGCTCGACTGCAGCACGAACATGCGCGCCGGCGGCCCGCCCGCGGCCTCGCTCGCGGCGGCGGCCTCGGCGGCGTCCTCGAAGGAGTTCTTGAAGTTGCTCAGCGTCGCGCGCCCGTCGAAGGCCGCCCCCGAGGTCCAGGCCGAGGGCAGCTGGTCGTAGTGGAAGGTGTCGATGCTGCGGCTCAGCGCCACGCCCGCCTCGTTGAAGACGTGGATGTTCTGGGGCGGCGCGCCGAGCACGTTGACGGCGTGGTCCATGAGCTTGGACGAGATCAGCAGGTCGCCGTAGCCGAGGTTGCCGCCGCAGGCCGAGTTGAGGTTCAGCAGGAAGAAGTAGTGCGTGTTGGCGAAGTTGCCCGTGGGCTGCTCGGTGGTGGCGCCGCGGGGCTTGTAGGTGCCCGCGATGCTCGTCGTGCCGGCGACGCCGCTCGCGCCGTCGGCGGGGCTCGTGATGGCCAGCACGTCGGCCGTGTCCTGCAGCGGGACTGCGGTGACGGGCCCCGCGCGCGGGCCTTCGCCGGCGCTGTTCGCGGCGCTGACCTCGAAGCTGTAGCTCTGGCCCGCGTTCAGCCCGTCGTCCGTCGTCGTCAGCGCCGTGCCGGGCAGCGTGTCGACGAGGGCGCCGTCGCGGTACACCTTGTACGCGCTGATCGCCTCTCCGCCTGTGTTCACCGGCGGGAACCAGCTCAGGGTCACGGACCCCACGCCGGGCGTGGCCTCGAGCAGCTGCGGCGCGCTGGGCGGCACGATCGTCGGCGTGAGCGTCAGCATCGCGGTGTCGTCGAAGCCCTGCAGGTCCTGCACGTTGTTCTGCGTCGGCCGCCGGATGTACACGAAGGCCCAGTTCGAGCCCGCGGGGACCGTACCCGACTTGGGCATGGTGGGCCCGGCCTTGGAGCCGGTGGCCTCGTCCTGCAGGTCGAGGGGGTCCTCGAAGAACCAGATGTCCATGGGCGAGCCGAACTCGGCGTCGAGGGTGTAGGAGGCGCCCTCGAAGCCGGCCACGTCGAGCCAGCGGCCGTCGAGGCCGTCGGTGTCGCCACCGGGGGTGGCGTCGAGCCACGTGACGCTCGTGCCCAGGTCCGGGTCGGTCGCCGGGCTTCCCTGGCAGCCGCTGCACGGCGCGAGGATGTGGCCGTCGCGCGTCGCGGCGCGCAGGCCGCCGGGGCTGCCGGTGCCCAGGGGGAAGCCATGCGCGTTGACGCCGGCCTGGCCGACGGGCATGTCGTGGCCCGCGATGCCCTGCAGCGCGATGGTGCCGCTGACGGGCTCCGCGCCGCTCGGGTCGTCGGCGGGGCTGTCGATGCGCACGAAGGCCTCGGGCCCCGTGCTCTCCACGCTGATGGCGACGCTGTCCTGGGCGAGCAGGCTGTCGTCGGCGTCGAACCACTTGGCGATGAGGGTGTGGGGGCCCGTGAAGCCGGTCAAGTCCACCGACGCGCTCCAGGTCTCGGACGGCTCGCTCGGGGAGGTGCTGACGGCGACCGTGGCGCGCGGCGAGGGCTCGCTGTCGAGGAAGAGCGCCACGCGCTCGCCGCTCGTCGCGCCCACGCCGACCGACGCGGTGTCGCTCGCGGTGGCGCCGACGCTGTCGGTCACGGTGAGCGTGATCGCGTACGTGCCGGGGTCGGCGAAGGTCACCGTCGTGCTGCAGAGGCCCACGTCGCCGAAGCTCGCCGCGCTGCCGCTCCACGCGCACGAGCGCGGCGGCTGGCCGCCGGCGCTCAGGCCCGCGACGGGGATGGCTTGGCCGGGCGCGCCGCTGTAGGGGCCGCCCGCCTCGGCCAGCAGGGGCTCGACGGCGCCGCCGAAGGTGTAGGGGCGCGAGTTGCCGGGGTCGCTCGTGTCCCCACCTTGGGCGAAGGTGGCGATGACGCGCGCTCCGGCCGTGAAGCCGGTGCTGCCCTCGAGCAGGCTGAGGATGGTGCCGTCCACGATGGCGCTGCCGCCGCGCACGATGGGCTCCGCCGTGCAGGCCGCGAGGTCGGCGCCGTTGTCGGTGACGTTGAAGGACGGCCTGTTGAGCCGCCACGACACGGTGTCGTTCTCCACGTCGAAGCTGCCGCTCTGGACCAGGTCCGCCAGGCCGCAGCTGGAGGTGCTGTCCTGCTGGATGACGCCGCCGCTGAACTGGGGCCCTGTGACGCTGTTGACCGAGCTGAGGCGGTAGCAGAACAGCCCGTCGCCGGCGGCGTGGTTGAGGTTGTTGTCGAGGCAGAACTCGATGCCGTAGTTGACCGACGCGCGCACCGAGCCGCCGGGCGTCGCGACGTTCAGCGTCGGCGGGGCCGAGCCGAGGTCGTCCACGAGCAGGTGGACGTCGAAGGTGTCGGGGGTCTCGGGGCCCACCCAGATCTTGCGCACGTCCATGAACGCCAGGTCGCCCTGCGTGTCGTCGCCGGGGTCGTCGCCCTCGGGGTCGTCGCGGCTGCCGAAGGCGATGGGCGGGCTCTCGCGGCTGGCGGGCGCGCCGCGCATGTCCTCGAGGCTGAGGGGCAGCGGGGGCGCGGCCGTGAGGGTGCCGGGCCCGATGACGTCGATGGGCTTGAGGCCGGCGAAGTCCACGTCGAACACGTAGTAGCGCTGCCCGTTGATGGTGAGGCGGATGGCCAGGTAGTAGCGGCCGCCGAAGTCGGCCGGGATCTGGAAGTCGGGCGGGTCGAAGCGCGTGCAGTCGGTGCAGTCGCCCGTCAAGCCGGGATCGTCCGCGCCGGGCGCCGCGACGGGGCCGTACGCGACGTTGCCCGCCGCGTCGTAGATGAGGAACTCGGCCGCGGTCAACGGGCTCACCGGAACGTTCGCGTCGGCGCTGAGCACGTTGCGCGCGGCCATCGACACGAGCTCGCCGGCCGCGTACTTGGGCACGGGGTCGCCGAGGGTCGCGCCGGTCACGAGGGCGGCGACGTTGCTGATGCCGAGGCCGACGCCGTCGAGGTTGTAGATGAACAGCGAGCCGGTGACGGAGCCGTCGGGGATCGGGAGGCCGCCCACGTGGATCTCCGCCGTGTCGGTGCCGGTCGCGCCCTCGTTGTCCGTGACGGTGAGGGTCGCCGTGTACACGCCATCGTCGTCGTAGGTGTGGGCCTGGGTGGTGGGCACGCTGCTCCCGCTCGCGGAGGCGGTGCCGTCGCCGAAGTCCAGGGCCCAGGAAGCGACGGTGCCGTCGGCGTCGCTGCCGAGGATCGTGAAGGTGACGCCGAGGGGCGCGGTGCCGCTCAGCTTGTCGGCCTCCAAGCCTGCCGTGGGCGCATCGTTCGCGCCGCCGCCCTCGCGGTCCACGAGGCCCTGGATCGCCAGCGGCCCGGGGGGGACCTGCGCGCCCTCGGTGGGGCTCGTGATGCTGACGCCCGGCTCGCCGGTGCCGCCGCGGAGGTCGATGGCCTTCTTCACCGCCGCGTACGCGTCGACCAGGCCGCGGCCGCGCTTGAAGTCGCGGCAGACGAAGAGGTCGGCGTCGGTGATCGTGGCGAGGGTGGTGAAGCTGGGGAACTTGGCGTTGACCGTGACGTCGCCCGCCTCGGCCTTGGCCGCGTCCGCGGGCGTGACCTTGCACTGGCTGGGGTCGGCGAAACCAGTGACGGGGTTGTTGACCAGCGGGTTGCCCCACATGGTGGTGCCGGTGATGCCGCGCGCGCTGATGCCGTCGCTGAAGGGCGTGGCGGTCTCGATGAGGATGCGCTCGATCTGGGCGGGGGTCAGGTCGGGGTTCGCCTCGAGCATCAGCGCCACGATGCCCGCGACGTGCGGCGTCGCCATGCTCGTGCCCGTCGCGGTGCCGTAGAACAGGCCGTCGAGGGGCGGCACGAGCGTGCCCGTGTAGGCTGCCGTGCTCAGGATGTCCGTGCCGGGCGCGGCCACGTCGGGCCAGGTCCA
Organism: Thermoplasmatota archaeon; assembly: GCA_036003985.1. Lineage (GTDB taxonomy): Archaea > Thermoplasmatota > SW-10-69-26 > JACQPN01 > JAIVGT01 > JAIVGT01. The sequence continues at coordinate 4,187 of DASYRW010000208.1, forward strand.
GAGGAGGTCGCCGCCGCTGCCGACGCCGCTGCAGCCGTCGCTGCTGCTGCTGTTGACGCTGCCGTCGCGCGTGCCGCTGTTGCCGTCGTTGTAGTTCGCGACGCCGATCAAGCCGGGCTTGGGGTTGATGCTGTGGGGGCTGGTCCAGGTGGGCGCAGCGGTCGGCACGGTCTGGTAGTTGCCCGCCGCGAAGAGCACGGTGACGCCGTCGTCGATGAGCGCGTTGGAGACCGCGATCACCGAGCCCGAAGGCATGGCGTTGGCGCAGGCGCCGGTGCCGCCCCAGCTGTTGGTCACCAGCCGGATGTTCCAGCGCTCGTGGTTCGCCGAGACGTAGTCGAGGGCCTCGACCGCATTGAGGATGAACAGGCCCGCGCCGAGGCCGAAGGCCACCAGCTGGGCCCCTGGCGCTGCGCCGACGGGGGGCGCGTCGGGGTTCACGCCGCTGGCGAGGCCGCTGCGCGCGGCGAAGCCCGTGCCGGCGACGATGCCGGCGACGTGCGTGCCGTGGCCGACGGTCTCGTCGCAGTAGGGCTGGTCCACCGCGTCGGTGACGTCGGGGACGTTGATGCACGCGAGCACCTTGGGCTGCAGCGGGCCGGCCGCGGCCGGCGCGTACCAGAGGTCGGGGTGCAGCGCGTTGATGCCGCTGTCCACCACGCCGACGACGACGCCGGAGCCGTCGATGACCTCGCCGTCGACGACGATCGGGCTGGGGTCCTTGCGCTGCACTTGGCTGGGCACGGGCCACCACGCGCTGCCCCACACGTCGGCCGCGTTCGTCGCGAAGGTCGCGGTCTGGAGGAAGTACTCCTGGGGCCGGTCGCGTTCGACGTACGCGACGTCGGGATCGGTCTCGAAGGTGTGGGCCTCGCTCTCCGGGCCGAGCACGATGACCGCCGGGATGCTGTGGAGCCGCCATTCGACCTCGAGGCCGCGCGCGATGAGGCTCGCGTCCGAGGGCACGTCGGCGAAGCTGGTGTAGGCGACGAGGAACTTGGTCGGCTCGCCCGAGGCCAAGGTCGTCGGCGCGACCGCGCCCAGCACGCTCGGCAGGAGCATGGCGGTCATCAGCAGCACCGCGCTCACCCGGCGCGGGGCCGCCGCGGCGGCGCGCGCGCTGGTCGTCGTCTGGCTGGACGTGGACAAGAATGCCCCCTCCCGCATACCTCGAACCCGCTCGGGACCCGGCGAGGCTCTACTAGCCGATTTGCTGGATAGTCCCTCCCTGCCTCGCGGGCGCGCCGCGCGGCGTGATGCCGGACGCGTGCAAGGCGCGCCGGCGCGCGTCCGACGATCCGCCAGGCTTGGGCCTCGGCGCCGACCGGGCCGACATGACGCCGCGGCCGCCGTCGGAGGCGCGCAGGCTTTTGAAGGCCGCGCGGCATCGCGGGCCGTGCAGACCGTGGACCGGTACGCCCTCGTGGACGGCAGCTACCAGCACAGCCTGCTGCGCGATGCGCCGCGGCTCGACGCGTACGCCAAGGCGATCGCGGCCCAGGTCAGGGAGGGCGACGTCGTTGCGGACTTGGGCAGCGGCAGCGGGGTCCTCGCGGCGCTGGCGGTGCGCGCGGGCGCGGCGCGCGTGCACGCGGTCGAAGCCCATCGCCTTGCTGCGGGCCACCTGCGGCAGCTGCTGGCCCTCAACGGCCTCGCCGAGCAGGTCGCGGTGCACGAGGGCGACGCCGAGCGCTGGGAGCCGCCCGAGCCGGTCGATGTCGTGGTGTGCGAGCTCATGGAGACCGGCCTGCTGCACGAGCCCGTGGCCGCGGCGATGCGCAACGTGCACCGCTGGCCCGCGCGGCCGCGCGCCATCGTGCCCGCGGGCGCGCGGCTGCTCGTGGAGGGCGTGGCGGTGCGCGACACGTTCCACGGGTACCGCGCGCCGCTGCCCAGCTTCCGCGCCTCCGAGTCGGGCGTGCCCATCACGAATGCAGCCTGCTACCTCGCGCTGGACTTCCTCGCCGCGCCGCCGCCCGACGGCGTGGACGCGGCCTTCGCGCTGACGGCGCGCACCGACGGCGAGCTGACGGGCCTGCGCCTGCGCACCGAGACCCTGCTCACGCCCTGGCTGCCGCACGAGACCAGCCCCGCGTACTGCCCGCCGGTCGTGCTGCCGCTGCCCGAGCCCCTCCGCGTGCGCGCGGGGCAGGGCCTTGAGGGGAAGCTGCGGTACACGTTCGCGTTCGACGAGCGCCCCGTCGCGTTCGAAGTCCATTGAGGCGTCGCGCCCGCGGGGCTGGCGTCCGCTGGCGCATGGAAATGAAAAGAATGGCGTCCCAGCCTTCACAGCTCGACGAGCCCGGCCACGAAGAAGGCCGCAGCGTCCTGCTTCTGGCCGAGGTACTCCGCTCCGTAGGTTGCGGCGCCGTACGCCGGACCGTACGCGCACTCGC
>DASYRW010000209.1:0-10723 GCA_036003985.1 Thermoplasmatota archaeon
CCGGGCGAGAAGATCTGGATGTGCTTCATCGACCTGCACATCATCGACTACGACGGCAACCTCATGGACACCGCCTCCTTGGCGGCGATGACCGCGCTGCTGAGCGCGAAGATCCCCGGCACGCGCTACAAGATCGGCGAGGACCGGCCGCTGCCGATCAACCACTTCCCTGTGACCTGCACGGCCATGAAGCTGGGCGAGGCGATCGTGTTCGACCCGGGCCTCATCGAGGACAAGGTCGGCCGGCCGCGGCTCACGGTGAGCCACGACGAGAACGGCGACATCCGCGCGATGCAGAAGGGCCTCGCGGGCGGCTTCACGGTGGACGAGGTCAAGGCGATCATCCGCACCGCGAAGACCAAGAGCACCGCGATCCGCGAGCAGCTCCTGGCCGCGACCGGCCGCCAGGTCGCGCCGATGGCGCGGCGGCGCTGAACGCTTTCGACGGGGAAGATTCGGGCGTTCGCCGCGCAGGGCGAAACGGCTTGCCATCGCGGGGCGTAGCGTCGCGAGGTGGTGGCTTCCGTTCGACAAGCAGGGCGCATGACTGGCCGCGCTCGCACCGCGTCCGATGAGCGTCAGCGCGGCGGCGGCGCGGCCGTGGGCTTCTCGGCGGCACGCGGCTTGTGGAACTCGCGCTCCCGCTGCGCGAGGTTGAGGTAGTACAGCGCGCCCAGGCTCAGGAAGGGCCCGATGATGTACATGCCCAGCGCGAAGAGGCTCGCGACGGCGCACAGCAAGCCCAGCGTGGGGCCTTGCTGGTGATAGAGCAACCTCGCGCTGGCCAGGCTCGCCGCGCCCACCAGCACGGCGAACGCGCCGAAGACCGTCGCGTCCGCGAGCGTGAACGACACGAGCCTGCCCAGGAGCGCGAGGCCCCACACGAGCGTCACGAGGCCGTTCATGAACAGCAGCAGGCTCGCCGCGAGGCTCTTGTCGGGCCACATCTCGTCGCCGAGGTGGACCGTCGCGGCCTTCACGTCCTCGCGTTCGAGGCGCGACAGCGCGACGAACCCGAGCGCGATGAGGCTGAAGACCGCGCCGATGCCGAACAAGCCCAAGGCCGCGATGCCCGCGAGGGCGCCGACGATGGCGTAGTTCGTGTTGCGCTGCTGGAGCGCGAGGTACCCCAGCCCGGTCGTCGCGAGGCTCAGCACCACCGTCGCGAACGGCGGGTACGTGCGGAGGAACGCGGGCACATTGGGCGAGTACTGCACCGCCGCGATGCTCAGCACCGCGCCAAGCAGCGCGCCCGCGAGGCCGGTCACGATGAGCATCACCGAGCCGTACAGGATCTTGTCCGGCCACAGGCCCTTGATGAGATCCTCGCGGCTGGCCCCCATGCGCGTCGGATGGACCCCGGACCCATAGCTGTTTGGCTTTCGAGGGCGCGCCCCGCCGCGCCGCGCGCACCGCAAAGCCTAGGCCCGATGCCGCGTGTGCCGGCCCGTGCCCGCGCAAGCCGTCGAAGCCGAGCTCGCGAGGCCGGTGCTGCCCGGGCTCGTCGCGCCCGCCTGGGAGGGCCGCACCCTCGGCTCGATCCTGGTGAGCGTGCTCCGCGCGTTCGGCGCCCGGGCCGACGGCCTGCTCCCACCGCTGCGCGACCTCCCCCCGGAGGTCTTCGAGGGCGTCGAGCGCGTTGTGCTGCTGACCCTCGACGGCTGGGGCTGGCGGCAGCTGCACGACCACCTGCAGGGCGGCTGGGCGCAGCTGGCCGCGCGCGGCGCGCTCACGCCGCTGACCACCGTCTGCCCCTCCACGACCACCGCGAGCTTCGCCACGCTGAACACCGGCGTCGCGCCCGCGCAGCATGGGCTGGTCGGCTACCTCCTCTGGCTGCAGGAGTTCGGGTGCATCGCGAACATGGTCAGCTTCGCGCCCGCCGTGGGGGGCCGCGGGCTCGACGGGCAGATGCTGCCCGAGACCTTCTTCGACACGCCCACCGCCGCGCAGCTGCTGAAGCCGGCGGGCGCCTGGCACCTCAACGTGACGCGGCGCGAGTTCCTCGGCAGCGCGCTCACCCGCATGCTCTACCAGGGCAGCGACGCGGTCGGCACGAGCACGCTGGGCGAGCTGCTGGTCGAGCTCCGGCGCGGGCTCCAGGCGATGAAGGGCAGCGCGGGCCTCTTGCAGGGCTACTGGCCCAGCCTCGACACGGTCGCGCACGCGCGGGGCCCGCGGAGCGAGCACCACGCGGCGGAGATCGCGCTCCTGGGCGACGCGATCGAGCGGGAGCTTGCCTCGAAGGTCGACGATCCCACGGCGCTGCTGCTCATCACCGCCGACCACGGCCTCACCACCGTCCCGCCGGCGCACATGCTGCGCGTGCGCGACCACCCGGAGCTGGCCGACGCGCTGCTGCTGCCGCCCTGGGGCGACAGCCGTTGGGGCTTCCTGCAGCCTCGGGCCGACCGCGCAGCGGACGTGCGGCGCCTCCTGGAGGAACGCTGGGGCAAGGAGGGGCTCGTGCTCGACATCGCGCAGGTGGAGCAGCTGAAGCTGCTCGGCCCCGGCCCGTGGTCGGCGCGGACGCGGCGGCGCGTGGCCGACCTCGTGGCGCTCCCGCCGCCCAACCGGGGCATCGCGTGGCCCTTCCAGCACGACCTCCCAGGAAGGCCGCCGAAGGAGGAACTGATCGGCCGCCACGGCGGCGCGACGGCGGAGGAGATGCTGGTGCCGCTGCTCGCGGTGCGGCTCGGATGACGCCCTCTTGGACGAGCGCGGCGCTGCTCGCGATGGCCGCGCTCGGCGCCCTCGACGCGCTCTACTTCACGCTCGTCGCGGACCGCGTCGTGCGCCCGGACACGCCGTGGCTGCCCGCCTTCTGCCGCATGGACGACGCGACGTGCGCGCGCGTCGTGGACGCGCGGGAGGCGCGGGCCCTCGGCGTGCCGAACAGCCTGCTCGGCCTCGGTTGGTACGCGGTGCTCGCGGGCGCAGCCTCCTGGGGCCTCGCGACCGGCGCGCTCCCCGTCTGCCCGTTCCTGCTCGCGGGCGCGGTCGCCGCGGCCCTCCTCAGCGCGTGGCTCGCGTGGGCGCTGCTCGCCCGCCTGCGGGTGCGGTGCCCGCTGTGCTTCGCCGCCCACGCCATCAACGGCGCGGCCCTGGTCCTGCTGCTGCTCGCTTGCGCCTAGACAGGCCAGGCGCGCCGGCGCGGTTCAGGGGCTCCCGTGGTTCCGCCGGCCTGGGCAGGCAGGCGCGCGCGGCGCATCGGGCGGAAGGCACCACCCGGTACGCAATCCTGAAATAGGAGGCTCAGGAATAGCCTTTCGTCAGCCTAGGTGGAACGATGCAGCTCCAAGTCACCGAGACGGCCGCCAAGATGCTGAAGCAGGCCGCCGATCAGCAGGGCAAGGCCGACCACGGCCTCAAGGTCGACGTGTTCCCCGGGGGCTGCGCCGGGTTCATGTACGAGCTGAGCTTCCAGAAGGAGCCCGTCAACGGCGACATGGTCGTCGAGGTCAACGGCGTCAAGCTGTTCATCGACCCCGCCAACGAGCCGATCCTCGAAGGCATCGTCATCGACTACATCGACTCGCTCATGGGCGGCGGGTTCAACATCAAGAACCCCAACGCGACGTCGAGCTGCGGCTGCGGGAAGAGCTTCGCGTGAGGCTCACTTGTATCGGCACTGCGACGGCTTCAGCGACACGTGCGGCTGCCGGACGTCGCAGCACACGCCGCTGCTGCCGATGATGATGCCGCTCCCCGAGTCGCAGCTGTGCACGTCCGTCAGGACCTCCGTCACGGGATTGGCCACCACGCCGCCCGCGAACGCCACCAAGCTCACCATGCCCACGATCAGCCCGAACCGCACGAGGTTACCCATGACGCCGACCTCCATCCGGCGGACGGGCGGGGCCCCACTTAAGGGCATGGGTTCCTTCAGGCGCAGCGTTGGCAGGACGTGCAACCGAAGCCCCGGCCCGGGCTGGTCCGATCCGCCAAGCTTAGGGCGGCCATCCGCCATGCGGGCGCCATGCCCGCGCGCACGTACAAGCTCATCGAGTTGGTCGGCGTCAGCGAGAAGAGCTTCGCCGATGCGGCGAACAACGCGGTGAAGAAGGCCGCGCAGTCGCTGAAGGGCCTCGCGTGGTTCGAAGTCGTGGAGCAGCGCGGCGCCATCGAGAAGGGCCGCATCAAGGAGTACCAGGTCAAGGTCCACGTGGCGTTCCGGCTCATGGACACCGGCGAGCTGGCGGAGGAGGGCGGGCCAGCGAAGCGCGGGCGCTGATCAGCACTGGAGCCGCTCGGTGAGGTCGCGCTCCGTCACCGACCGCGGCGCCGCGCCGAGCTGATCCGCGAAGGCATGCGCGAGGATCTCCCTGGCCTTGGTCATGTCCACAGGGTGGCCGAGCAGCCGCTCCGCGCTGGTCATCACGCCGCCCTCGAGGCCGCACGGCTGGATGCGCTGGAAGTAGCCGAGGTCGGTGTTCAGGTTCACCGCCATGCCGTGGAAGCTCACGTCGCGCCGGATCGCGAGGCCGATGCTGGCGACCTTCTTCCCGCCGACCCATACGCCGACGGCCTCCTTGGTCTCGCCGGCCTTGCTGTCGATGCCGAGGTCGGCGAGCAGGCGCACCGCGCTCTCGGCCAGGGCCTGCACGAGCTGCTTCACGCCCCAGCCAGCTTCGGGGAGCTTCACGATCGGATAGGCGACGAGCTGGCCGGGCCCGTGGTAGGTGGCTTCGCCGCCGCGCTCGGTCTCCACCACCGGCAACGCGGGGTCGAAGACCTGCGCGCGCGTGCCGCGGCGGCCCAGCGTCGCGACGTGAGGGTGCTCCACGAGCACGAGCACGTCCGGCAGGGCGCCGAGCACGCGCAGTTCGTGGAGGCGCAGCTGGGTCGCGTGGACCTCGGTGTAGGCCCGGGTACCGAGGTCGAGGACGAGCAGCTCGCGCGCCACGCCTTGCGACAAGCGCGCGCTGGCTTCATCCTTTGGGCGGTGAAAGGGGCTGCGCAGAGAGTTCTTCAGGCTCCGGAACCGTGCCGGCGCACCGGGGGGCGGGCATCCATCGGAGGATCGGGGCATGCACCGCATGTGGGTCTTGTGGGCAACGGGCTTGATGGCAGCGACAGCCGCCGGAGGGGCGAGCAGCGGGCCGGCGGGGGTTCCCCTGGCAGCCCCTGACGCGCCGCCAGCGATGAACGAGTGGATCGTGGCCTTCGACCATCCGCCCACGCAGCAGGTGGGCGACAGCTACGCGGGCCAGCTCGTGGTGGACGTCGTGGACGGGCTCAACTTCATCGTGGTGCGCGTCGGCGACGTGGGGGCGTTGAAGGCATCGGCCCTCCTCGACCCCGCCGTGCGCTACCTCGAGTGGAACAACCCCTTCTACGGCCACATCGACTTCGTCCCCAACGACGCGAAGTACAACGACGCGGGCCACTGGGGCTCCAAGAAGATCGGCGCCGAGACCGCCTGGGACAAGACGCAGGGCGCGACCTCGGTCAAGGTGGCCATGATCGACACGGGGCTCAAGAAGAACCACGAGGAGTTCTCGAACCGCGGCGGCATCCTCCAAGGCACAGACTTCGCGAACAACGACAACGACCCGGCCGACGAGGCCGGCGCGTGCGGCTACCACGGCACGCACACCACCGGCACGGCCGGAGCGCAGATCAACAACGCCAAGGGCATCGCGGGCCTGAGCCAGCACACCATCCTGCCGGTCAAGGCCCTCAAGACCACGCTGCTCATCCTCTGCTCGGGGTCCACGGCGAACCTCGCCAAGGCCCTCAAGTACGCGGGGGACCAGGGCGCGCACTTCAGCAGCAACAGCTGGGGCGGCGGCGGCGTGAGCCAGGCGCTGAACGACGCGATCACGTACGCGTACGACAAGGGCGTCACCCAGGTCGCGGCGGCGGGCAACGACGGCCCCTGCACCGACTGCGTCGCCGAGCCGTGGCACAGCAACCCTTCGAAGGTCATCATCGTGGCCTGCACGACCGACGCGGACGCGCAGTGCGACTTCAGCAGCGAAGGCGGGCAGGTGGACGTGGCCGCGCCGGGCAAGGGCATCCTCAGCAGCTGCGGCGGCAACGCCAACAGCTACTGCACCTACGACGGCACGAGCATGAGCACGCCCCACGTCGCGGGCACGCTGGCGCTGGTGAAGGCGCTGCACCCGAGCTTCACCTACGCGGACCTCGACGCGCGCATCAAAGCGACAGCGAAGGACCTCGGCGCCGCCGGCCGCGACGACGACTTCGGCGACGGCCGCATCCAGGCCGGCCAAGCCGTCACGTGAGTCGCGCCGACCGCGCGGGTCCCGCCTCGGGGATGGGTCCCGCGCGGTCGCGGCAAGCTTCTTGGCGCGCGACGCTCGTGCGGTCGCGATGCGCGCGTCGATGCTCGCCGCCGTCGCGGCCTTCGCCCTCCTCGCGCCCGCCGCCGCGGCGGACCCCATCGGCGGCAGCGTGGAGAACCCCGCCTGCGGCCTCGTGCCGGCGCCCTGCGGCGACCCCTACATCCAGGCGGACCCCGACGCGCTGCTCGCTTGCGTCGTGCTGGGCGACCCGACCACGGTGTGCCTGGCGTTCACGTGCACCCTCGACTCGCCGCCGAGCCGGTGCGGCACGGGCTGGCTGGCCTTCGGGTTCGCGTGATCAGCGACCCGGGTTGGCGATGTGGATCGCCTGGCCCTTCGCCGCCTCTGCAGCTTCCATGAGCGCCTCCGGGAGCGTGGGGTGGGGGTGCACGGTCAAGATCAGGTCGTCGAGCGTCGCGCCCATCTCGATGGCCAGGGCGGCCTCGCTGATGAGGTCGCTCGCCTCCGCGCCGACGATGTGCACGCCCACCACGACCTGCGTGGCCTTGTCCGCGATGACCTTCACGAGCCCCTCGCTCTCGCCGGTGCTCAGGGCCCTCCCGGAAGCTGCGAAGGGGAACTTGCCGACCATGATGTCCATGCCCTTCGCGCGCGCCTCGGCCTCGGTCAGGCCTGCGGTGGCCACCTCCGGGTCGGTGAAGATGACGCCCGGCACCACCTGCCAGTCGCTGCCGGCCTTGCGGCCCGCGATGATCTCCGCTGCGACGAGGCCCTCGTGCGAGGCGCGGTGCGCGAGCTGCGGGCCCGGCGTGATGTCGCCGATGGCGAGGATGTGCGGCACGTTCGTGCGCTGCTCCTTCGTGACCTCGAGGTAGCCCTTCGCGTTCGCCTTCACGCCCGCGGCTTCGAGGCCGAGCGTGTCGGTGTTGGGCCGGCGCCCCACGCTGAGCAGCACGCGTTCGCCAGGGACCTCGACGACCTTGCCGTCCTCCAGCTCGACCTCGACGCCGTGCTCGGTCAAGCGGCGCGCCTTGGCCTTGGTGTGGTACTGGACCCCGAAGGCACGCAGGTTCTTGGCCACGACGCGCACCATGTCGGGGTCCGTGCCGGGCAGGAGCTGGTCCATCATCTCGATGACGGTCACCTTGGACCCAAGGTGCGCGTACGCCGTGCCCAGCTCCAGGCCGATGACGCCGCCGCCGATGACGGCGAGGGTCTTCGGCACCTCGATCAGCTCCAGAGCCTCGGTCGAGGAGAGCACGCGCTTGCCGTCGATCTGGAAGCCGGGGATCTCCATGGGCCGCCCGCCGGTGGCGAGGAGGATGTGGTCTGCCTCCACGGCCTGCACGCCGCTCTCGCTGCGCACCTCGAGGGTGTGCGGCCCCGTGAGCTTGGCGCTGCCCTTGACGAAGTCGACCTTGTTCGCCTTGTTGAGCTGCGCGATGCCGCTGACGAGGCGGTTCACGACCTCGCCCTTCCATTGTTGCAGGCGCAGCATGTCCACCTTGACCTCGCCTGCATGCAGGCCCATGGTCGCGGCGTGCTCCATGCGCCGCTTCGACTTCGCGGCGTGGATCACCGCCTTCGAGGGGATGCAGCCCACGTTGAGGCACACGCCGCCGAGGAACTGCTGGTCGATGAGCAGCACCTTCTTGCCGAGCTGCGCGAGCCGGATCGCGGCCACGTAGCCGCCGGGGCCTGCGCCCACCACGGCGACGTCCGTGCGGGGCATGGCCGGAGGAAGGGCGCGCCCTTGATAAGGGTTGTGTCGGCGGCGGACGGCGCGCGCGGCGGGGGCGTTCGGCAGAGTTGGGCGTCACGTTATGGTCGAGCGTGCGCAAGCCCGTGCGGTGAGCGCAGGTGGCAGGCTTGGCGCAGGGCGCGGGGGCGAGGAGGAAAGAGCTACGATCCGCAGGCGACATGGCTGCGCCCGTGCGCGCGGGAGGCGTGGCGGTGGTGCTGGCCCTGCTCGCCGCGGGCCTGGCCAGCGCCCTCGCGGACGATCGCCCGCCGGACGTGGCCCTCGCGCAGCTCTTCCTGGAGCCGCGCCGCGTCGTCGTGGACGATCGCCTCTGGACCGTGGGCGAGGGCCTGAACTTGGGCGACGCCACCCTCCCCAGCGACCGCGCCCTCGTGCGGATCCTCGTGGACGGGCAGGAGATCGCGAACGGCACGAACCGGTACGCGCTGGGGCCGGGCGAGAGGTGGCCCGTCGAGGCGGTCTGGCGCGCCCGGGTCCCCGGGCCTGTGCACGTCGAGGCGCGCGTCGAGGCCGAGGGCAAGGTGCTAGATGCGCTGGTGCAGGACCTCCTCGTGGAGCCGGTGGGGCTGCCGGACTTGCGCGTCCGTTTCGTTGGCTGGGAGCCTGGGCCCCCCGAGCCGGGCCTGGTGCGGTTCATCGCGAACATCGCGAACAACGGCCCGCGCAACGCGGACGAGTTCCTCGTGCGATTCCTCCTGGACGGGAAGCTGTTGAAAGGCGACGTGGCCAGCGGAGGGTATTCGAACCCGGCCACGTTCCGCAGCAGCGATTTCTACCTCCACGGCGGCTCCGAAGCCACGTTCCGCAGCCCTCAGTGGTTCTGGGACGGCGCGCCGCACCGCGTGGAGGTCGTGGCCGACTCCACGGGCGTCGTGCGGGAAGGCAACGAGGCCAACAACCGGCTCGTGGTCTCCTTTCCCGACGGCGAGATTCTCGCAGGGGCGCCCCCGAAGCCTCGGCCCGACTTCGCGGTGGATCGGCTGCGCGTTGCACCGGACCCGCCCTTGGCCGGCGTGCGCGGCCACGTTGCCGTCGTCGTCCGAAACGTGGGCGAGGGCGCGGCGGGCGGCCGCGTCGAGCTCGTGATCGACGGGGCCGTCGCCCTGGCGGCGGACGTGTCCGACCTCCCCGCCGGCCATCGGCGCTCCTTCGATGTGGCGTGGACACCCACGCCAGGCACCCACCGCATCGAGGCCCGCGTGGCGCCCGGCGACCGGCGGGACGCGAGCGCGGAGAACGACCGGACCGCGCGCACGGTCGAGGCCGCGGGCCAAGCCAACATCGTGCTGCAGGAACTGCAGCCGCCGGACAGGGCCAGCGCGGGCCAACCGGCCCGACTCCAGGCGGAGGTGGCCAACCGCGGCACGGCACACACTGGGCCCCTCGCGCTGTCCTTCATGGTGGACGGTGCGGTCGTGGCGGTCGTCCAGGTCCCGGACCTCGCCCCGGGCGCGCACCGCCTGGTCGAGACCGACGCGTGGTCGCCGGCCCCTGGCATCCATGTGGTCGAAGTCCGCGCGGCGCCGATGGGGGGCCTGCGCGAGCCGAGCACGGCGGACAATGCTATGCGGACGGCCGTCACGGTCGATGCGGGCGCCACGGCGTTGGCCACCGTTTCGCCCGTGCCGCTCGCTGGGGACCACGCCACGGCCGCGACCGGCGCGACCATCCTTGCGGGCTTCGCCGCGCTCTACCACCGCATCCACGCGAGCGAGGCGTTGTCCTTGCCGACGCGGCGGCGCGTGTACGCGCGCATCCGGGCCGACCCGGGCTGCACCGTGGGTGCGGTGGCACGGGCGACGGGCCTCAGCTACAAGAGCGTCCAGCGGCACGTCCACACCCTGGAGCGCGGCGGGCTCGTGGCCGCCGTCCCGGGCCCTCAGCAGCGGCTCTTCGTGGTCGGGCTGATGCCCGCGAGCGCGCAGCGCGCGGCGGTCGTCCTGCGCACGCCCTCCGCGCAGCGCGTGTGGGCGCGGCTCGCACAAGGCCCGGCGCGCGTCCGCGAGCTCGCGCGCGAGTTGGAGCTGGCTCCTTCGACGGTGGCGGAGCAAGCCCGGCGGCTCGAGGCGAGCGGCCTCGCCGCGCGCACGGCGGATGGCAAGTTCATCGTCTTGCGCGACGCGGCCGGATGACCCGCCTTGCCAGGGTCGTCCAAAAGGCTTATCCTGGGGCAGCTCGAGCGGGGCTGCATGCGCCTGCTCGCGGTCCTAGTCCTCTTCGCGCTCGCCGCGCCAGGGGCCATGGGCCTCGGCTTGCCGGATCCCCCCGCCGCGCCGGCCGAGGTGTGGCTTCAGCCCACGCTCCTGGTCCCGCGGCCCTTGGCCGTCGTTCCCGACGGGGTGGTGCTCGCCCTGCCGGAGGTGCCCGCGGTCCCGCGCCCCCCGGCGGTCCCTGCGCCCACCGATCCGATCCCTGTCGAGGAGGAGCGGGCGCTGCACGCTACCCTTCCCGTTCCCTCGGAGCCTCAACGTCCAGGCGCGCCCGAGCCAAGCGCGGCCACCGCCTTCCCGCGGAGCGATCCCGTGCCGCCCGCGCCGGCGCCGGTGCCCGCGGTCTTCGTCGCCGAGGTCGCCGCCCCGCCCCCGGCGCCCGCGCGCGCCGCCGCGGCCGCTGCTGATGCAGGGCTCCCGCCGGCTGATGCCGCCGGCGCCGCGGCTGCCCTCGGGCTGCTGGTCCTCGCGCTCTACGT
>DASYRW010000210.1:0-9240 GCA_036003985.1 Thermoplasmatota archaeon
GTCGCCTCATCAAGCGCCTCAACGAGGAGGCCAACCAGCCCGTCATCGTGTTCACGGATGGCGACCCGTGGTCGTTCCGCATCTACGCGAGCGTCGCGTACGGCGCCATCAAGACCGCGCACATCAGCGAGTACCTCGCGACGCCGACCGCCCAATACCTGGGCGTGACGCCGAGCGACATCGTGAACTACGACCTGCCCAGCGACAAGCTCACCGAGCAGGACGTGAAGGCCCTCGAGGCCGAGTTGACGGACCCTCGGTTCGCGACGGACGAGTGGCGCGGCGAGATCAACTTGCAATTGCAGCTCAAGAAGAAGAGCGAGCAGCAGGCGCTCGCCAAGTACGGGCTGGACTACGTGACGGACACGTACCTGCCGGAGAAGCTGACGCAGATGGGCGTGCTGCGCTGAGCCCCTCTCAAACCCAGCAATCGTCGATCTCGTCCTTGAGCTCGGGCACGCCCACGGCGACGGTGAGGCCCGCATGGGCCGCGCCCCAGTCCTCGATCATGGTCTCCGACGTGCGCGTGTCGAGCGGGTTGCAGACGTTGCGCGGCTCGCTCATCGCGTCCGCCTGGTAGCAGGAGTTCCAGTACACGATGCCACTCGTGGGGTCGGCTTCGGGATCGATGATCTGCTCCGGGTTCTCCGAGAGGAGCTGGTCGAGGTACTCGTCCATCCAGATGTCGTAGTGGTTGGGCGAATTCCATTCGCACACGCGGTGCACGGGGTGGGCCGCGGTCAACAAGGCGGTCGATGGCATCGCGAAGGCCGCGATCAGGACGAGGAAGCACAGGCGCATGGCATCTCCCGCCAACTCGGGGGCGCCGAAGCGGATAAGCTTTCTTGGCAAGCCTCGCACCCACATTGCAACCGGATTCCTTGCACGCAACCGCAGCGGTTGCATCGCCTACGCCCGGCGCTTCGCCTTCTGACCGGCAGCTTTGTGCCTCGCGGTGCGCGCGAGTGCGCCGGCCTCAGGCGCTTTCTCCGTGAGCTTGACCGGCGCCGGCTTGCCGCGCTTCTCCTTCGCGGGCTCTGGCGGCGCGCCGTCCTTCGGTGCCGGCTGGAGGCGCAGATGCTTCTTGCCCAGCGCGGACTCGGTGCGGTGCTCCTGCTTGCACTTGACGCAGAAGTACGCTCCGGCGAGCCGGCGCAGCTTCTCGGCCGCGTCGAACGCAATGAGGTTGCGCTCGCGTGCCTTGCGCACGGCGTCGAGGAAGCGCTCCTCCCAGCCGAGGCCGAGGGTGCGCGTGCGCACGCCGCTCCGCTTCACGCCGCCGTCAGCGGCTCGCGGGCCATGAAGGTTCCTCGCGCGCGAGTGCAAAGCCCGCGCCGCGCGGACAACCAAGGGAGGCTCGGAGGCTGGCGGAGCAGCGGCGCGGGTGAAGGTCAGGCGCTGAGCGGCAGGCGGTCGCGCCGGAGCCCCTGCCGTGGGCCGAGGTCGAGGCTCCGGACGAAACGCAACGCGCCCTGCACGCCGGCGCGGACGAAGGCCTCGCAGGTGCCGGGGTCTTGGCCCAGCATCTCGAGGGTCGCCAGGGGGAGCCCCAGGCGCTTGCCCAGCCGCTCCATCGCGGCCAGCGTCGCATCGGGGATGGCGCGGTTGTACGCGAGGCCGAGGAGGCCGGGGCGGCGGTCCATGGGATCCACCTGCAGACGTTCCATGGCGGAGGTTCAACCCAATCGTTGAGCCTTCGCAGCGGTTGGATGCGGCCCGGCATATTTGTAATTTTTGCGCGATTGGGCGAATGGGCAAGGTCAACGATGGCGCCATGGCCGTCATCCTGCTGGTCTCTCAGGTCGGTCGCGGACTGCCCTGCGACCCTGCGCCACGAGGGGGATGGCGACGAGCGCCACCACCGCGGCCACCCACCAGGGCGCGGCCGGGTCGAAGACGAAGAGAACGCCGGCCATCGCTTGCCCCGCGAGCGCGGCGAGCGCGCGTGCTCCGAGCTGCGCCACGACCGCGCGGTCGCGCTGCGGTTCGGGGACGGCGTCGTGCAGCATGGCTGTGAGGCCCAGCCCCCACCAAGCTCCGCTCGCCCCGAGGGTCGCCGCGCTCGCAATCAGCAACGCAGGGTCGCGGGCTGCGACGAACAGCACGGCGCCGCTGCTCGCCGCGATCGCGCCCGCGAGGCCCCAAGCGAGCCCGCGGCCCGCGCGCACGGCCAGCGCGGACGCGCCGAGGTCGGCGGCGAGCGTCGCGAAGCCGAGGGGGCCGAGCCACCATGCTTCGATGCGCAGCACGTCGAGCACCCGCAGCTGCGCGAGGACGTTGAGGCCGCCCGCGAAGGCGAGCGCCGCCGAGGCTGCGAGCACGGGCGCGAGGCCGGTCGCGCGCAGCGCTCGCGCCGCGTCCGCGAGGTCCCTCAGGCCGGGCTGGCTGGCCGCGGCCGGCGGCGCGCTGCCCTGCAGGAGCCACCAGCGCGCGGCGACCATGCCCGCGACGCTCGCCGCGCTCGCCGCGTACATGGCGCGCACGGCAGGCACCATGCCCCACTGCGCCACGAGCACGGCCGCGAGCAGCGGCATGGCGAGGCTCGGCAGCATCAGCAGCAGCCGTTCGAGCGCCGCGGCGCGGGGGCGCAGGTGGGGGCGCGCGTCGGCCAGCAGCAGGCCCTGGAACCCTGCCTGGGCCCCTTGGGCGGTCGCGCCGAGCAGCGCCGCGGCGACCAGCTCGGCCGGCGTGCGCGCGAGCGCCAGCAGCAGTGCGGGCAGCACGAAGCCGAGCGCGTCGAAGACCGTCATCGCGCGCAGCCTGCCCCAGCGGCGCGCGGCCTGGCCACCCACCAGCAGGAACACGAAGCCCAGCCCCGTCGCGGCCCCGCCGAGCGCGCCGATCTGGGCTGGGCTCAGGCCGAGGGCGCCCTGGAACGCGACCGCGAAGGGCGCCGCGAGCGCGGTGGGCGCGAACAGCGGCCCGGTGAGGATCAGCGCGCGCGAAGTCCGCGGGAGGCCCGCGAGCACGCCCTCACCCGAGGGGCTGTGCCGGCACGCCGAGCCGCCGCGCGAGCTCGCGCGCCAGGGGCTCGGTGCGGCCCATCACGGTGAACACGCGCCGCGGCCTGCACTGCGCCGCGAAGTCGAGGAGTTGCTCGAAGGTCGCATGGTCGGTGAGGGCGAACTGCGCGTCGATGTCGTACTTGTCGTGGTAGCTGTAGACGGCGCACCACCCGCTCACGTAGGCGGCGCGCCCGCCGGCCTCGCGCAGGTGGCGCGTGAACGCCTCGCCCTTGCGCAGCAGGGTGCGCGGCGCCACCAGGGCTTGGTGGGGCCCGAGGGTGCCGTACAGCTCCCCGGGCGTCGCGGCGCGGAAGCGCAGCGGCACGCCGTGCTTCACGTAGATCTCGCACAGCACGGCGATGTCGGGCGCGACGGCCGGCACGACGCCGCGCCGGTTCAGGATCGCCACGAGCTCCTGCGCGCGCCCCAGCTGGTGGCAGCCCAGCACGACGCCCCCCTCGGGGAGCGCGCGGTCGAGCCACGCGTGGAGCGAGGCGAGCACGAGGTCGCGCGGCGGGTGCCGCCACCGCGGGTCGCCGTAGGTGCTCTCGATCACGAGCACCTCGCACGCCACGGGCCGGGCGCCGGGCGCGGTGAGCGCCGCGACGGGGTTGAAGTCGCCCGTGTACAGCACGCCGGAGGCCTCGACCATGGCCGCGCCGAGGCAGTGGCCTGCGTCGTGCAGGAGCACCTCCCATCCCTCGAGCTGCGTCGGCGCGCCGACCGCGAGGGGCCTCGCGTCCACCAGGCCGAGGCGCGCCGCGAGGAAGTCCCGCGTGGGCTCGGTCATGTGGGCGTTGCCGCGCAGGTGGTCGAGGTGCGCGTGGGTGACGATGCTGGGGCCTTGCCCTGGCTTGGCGCAGTCGAGCCGCAGCGGTCCTTGGAGGGAGCGCAGCACGAGCCCGTGGTCCCATCCCACCTGGACCGCCAGGCTGCTGGCCACGGCCCCACCAAGGCCTGGGTCCTGATGAGCCTTGCCCGGGCGCTTCGCGTGCACGCGCGCGCACGCCGCGGACCGCCAGCTTGATGGACCGCCCGGCGCATCGCTCGGCGTGGCTGGCCCTGCGCCCGAGCACATCGAGTGGGTCCGCCGCATGCTGGGCCAGCGCAGCGACGCGCAGCTCCGGGAGCTGGAGAGGGACGCGGCCGCCCGCGGCATCCCGATCCTCGGGCCGGCGGCGGCCGGCTTCGTCGCAGGCCTCGCGCGGCTGCGGGGCGCGCGCGAGATCCTCGAGCTCGGCGCGGCGACGGGCTACACGGCCATCTGGCTCGGCCGCGTCGCCACCGAGACGGGCGGGCGCGTCACCACCGTCGAGCGCGACGCGGGCATGGTGCGCGAGGCGCGCGCGAACCTCGCGAAGGCCGGCCTCGACGGCGCCGTGCAGGTCGTGGAGGGGGACGCGCTCGCGTTCCTGCAGGAGCCGGGCGACGGCTTCGAGCTCATCCTGCTGGACATCGACAAGGCCGAGTACGCGGTCGCGCTGCCCGCCTGCGTGGAGCGGCTGCGCCCGCGCGGCGTGCTCGTGGCGGACAACGTGACCTTCGCCGCGACCCGCGAGTTCCAGTCGGTGCTGCTGAGCGACGAGCGCCTCGACACGTCGCTGCTGTACGGCTTCTGGCCGGGCCACGCGCCGGAGTGGGACACGCTCACGGTGAGCGTCAAGCGGCTCAGCGGCGCGGGCGCGCGCGTCGGGCCCCTGGGCTGATGCGAAGGAAGAAGGGGAGGGGCCGGGCCGGATGGGGGCCCGGCCATGGGTTGGTCAGCGCTTCCGGCGCGCCCCGAGGCCGACGAGGGCCAGCGCGGCGAGGCCCGCGACGACCTCGAATCCCGGCGTCTTGGCCGAGCTGTGCTTGGCCATCTCCTGGTTGCTGCTCGAGTCCAGCCCGGGCGTCCAGGGGCTCGTGGGCGTCGTCTGCTGTTGGTTGCTCGTGCTCGGCGCAGGCGCGGGAGGAGGCGCGGGGCCCCCGGAGCTCGTGGTCGCGCGCGTGTCGGTGGACCCGCCGGAGCCGGTGCTCATCATCGGCGCGGGAGCGCCGGGCGCGCCCGACGCGCCGGCCCAGTCGGTGTCCTCCGCCATGAAGCAGTCCATGCACCGCTGCAGCTCGCGCGGGTCGAGGGTCACCACGAGGCTCGTGTAGTCGGTCACGAAGCCGTGGCGAAGCGCGAGCTCGACGATCGCATCGGCCCAGTCCTGCCGCGCGCCCTCGGCGTCGATCCGCTCCTGGAAGTGCCGGATCTCCTCCGACGCGACGAGCCGCGGCAGGAAGCTGCCCTCCGCAGCGTCGGCGACGTCCACGCGGAACGCGTACGAGCGCGGCCCGTCGGGGGCCATGGCGCGCACGACGCCCTCGATGGCGTCCAAGGCAGGATCGAAGGTGCCGATGACGAGCAGCTCGCTGCCCGCGAAGAGGATCGGCGCGGTGCGGCGGTAGGCCTGCACGCCGTCGGTGTACTCGATGACGACGTCCTTCAGCACGGGCGTGGTGAGCGCGGCCATGAAGCGCTGCAGGTCCACCTCGGCGCCCTCGCCTTCGGGGACGCGCAGCGCGGTGCCCTGGCCGTCGGCGGCCAAGCCGGCCACGAGGCTCCAGTCCGCGTCGCTGCCGAAGGCCAGCGTGAACACGTTGACGCCGTGGTCGTTCGCGTCCTTCGCCGCCTCGCGCAGCTCGGCGCGGTCCCGCAAGCCCGTCGAGGGCTGGCCATCGGTGAGGAACACGAGCAGCGGCAGGCGGCCGTCCTCGTGGCGCCAGTCGATGCCCTCGAAGGCGTCGAAGCCGCGCGCGATGCCGGCCTCGATGTTGGTGCCGCCGGCCGCGAAGGCGGCGCGCACGTCCTGGGCTGCCTGGGTGCACAATTCCGCGGTCGCGTTGCGCAGGCCGCTCCAGCGCGAGGTCGCATCGCTGCTGAAGAGCACGAGGTGCAAGCGGTCCTCAGGGCCGAGCATGCCGATGACCTGCACCGCCGCGTCCTGCATCTGCTGGATCTTCAGCCCGGTCATGCTGCCCGACGTGTCCAGGACGAGCACGAGGTCCAGCGGCAGCTCGCGCGCGTCGGCGGGCGCGCGGAAGCGGTGCGCGAAGGAGCCTTGGCCGTCCTGGATCAGCGCGACGAGGGAGCCTTCGTCGCGCGTGGGCCGGAGCTGGTACGTGACGTTGAATGGCGTCGCGGGGTCCTCGGGGCCGCGCGGGCCCACCTGGTCGAAGAGGTGCTTCGCTCCGTCCGGCAGGGGCGGGAAGGCGCCGTCGACCACGGGCCCGTCGCGCCATCCCTGGTCCTGCGAGGGCGGGTTGCTCCACGCGGCGAGCACGCCATCGGCGTGGGCGATCGTCACGTCGAAGGTCGCGCCCTGGTCCTGCCCGAAGCCGCTCACGGGGGCCTCGAGGTCCAGGTGGTAGTCGCCCTGGTCGGCCGCGAGGTAGCGCTCGTACGTGAGCTCGGCGCGGACGTTGGTGAACTCGGCGACGTTGATCAGGTAGGCATACACCTGCGTGCCCCGCTGGCGCTCCACGAGGCCGCCGGTCTGCTGCTGGGCCTTCCAGTCCTCGTACTCCTGGCGCGCTTGCTCGCGGGGCTTGATCTCGGCCTCGAACGCCTGGCCGTCGCGCGTGATGGTCAAGCCCGACACGAACGCATCCGCGGGCAGGCGCACCGCGAAGGGGAACTCGGGGTCGGGGCCGCGGTTGGCGATGTCGGCGATGACCTTCACGATCGCGTAGTTGTCCTCCACCATGGCTTGGATGGTGTTCGTGACCAACCACACCGTGCCGCGCGGGGGCGGGGGCGGCGCCACGTCGGCCATCGCGGTCGGGACGATCGGAAGCAAGAGCAGCGCCGCGATCAGCAGGTGTCGGCCACGCATGGTGAGCCCGAGGAAACTCCAGGAACGTAGAGGGCCCGCAAACCGGTGGGGCCGCCCCCAACGGTCCCGAAAGGCCGAGGCTCCGCAGGGCCGGCGGAACGGTTCGGCAGATGAAGGTTCATGGGCCCATTGGCCATGCAGGACCATGCGTGCCGGGCGCCCGTGGTTCATCGTCCTCGCGGTCGTGGCCGCGGCCGCGGGCTGCACGTCGGCCCCGACGGAAGCGGACCCGGTCCCTCCGGTGGGCGAGGCCCTCGCCTCTGCCGACGAGCCGGTGCCGGCCAACAACACCACCGCCTTGGCCGCCTTCCCGCGGCAGGAGACCGATCTCAGCTACACGCTGTACGCCACCGCCGGCGCGGTCGACACGGGCAACATGGCCGATGCGTCGTGGGAGGTGGCTGTGCCTGCAGGCGCGCGCATGGCCAAGGCGATCGGCAACGCGACGGGCGGGCCGAGCGTCGTCGTGGGCGCGCTGCACCTCATGATCCACCTCGGCACGCGCGCCGCGCCGGGGGACATGATCGCCGACGCGAGCGGCGGCGCCGGGGGGCTGGATGTCGGCCCCGTGGAGATTCCTGCCGAGGCGACGACGCTCGTCGTCATGTGGCACGCGACCGCCGAACCGGTGGGCATCAGCGCCCTCCAGAGCGCGCACCTCGCCGTGGAGTTCGCCTAGGCTCTCGGCCGCAGCCACGCCAACTTCGCGAACTCGGCCGCGCTCGGATGGGCGCGCGCCTGCTCGGGGGCCAGATCCGCCGGCAGCGCGAACCGCGCGCGGAGCTGCTCCACCTGCCGGTCGCGCTCCGCGCGCGCGAGCACGCTCGCCGCCGCGACGGCCAGCACCTCCTCCCCGCGCGGCCGCTGCTCGACCTTGGCGTGGGCCGGCAGCGCGGCCCGCAGCTGGTCCGCGGCGCGGCGCGTGCGGTCGAACTCGTCCAGCACGACGCGCACGGCCGTGTCCTTCGCGACGGCGCCGAGGACGGGCTCCAAGGCCTTGCGGTGCGCCCACCACAGCAGGTCGTTGAGGTTCTGCCCGCGCGCGTGCAGCTCGTCCCACAACTCGTTGAAGCGCTTCGGGCCGATCACCACCACGTTGGCCGCCGCGGCGTGGGCGCGGATGCGCTCCACCAACAGCGTGCGCGCCTCGCCGCTCAGGTCCTTGCTGTCGCGCACGCCGTCGAGCCGCAGCTCGAAGTGCTGGCCCGGCCGGACCGCGACAGCCGCGGCCACCATGGGCCCGAGCCACTCGCCCTTGCCGGCCTCGTCGCTGCCGACCTCGGTGGGGCCATCGGGCGACGGCCGCAAGCCGGCTTGCTGCGCGATCTCCTCGAGCACGGCGCGCGCCTGGGGGCCCTGGTAGCTGAGCTTGCCGCTGCGCCACACCACGAACAGCGCGCCCTCGGCCTCGGCGCGGAGGCGCTCGTAGGGATTGGTCGCGGGGAGCTTGCGCACCCACGCGAGCCCCTCCAGCTCGCGCGCCAGCCGCTCGGCCTCGTCGGCGGTGAAGCCCACGTACGTCGGCGGCCCGCGGCTCCCGGTCAGGGCTCGTCGCCCTCCTCGAGCTTCAGCTGGGTCGCCTGCCAGGGTCGGTCGAGCACTTCCGTGACGCGCCGCGCCTTTTCGGGCCCCACCAGCGGGATGCGGCGCAGCTCGCGCTCCTGCGCGCGCATGACGCGGCGCACGGTGCCGAAGCGGTCGAGGAGCCGCGCGCTCAGCACGCCGCCCACGTTCGGCAGGCCTTGGACCACGAACATCATCTCCTGGCTGGGGCTCAGGCCCGGCGGCTTGTGCCTCAGGCCATACACCGCCGGCTCGCGGTCGAGGCGCTTGTGCAGCGTTGCGAGCAGCAGCGCGGTCTGCTCCCTGTCGGCCGTGGGCAGCACGGGCACGCCGCGGTCGACCGCGATGTGGCAGAGCGCGCCGTAGAACGCGCCGGGCCCCTGGAACTCGTCCAGCATGCCCAGGTCGCCCTCGAGGACCAGCAGCGCTTGGTCGTAGCTGGCGCGGAGCCTGTCGACCTGGTCGAAGAGGCGCTTGTTGAACAGCGAGCTGGCGAAGTCGCTGACCGTCTTGCGCTCGACCGCGATGGGGCCGATGACGTAGTCCGCCGGCTGCAGGCGCCGCACCTCGACGGGCGCGCCCAGCGCTCGCAGGTGCGCGATGACCGCGTCGGGCTCGTTGACGTCCGCGTAGAGGGGCTGCTGCTTCGCTGCTGGCGCGGCGGCCTCGGGGTCCACGCACGGGCTAGGCGAGCCGCGGCCAAAAGGGTTCCTGAGGCTTCCCGCGATCCCGCTCACACGCCGACATCGCGCGGCGCCGCGCCGCGCTCCACGGCCAGGATCGCCACGATGCGGCTCACGTCGGTCTTGGTG
>DASYRW010000211.1:0-2408 GCA_036003985.1 Thermoplasmatota archaeon
CTCGCCGCGCCGTCGCTGACCGTCAGCACGGCCAAGTGCGTGCCCGGCGCCGCGAAGCTGCGCGTGACCTCGGGGCCCTCCGCGGCCTCCGCGCCACCGAAGTCCCAGTGGTAGGAGAGCGCATCGCCGTCCGGGTCGGCGCTCTCCGCGGCGGTGAAGGTGAAGGTCGTCGTCGGGTCGCCCTGCTTGGGCTCCACGCTCGCCGCGGCGGTGGGCGGCGCGTTCTCGACCACGACGCGGTCGAACGCGACCGCGCGCTCGGCCCCGGATGTGGCCTCGACGCCCACGAAGTGCACGCCCGTCTCGGTGAAGGCAACGGTGGTGGTGTTCGCCGCGCCCGCCGCGCCCTCGAAGGTGCCGGGCCCGAGCGCCGTGAAGCGGAATTGGACAGGCCCTTCGGGCTGGCCCGTCGCGCTCGCGCTGAGGTTCACGTTCACGCCGCGCCGCACGGTCGTCGGGTTCGCGCTCAGCTCGACGCCGAGGGGCAGGCGCACCACTTGGACGGCCACTTGCGCGGTGGAGCTGAGGCCCTGGTCGTCGGTGACCTTGAGGCTCACCACGACCTCGCCCGTCGCGTCGAAGGTGTGCAGCGCCGCGACGCCGCTCGCGCTCGCGTTGTCGCCGAAGGTCCAGCCGTACTGCAGCGGCCCGCCTTCCGGGTCGGAGGAGCGCGCGCCGCTGAAGCTCGCCTCGCTGCCGACGGGGATGAGCCGCGGGCCCTCGAGCACGGCGGTGGGGGCGGGCCCCGTGGAGCCCTGCGCCTGCGCCACGACGCCCGCGCCGGGCCGCGACGCGCCCGCTCCCGCCTGGCCGACGCGCAGCGTGAGCCAGGGGTCGAAGACCGCCTGCGAGGGCCGGGCCTGGATCAGCAGGATCGGCTGGCCCGTGCCGGGCCCTTGGCCCGCGACGTTGGGGCCGCTCGCATTGCCCCACCAGTTCTCCAGCGCGTCGGCGTGCGCGTCGCCCGTCACGCTCAGGCCGAAGTCGGTGTTCTCCTCGATGTTGTTCTGCCGCAGCGTCGCGTTGGCGGGGCCGCGCACCTCGACGCCGCCGCCGTTGCGGCGGATGTCGTTGCTCTCGGCGCGCAGCCAGCCATCCGTCGCGGCGATCAGAAGGCCGTACTGCCGGTTGTTGGACACGTTGTTGTAGCGGAACACGCCGTCGAGGCCCTGGAAGGCCGTGCCGTTGGCGTTGTCGGTGATCTCATTGTCTTCCGCCACCAGCGCGTGCACGCCCACGAAGCTGAGCGCGAACTCCGTCGCGCCGTGCACCTCGTTCGCCGCGACGTGCGGGCGGTTGGTGAGCATGATGCGCAGCGCCGCGGTGCTGCCGAGGCCGTTGGGCGCGCCGACGTCGACCACGCGGTTGTGGGCCACGAGCGCCCCATCGCAGCGCAGCAGGATGATGCCCGCGCCGCCCGGCGGGCTGGGAGGTGGAAGCCAGCGCACCGTGCCGCCGCCCTCCACGATGTTGTCGAGGACCTGCGCGCCGCGCGCGTCGAAGACGCTGATGCCCGCGCGCTCCATGTTGGTGATGCGGTTGTGCACGATGCTGACGCCGCCCGTGGCGTTGATGACGTGGATGCCCGCCTCGAGGGTGCAGTTGCTGATGGCCGTGTCGCAGGCCCCAGCCAGGTCGAGGTTGCGCAGCATGACCGCCTTCGTGACGTTGCCGATGCGCACGTGCACGCCCTGGTCGGCGATGCGCCAGCTGCTGATGAGGAACGGATCGCCGGGCGCGCCGCTGCCGCCGCGCACGCCGTGGGCCGCGTCCAGGTCGGCGTCGCTGTCGATGCGGATCGGCGCGTGGTCCTGGACGAGGGCCGGCGCCTCGAGGCCCGGCGCGGCCGCGGCCGGGGCGCCGGTGAGGGGCCATGCCGCGAGCAGCAGCGCGGCGAGGGCGAGCGTCGCCAAGGCGCGGGCCATGGCGCCCCCGAGGGGCGAACGGCGCATAAGGGTTGCGTGCGGCCGGCGCGGCGGACGGCGCTACTCGATCGCCTTGCGCAGCTGGCTCACCACATCGGTCATGCTGGTCAAGAGGCCGCGCAGGCTCGGCAGGAACTCGTTGACCTTGGTGGTGACCATGGCGCCCTGCGGGCTGGGCTCGATGAGGCCCTCTTGCTCCAAGACCCGCAGCGAGTAGCGCACCTTGTGCTGGGGGTAGCCCGTGATCTCACTGAGACGAATGATGCCGATGGGCTGGTGGTCCATCACGGCCTTGAGCATCAGCACGTGTCGCTGCAGCAGCTCCAGCTCCTGCTCGATGCGCCCCGTGAGGCCGCCGGGCTGGGGCAGGTCTTCGGGCCGCGGCTCGCCCGCGAGGGGCGCGACCGGCGCGACGGAAGTCGCGGCCGGGGGCGGGCCCTGGCTGAGCAAAGGGTCGCCAGGGGGGCGCTCGGCCTGCATGCA
>DASYRW010000212.1:0-1795 GCA_036003985.1 Thermoplasmatota archaeon
GGACACCCTTCCGGCCCGACAGCGTTCGTCTTCCGATCGTACGTCCCCGAAACAATCAGTGATCTGGCCGCTGCGACCTGGTCGCGCGCGAGGAGAAGCCATGACCAAGCAGCCGAGCGAGCAGCCACGCGCGGCCGAAGCGTGGTGCGACCGCCGGCCATGAGCACGACCGCGGTGGTGTTTCTGGGAATCGTCGCTCTGGGCTCGCTCGTCCAGGGGGCTTTCCTCGTCGTCCTCGGCCGCGAGGGATTGCGCCTCGCCCGCCGGGTCGACGTCCTGCAGGCGCAGATCGGCGACGCGATCGGCCCCGCGGTCCACGACCTCACGCGTGCGACGGCGCAGCTCGCGACCGCTTCCGAGATCTCGGCGGAACAGGCGCGGCGCCTCGGCCGGCTCACGGAAGTCGTGGCCGACCGCCTGGAGGGCACCCGCGACGTCGTCGAAGCCGAACTTGTGCCGGCGGCCCAGCGAGTGGCCGCGCTCGTCGCGGCCGTGCAGGGCGTGCGCGCCGCCGTCGCCTTCTACCGTCGTCGCCGGCAGGCATAGCAGCCGTGCTGCGTGGGCCTGCGCTCACGCGCTGCCTTGCCGGGTTTTGGCGGAGAGGGGGGCTTCTGTCTACCAGCCCTTGGCGCTCGGCTCCCAGGATCCGGTGCGGGTGAACTCGCCACGGTCGCGTGAGAACACGCGACGGACAGGCATCACGTAGCCACTGCCGACGAATCCCATCTGCTCGAGGTCGGCCCCAGCCTCGCCGCAGTCCGCGCACTTGAAGCCGCCCAGGGGATGACGAACGGGGTTGTGGTGATGGCGCAAGTAACAACGGATCCAAGCGAACATGCTGCCTCCTGGTGACTCGCACCCGATGCGTCGGCGTCCGAGCACTGCTAGAGGTCTAGCAAGCCTCGTGCCCAGGCAAATTCGCCCGAAATCATGGCTCCGACAGCGGGCGCGGCCCAAGAAGCAAGGGAGTCGGCCGCGAGCGGCGCCCCGGGAGAGGCGGTAAATGGCTGCGACCGGCTGACGGCGTGCGGGAGGGGCGAAGCGTTCATGGTGTGGCAAAAAGTTCAAAGTACTTCAACGCTGTCGCCTCCCGAGGGCAATCGCGTTTCCCCCGATTGCAATTAGGGTTGCGCCCCTTGGCCACGCGCACCCCCGAGCGGCACGCGCCTTGCTTGATGTTAGGCCCATCCGCCGCGCGACGAGGCGCGTTCGCGGAGCGAAGCGAGACGGCAATCGTCAGTGAACCACGAACGGGAGGGCCGATGACACGCAAGCCGAGCCAGGAGGACCGCCTGCGGTTCGAAGTGCTGAGCCGGATGCTCACGGACCGTCAGGCCGAGATTCACAACAAGCTCCGCTCTCTCCGCGAGGCGCTGCCGGCGGAGCTGTCACAGGTCCGGGACGCCGAAGAGCAGAGCATGGAAGAGTTCGTGCTCGGGATGGATTTCGCGCTGATGGAGATGGAGTCGGAAACCCTGCGCAAGATCGACGAGGCGTTGCTGCGGCTGCAAGAGGGCAGCTACGGGGTCTGCTCGGACTGCGACGAGCCCATTGCGGCGGCGCGGCTGCACGCGCTTCCCTTCGCGAGCCTGTGTCGCGACTGCCAGGAGCAGCACGAGGACGAGGAGGCGCAGCGCCACGCGCGGCCTTCGCGCTTCTTCGAGGATGCTCCCCCGGCGTCCCCTCGTGAGCGTCGGCCTCCCGCCAAAGCCGAGAAGCCAAGCTGGAGCTTCTCACGACCCGCGCGCACCGAGGGCGAAACGCACGCGATCCGCGTGGTCGCGCCCGCTCGGCG
>DASYRW010000213.1:0-6693 GCA_036003985.1 Thermoplasmatota archaeon
CGCGGTGCACGATGCCGGCGGCGTGCACCGCCTCGAGAGCGCGCAACAAGTCGGAAGCGACGCGGCGGTATTCGCTGCCCCCCAGCACCTTGCGCTCGAGGCGGTCGCGCAGCGAGCCGCCTTCGAGGTGGTCCATCACAAGCAGCGTGTGGCCCGCCTCGCGGCGCACATCGCGGAGGGCCACGACGTTGGGGTGGTGGAGGGCTTGGACGGCGCGGGCCTCGCGGAGGCCATGCTCCTGGCCGGTGCCCTGCAAGGTCTTCACGACGACGAGGTCACCCCGCGCGAGGTCTTTCGCGAGGTAGGCGCGTCCGCTTCCGCCCTCGCCGAGCTGGCGGAGCACGCGATAGCGGCCGAGCACCTCGGTTCCCGTTGGCAACCTGGACTCGAGGAGGTCGCGCCCTGCCACGGCTTGCAAGAGCACTTCGTGGTCGCGCTCGGACAAGCCCAGCTCCCTCCTCAGCCGCGCCAGCCTTCCCACGTCCTCCGCGCTCGGCGCCCCGCGCGCGAGCGTGTCCTCGAGCGCGGAGCGGTAGGCCTCGATGCGACGCGGCTGCAGGTAGGCCTCCGATGGGCTCACGCCGGGGAACACCGCGTCCGCGAAGCGCTCTGCCGCGCGCTGCAGCGGCGCGAACCCGAGGAGGAGCAGCCCGGCGAAGGACAGGCCCACAAGGGGACCCCAGGCTTCTGGAAGGAGCCGCGCCGCGACCTGGCTCCCGACGAGGTAGAGCGCGACGAAGGCGGCGGCGACGCTGCTGCGGCGCACGGTGCGCTTGACGCGGAGGTCGAGGTCGAAGAGGTGGTGCCGGAGGAGGGCGTAGACCGTGAGCGCTGGGAGCACGAGGCGCCAGAATGCGCTGGTCGCGATGATGACGGTGCCCCGGGGCGGGTCCGGGAGGGCCACGAACAGCACCGTGGAGGCGAGCGCGAAGGGCACAAGAGCCACGTACCATGCAACCCCGCGGCGGTCCGGCGCGGGCTCGCGAACCGCTTGGACGGCGACGTAGACCAGTGTCAGGAGGACGAGGGCGAGCGAGATGGCCGGTTGGACGCTGACCAGCCAGGGCCGACCGGTCGTGTAGAACGAGGTGAACCCGACCGGCGCATCGAGGGCGACGACGACGATGAACCCGAAGCTGACCATGAGGTGCGTGGCGCGCTCGCGCCGACTCGGTGCGGCCGCCCAGGCCATCGCGCACCGCAGCGCGACCACTGCGAAGGGGATGCGGTAGGCCTCGGCGAAAAGGAAAAGGGGGCCGATGGGGGCCCCGAACAGCGGTCCGAAGGTGTCGCTGCTGAGTTGTCCCAGGTCCCAGTAGAGCCGGTGGTCCGCGAGGTACAGCACCTCGAGGACCAAGGCTCCCGCGATGAAGGGGACGGGCGCCCATCGCGAACGCATGCCCGGCAAGGGTCGAGGATGCAGGGCGGCGAAGTAGGACGCCACGATGGTAGTCAGCATCGCCGTGTAAGGGTAGAGTCTCCACCAATAATCGGCGTCGGGTTGGCCTACGAGGAGGCCGACCTGGTAGGTGAAGCCCATGCCCCGCACGATGAGCAAGAAGGCAAACACGCGGCTGGCCCGATGGTGGTAGTTGAGCCGGAGCAGCAGCGCGGCCAAGGCGAACGAGACAACGGTGAACAGCAAGAGGGGGACACTGTTGGCGCTGAGGGCCATCCGCACGCTGGACGGGAGACTGAGCCCTTAAGCCCGCGCCCCCCGCCCGGCAGGCGTGCTCTTCAGACTGGGTCGATGCACGCGGCTTCGTTCAGGTTGCACGCGCTGCTCTCGGTGCATTCGGGGCTGCCGCTGCACGACGCGCGGCCAGTGACGCTGATGGCGGTGCAGCCATTGCTCCCGGTGCACGACGCGTCGCCGGTCCCGCTGATGGCGCTGCCGCTGTAGGCGGCGTTTCCATCCGCGTTGCCGGCTCCGCTGACGGCGAAGACACCTTCGCTGTTCCCGACGCCGCTGACCGCGTAGCAGCCCGTGTCGCCGACGAGGCGACCGCACGACGCGCCGCCGGCCCCAGAGGCCGCGAGGCAAGGTTGATCGCGTGTGCAGGTCGCGCTGCCGGTGAGGCTCGCCGCGACCAGCGGCGCGCGCTCGTCCGAGTCCAGGCCCATCTGGGCCGCATTGGTCAGGCTGCTTTCCAAGGCTTGGCCGCGCTGGACCACGAGGGCCGGGAGCTCCCCCGCGGGAACCGGGGCGTGGCATGGGCCCGAGAGCAGCCGCTGCGCATCAGGCAGCCCATAGCCGCTGGAGATGTCGTAACCGGGGGCCGTGTGCTTCCCGTTGGCCGCAAGGTCCCGCGACGCGCAATGCAGATGCGCCCTCGTCTCTGCGTCGCTCAGGTCGGGGCGCGCCTGCTGGAGCAGGGCCAAGAGACCGGAGATGTGCGGGGCCGAGAAGCTCGTGCCTTGCCCCGAGGTGAGCAGACCGTTGCTGTCCGTGGTGACGATCCACGTCCCGGGCGCGGCCACCTCGACCTCTTCGAAACTGATGGTGCTGTCGTCGCCGTCAGTGATCCCTTCGGAGGAGAGTTCCCACATGAGGTCCTCGAAGCCGCCGCCGAGCACGGAACCGGTCGCCGCGGCCCCGATCACGGAAGGATACACGGCCGGCGCGAGCATCGGCGCGGGCCAGGAGTTGCCTGCGCCCGCCACCAGATGAATGCCCCTCACGGTGAGCGCCTCGAAGGGGTCGGGGTCGACGATGGGGACATTCCCCTCCGCAATCCACTCGAAACTCATGGTAATGATGTCCGCGTCGTCGTCCGTGCCGAGGGTTTCGTCCGGCCCCGCGGCCGCCGCGTACACCACGTCCACCATCGGGGCACATGTGGGATAGCCGTGCTCAACGACCATGTCCGCGGGCGCCCCGTTGTACTTGACGGCGTAGAGGCTCACGTCGGGCGCCATCTGCTTGACGACGCCCGCGACCATCGTGCCGTGGCCGAGGGCGTCGCCTGGCTCGTTGCAGAAATCCTTGCTCCAGACGAGGCTGTCCTGCAAGTACGGGTTCGGGAAGTAGCTGGCCGTGTCCACGATGGCGACCTTCACGCCCTTGCCCGTGTAGCCCTGGTCCCAGAGGTACGGCGCGTTGAGCACGTCGACCCCCCAGCTCCAGTACTCGTGCACGCGGCCGTCCGGGAGCTTGTGGTAGTACGTGGCCAAGGGTCCGGGCTCGGCGTCGGCCAGCAGCAGGGGGACGTTCAACAACAAGCCGATCGCGAGCGCCACCACCGCCATCGTTCGCATGGCTTTCCCTCGACCCCGCCATCCTCCCCCTCACGCTTGAGGCTGGGCAGCCAGGTTGCTGCGCCTCCAAAGGGCCGCCGGGGGGCCATCGCCCTGGGAGTGGGCCTCCCGCATCCGCCGACCGTGACGAGCCAAAAGTTGATGGTCCAGCGCGGCCCATGGCGCGCGTTGGCCGCCGACGAAGCCGTCCTCGCGATGTGCGGGCCCTGCCGCCACTTCGAGCAGGCGCTCTCGGGCAGGCACCGCTGCCAGCTCGGCCTCGTCCTCCTGGACGGCGTCGCGCGCACGACGTGCACGAGCTTCCACCCCTTCGCGCTCGGCGAGGGCTCCGTCTTCGAGCAGAGCGACTGCTGCGCGCGCGAGCCCGGGCGGGCGCACACGCACACGGACGAGCGCGCGGTCTAGCGCGGCTTCGCCTTCGCCGAGGCTTGCACGAACTCCACGAGCGCGCGGATCGGGCCCGGCGCGGCGCCCTCGTCCACGCTGATCGTGTGGGTGCGGTCGCCCTGCTCGACGGTGAGGCGGTACTGGAACCGGTCGCGCGCGGGCCCCGCGTCCTTCAGCATCGCCGGAAGGTCGAAGAACCGCGCGTCGCGCACGAGCTGCTCCAGGCGCGCCGCGTCCGCGGGCGGGAGCTCGCCCGCATCGACGCTGGCGCTGCCTTGGAGGCCCGCGAAGCCGCCCGTGCGCTCGAGGCGGACGCGCATCACTTCTTGCCCTTGCCTTGGCTGGGCGCGAGGCCCACGGTGGTCCAGGCCTTCACGACCGCGGTGTGCTCCTTGCTTCCCTGGCCGTAGAGCTCGGCCGCGACCGAGGCGGTGATGTTGGCGCAGTCCTGGAAGCTCGCGTTGCGGCGCAGCCGGTCGCGCAGCGCGACGTACCAGATCTTGCCGGCGCGCTCCCACGCCTGGCCGCCGATCTCGGCCGCCGCGAGGTAGAACGCGCGGTTGGGGATGCCGCTGTTGATGTGCACGCCGCCGTTGTCGTCGGGCGTCTGGACGTAGTCCTTCATGTGCGCTGGTTGGGGGTCCTTGCCGAGCACGTCGTCGTTGTAGGCCGTGCCGGGGGCTTTCATGGAGCGCAGCGCGGTGCCCTGGACCGCATCGGTGAAGAGGCCCGCGCCGATGAGCCAGTCCGCTTGGTCGGCGGTCTGGCCGAGGCGGAACTGCTTCACGAGCACGCCGAACACGTCGCTGAAGCTCTCGTTGAGCGCGCCGCTCTGGCCGTGGTAGACGAGGTTGGCCTCGTACTGCGTGACGGCGTGGGTGAGCTCGTGCCCGATGACGTCCAGCGCGATGGTGAAGCGCTGGAACAGCTCGCCGTCGCCGTCGCCGTAGACCATCTGCTGCCCGTTCCAGAAGGCGTTGTTGTACTCGGCGCCGTAGTGCACGGTGCTGTTGATCGGCGCGCCCCGGTCGTCGAAGCTGCTGCGCTCGTACTGCTTGTAGTAGAGCTCGTACGTGGCGCCGGCCCCGTCGAAGGCCTCGTCGGTCGCAGCGTCGCCCGTGGGGCCCTGGCCCTCGCGGCGCGCGATCGTGCCGGGCAGGATCGAGCCGTTGCTCGCGGTGTAGACGTTGCGCTGCAGCTGGCCAGCGGCCGCGCCGGCCCCGCGCGGCGTGAAGTGCGCGAAGGTCTCGCGCTGGCCGCGCATGCGCTCGGACACGCTCAACGTCTCGAGGGCCCACGCGCGCTGGCGCGCGTTGCCGCGCAGGGCGATGTGCTTCAGGATGTGCGGCGGCAGGATGCACTGCAGCGGAGCATGGGCCATGGGAGCAGCCTCGGGTCGGCGAGGCGCCGGGAACCTCTTGAAGCAGGAGGCCAGCGGGCGTTGCATCCGCTGAACGGGTTCGTCAGGCACCGATGAACGGACGGCGATGGCCCGCTCCGCGACGGCCCGCTATGCCACGTCGCGCTCCTCGACCTCGGTCGGCGCCTCGGTGCCGGGCGCCTCGGCCTCGGCCTCGAGCTCGGGCACGGGCTCCTCGGGCATCTCCTTGCGCGGCTCCGTGCCCGGGATCGGGACCGTGACGAGGTCCTTGCCCTTGTTGGGGCAGTTCATGTTGACGCACAGCACCCAGGGCCTGCGGCCGGGGTTCATGATCTTGATCACCGGCGCGCTGCAGGTCGCGCACAGCTCGCCGGTCTTCTGGATCCTGCCGTACTGCGGCAAGGGGTAGGTCTGCGTGCAGCTCGGATAGCCCGAGCAGCCCACGAAGCGCTTGCCCGTGCGCGCCTTGCGCACCTGCAGGCCCTTGGAGCACTGCGGACACGGGCCGAGGATGCTCTCCTCGCGCAGCGCGTCGCGGATTGACTGGCCGATGAGGGCGCCGTTGGCCTCCAGCTCCACCAGCACTTCGGAGAGCAGCTTGCGGCTGTCGCCCACCACCTCGTCGAGCTTCTTCGCGCCCTCGGCGATGTCGTCCATCTCGCGCTCCAGGGTGGCGGTCATGTCGGGCTTGGCGATGTGGGGCGCGTGGTTCTCCAGCGCTTCGACCACCGCGAAGGCGGCCAAGCCAGGCTGCGGCGGGGAGTTCTGGATGTAGCCGCGCTCGTAGAGCTTCTTGATGATCTCGTGCCGCGTGCTCTTCGTCCCAAGCCCCAGCTCCTCCATGATCTCCAGCAGCTTGCCCTGGCTGATGCGCTTGGGCGGCTGCGTCATCTTCGCGTCGAGGTCGAGCTTCAGCACTTGCACGAGATCGCCCTGGTGGAGCTCCGGGAGCACGGTCTCCTTCGCGCCAGCGTAGGGGTAGAAGGCTTTCCAGCCCGCGACCAGCACGGTCATGCCGCTGGCGCTGAACTCCTCGCCGCGCACCTCGAACAGCGCGCGCAGGCTCAGCAGCTTCGCGTCCGGGGCAAGAGTCGCCATGAAGCGGCGCGCGATCAGCTCGTAGACCTTCCACTCGTCGGGCGGCACGTCGGCGCGGCTGATGCCTTCGGTGGGCGTGATCGGCGGGTGGGCCGCGTCGGTCTTCTTGCCTTGCGTCGGCTGGAGCGAGGGCTGCTCGAGGATGCGCTCGGCGAGGTGGCCCAGCTCCGCGCTCTTGCTCAGCTTCCCGAGGTAGTCCTTGAGCGGCAGGCTGGGCGGGTACTGCGTGTTGTCGGTGCGCGGGTAGCTGACGAACCCCTTCATGTAGAGGTTCTCGGCCACGTTCATCGCCTTCGCCGCGCTCATGCCCAGGCGCGTCGCGGCGGCCAAGAAGGCGGTGGTGTTGAAGGGCTCGGGCGCGCGCTCGCGGCGCTCCTTCTTCTCGACCTTCGTGACCTTGGCCTCGGTCGCGCCCTGGACGCGCGCATAGACCGCCTGCGCCTCGGCCTCGGTGTCCCAGCGGCCGTGGGTGTGCGAGGCGGGGAACTCCTGGCCCTTCCTCAGCAGCGCGCTGATCTCCCAGTAAGGCGAGGGCTTGAACGCGCGGATCTCCTTCTCCTTGTCCACGA
>DASYRW010000214.1:0-4538 GCA_036003985.1 Thermoplasmatota archaeon
CCCCGTCACGGTGCGCGGCGACCACGTGCGCGTGCTGGAGAAGAAGGCGTAACACCGGAAGGCGCGGGCGAGCCCTCATGGGCGCGCGCGCCGCTGCCGCCGCCGATGCCGCGCCGCAAGTACGGCCGCCTGATCAAGCCCGTGGGCACGAACGCCGGCAAGACGGCCGCGCCGCGCTCCGCACGGTCCGATTTGCCAGGCAAGCAAGGAATAGCCGAATGAGGCGAGGCAGAGGCCCCCACCCGCAAGTGTCCTTGTGGAGCTCGACCGCAAACAACCACCCGATTCAGGCACTCTATCGATCTGGAGGAAGTTCGAATGGGCAAGATCGCATTCACGATCGCCGCCATGGCTGTTCTCGCGAGCTTCTCTGGTTCCGCGGACGCGCACTGGGGCAGTTGCACCGCCCATGTGAACAATCCATGCGCGTTTCACTGCCACTCGCTTTCCAACACGTTCATGCGGATCACTGTAACTGGCGGGACTGGGGACTCCGGCTTTTGGAGCTGTGCAGCCCACGACGTGGCTTGCACCATCACTCTCGGGACGAGCTGTACAACGACCACACCCGCGGGCGATGAATCAGACCCCGAACCAACATGCCAGGTCTTGGTTGGCGACGCGCAGACGACCGTCTTGTGCGAACTGGTCTGTGGTGCGTGCGACTCTGTCGCTTCAGAAACTGACTTCATCTCGTGGTTACGAGAAGTCCTGGCGTTCGTCGAGCACGCACTTCGTTTCACCTGATCTGGTGCCTTCTGTCGCCCGTGGACTCACATGGGCGGCTTCAGCGCATTTGGACCAACGAGAGTCCGAATGTGGTGAAGTTGAAGTCGGACTCGAATTCGTGGGTATTCCCGAGGCGGAGCATGTCCATGAATGCTGCCGAACGAGGTCGCACCGCACTGATAGATCTCCTTTGCCCCACCAGCGGGGCGGTTAGGGCGCGGGGTAGCCGTTGTTGCCCGTGACGTAGCAGAGCCAGTTACCGACTCCGCCGGGGACGTTGGCGAGGCCGCCGAGCAGCTGGTTCCCGGGCATGTTCGAGTTGCACGCTTGCGTGAACGTCGTGGAGGGCTTGATGCCGACGCCTGCGCAGCCCGCGAGGCCGGCCGGGGACCCCACGCCGGGCAGCGCGACGGCGTTGTTCCAGACGTTGCAAGTGAACACGCGCGTGTCGATCCCATCGCTGACCGTGCTCACCAAGCTGCCCGTGTAGCCCACCGCGCCGACGCCGGGGATCGTCGCGGTCGGCACGAATAGGAACCCGTGCAGGTACGACGCGGGCCCGTTCGCGGGGGTGTGCTGGCCGTTGTTGCAGTCGGTGACCACCGGCGCCATGCCCCCGCAGCTGGTCTGGTGGTCGGGCGCCCCGTCGTGCAGGAAGCTCACGACGTGGCCCTCGAGGTCCTCGCCCACGAACAAGAACATCGCCTGGGGCGCGACCGTCGCCGCACCCGCGCCCGCGATCGCCATGCCCAGCACGCTCGCCAGAAGGATTGCACGCATGCTCTAGCCTCCGTGCTGGCGCCACGGCGCTGCGATCACTTAGCGGCTCCTCTGCGGAACGTGTGCATAGCCCTCCGCCGCCAGCTGATCAGCCCAGCCGCTCCTCGACGACGCGCACCGGCCCCGGCGGCAGCACCGCCTGCACCTCTTCCAGCGGGACTTGGAACGCCTCGGTCAGCCGCTTCGCCAGGTCGTTCGCGTTCTCCGTGCCCGGCTCGATCACGACCCACCGCTGCGCACGCGCTTGGACTGCCTGGACGGGCCCGCCCATGATCTTGCGGTGGCCCTCGACCTCGACCTCGCCGACGGCTGCGCGCAGCGGCACGCTGAGGAAGTTGCGCTTGCCGCGGATGATGAACGCGCCGCGGCCGAGGTACTCGCCGGCTTGGGGCGTCTTGCTCACCTGCTCGGGCGTGACCCAGTAGGCATCCGCAGACCCGATGCGGCGCACCCAGGCCTTGGAGTACGCGACCGCGAACTCCGCCGCCTCCCGCAGCGTCGCCTCGCCCACGTCCGGCAACGCGCCGCGCTTGATCACCACGCTCGGCGCGCCGGGCTGGTCGGCGTGGACGTACCGGTCGTTGGGCTCGAGGTGCTTCTTCACGACCTTGTCGTTGCTGCCCGCGTCGCGGCCGGCGAGGACCAAGCAGCCCTCGCTGCTGAGGAACCACCTGTACGTCTCGAACCAGAGCTTCTTCGTGGGCTCGAAGCGGCGCTTGGCGCGCTCGCGCGCGAGCTTCTCCAAGGCTGCCTCGCCAGCATGCTCGGCGTCGGCCAGCTTCGCGCGCGTCTCGACCAGCGCGGCGCGCGCGCCCTCGGCCTTCTCGCGGTGCAGCTTCGCGCGCGCATACGCTCGCTCGGCGCTGGCATGCACGCTGCCGTCCACCAGCAGCGCGAGCTCGCGGCCGTCCAGCTCGACGACGAGCAGGCCCTCGGCGCCGTCCGCGCGCACCACCCGGAAGGGCCCCTGCGCCGGTTCCTTCGCCCAGTCCTGCAGCGCCTGCCATCCGCCCCGCGCGCGCCGCTCGCGCGCCTCTGCCAGCACGGCCTCGACCTCCTGGAAGCGCGCGTACAACAGATCACCGAGCGCGCGCTGCGCCGCGACCTCGGCGTCGAACTCCGCCAGCGATGCTTCCTGGGCTTCGGCCTGGCGGCGCAGCCGCTCCACCTCCTCGCGCGCGGCCGCGACGCGCGGATCCTCGATCTGCAGGTGCTCCTTCGCGTAGGCGGTGAAGTAATCCTCGAGGGCCTGGCTGAACGCGCCGCGCGCTTCGAAGCTGAGCTCGGCGTGGGTCCGAAGCTGGATGGGCGTCGCGTCCACGACGAGCGCGCCGTCGCGCACGAGCCCCGGCTCGGGCCGCTCCAGCACCTCGGCGAGCAGGCCCTGCAGGGCTTGGGCGAGCGTGTCGCGCTGCGCCGGCTCGAGCTTCGCGGCCTTGAGCTTCTTGTCGAGGCCCGTCCGCAGCACCACCTCCTCCGCGTACTGGCCGCCGAGGTTCCACTGCGTCGCGACCGTGCGCACGACATCCGCCTTGGAGCCCATGAGCCGCGCGTGCAGCTCGCTGGGCTCTGCGGCGCGCGGGTCCAGGCCCGCCGGGGGATGGACATAGGCCTCGCCCGGCGCGACGGTGCGGTGCGCGACGCGCAGCGTGCGCAGCGGCGCGATCACCTTGCCCTCGCGCACCAGCACCACGTTGCCCTCGCCGAACAGCTCGCACGCGACCACGTAGCGCCCTGCGGGCTTCGCGAAGTCCAGCTCGAGGATGCGGTCGAAGCCCACCTGGCGAGCGCCGGCGAACCGCGCGCCCTCGAGGTGGGTGCGCAGCGTCTGCGCGTAAGGGGTCAGGGACTCCGGCCAGTCCTTGGGGCCTGCGCTCGCGTAGGCCCACTTGCCGGCCTTGACGCGCCACTCGCGCGCTCCTTGCCCAGCCACGCGCAGCCGCACGACGACCTCGTCGCGCGCGGGCTGGAAGGCCTTGTCGAACCACGCGCCCTCCAGCGCGGCCAGCTCGCGCGCCAGCGCGAGGCAGTCCACGCTCGTCATGCCCGACTTCATGCGCGGGCCTGGGTAGCGCGCGGCGCACCAAAAGGGCGGCGCACCCTCGGTGGCCGCGAAAGGTACTAGTAGGCCGTCCCCGCTGCCCCGCCACCATGGCCGAGAGCAAGCGCGCGCCCGCGGAGGAGGAGTACGAGCTCCCCGTGCCCGCGTTCGACGCCGAGGCCTACGTGGCCAAGGAGCTCGCCATGGCGCGGGCCAGCGTGGTGCTCGCGCTGTATGGCCTGGTGCTCGGCATGATCGGCGGCTGGCTCGCCATCCTGCTCCGCAACACGGTTGCCAGCCTGGGCGTGTTCTTCTTCGGGCTGACCGCCATCAAGGGCGTGCTCGAGATGACCGGCGTGCCCACGAAGGATTGGGACCGCAAGGCCTGGGCCGGCCACATCGCGGTGCTGTTCTTCACTTGGTTGGCCGCATGGATCATCTTCATGAACGCTCCCTTCAGCAGCTAAGGTTTCCAGCGGAAGGTTCCTGAACCCCAGGCCCATAGACCCGCCGTGACCGACCGCACCCGCGCCGCCGGCGTCCTCGGGGCCTTGGGGGGCGTTGCCGCGATCGTGCTCGCCCCGCTCGTCGCCGCCGCTTCGACGGCTGCCGCGCAGGTCGAGCGCGGCGTGTCGCCGACCGTCAACCCGGTGTTCGGCGCGTTCCTCAGCTTCGACACGCCGCAGGCCGTGTACCTCGCCTACAGCAAGGTGTGGCTCGGCGTGCTCCTGGCCTTCCTCGTGGCCGCCCTCGCCCTGCGCACGCGCGTCGGCGCGCAGCTCGGCGCGCGCGGCGAGCGCGGCTTCCAAGCCCTCCTCGTGGGCCTGGCCGGTGCCGCCGTGGGCAACCTCGCCGACTTCTGGATCGCGCTGGGGCCCTCAGCCGCAACCATCGTGCACGTCGTGTTCAGCGTCGGCGGCCTGCTCGTGGCGATGGCCGGGGCGACCCTCGTCGGCTTCGAGGCGCGCAAGGCCAACGCCCTGCCCCG
>DASYRW010000215.1:0-11495 GCA_036003985.1 Thermoplasmatota archaeon
CGGCGCGACCGAGCGCGGCGCGGTGGCTCTACGAGCCCGGCGAGGATCTGCGCACGAAGGTCGAGCGCGTCGCGCGGCAGGTGTATGGCGCCGACGGCGTGGACTGGGACTACCAGGCCGAGCAGGCGCTGCAGCAGCTGCGCGCCCTCGGCCTCCAAGGCCTGCCGGTGTGCGTGGCGAAGACGCAGTACAGCCTCAGCGATCAGCCCCGGCTCCTGGGGAGACCCAAGGGCTGGCATCTCACCATCCGCGACCTGCGGCCGAGCGCTGGAGCGGGCTTCGTGGTCGCGCTCGCGGGCGATGTCGTGCTCATGCCCGGCCTGAGCAAGAGCCCCGCGGCGGAGCGCATGGACCTGCTGCCGGACGGGAGCGCGCGCGGCGTGTCCTAGTCGACGGGCGCGACCTTGGGCCGCTGGCCGCTCGCCACGAGGTAGATGCCGGCCAAGATGAGCGCACCGCCGACGACGCTCGCGGCCGGGGGCACCTCGGCGAGGATCACCACCGCAAGGAGCGAGCTGCCGATGGGCTCGCCCACGATGGCCGTGCTGACGACCGCCGCCGGCACCCACCGCAAGCTCCAGTTCGCCACGGTGTGGCCGGCCAGTTGCGGGCCCAGCGCGAGCGCCGCCATGAGCGCGTAGTCCGGCCAGCCGAAACCCGCGAGCCGCTCGCCGCTGGCCAGCGCGAGGACGAGCAGCGTGCCGGATGCGGCCGCGTAGACAGGGAACGCGTACGTGGTCAGGCTCAGCCGGGGCCGCAGCCGGCGGCCGCCGAGGAAGTACAGCGCCGCGAACACCGCCCCCGCGAAGGCGAGCGCGTCGCCCGCCAAGTAGCGCGCCTCCAGCCCGAGGTCGCCCTGCACCAGCAGCACCGCGCCGCCGAGGGCGACGGCGATGCCCGCCCAGCCGCGCGCGCGCAAGCCCTCGCCCAGCCACGCCATGCCGAGCAACGCGACGATCGCCGGATGGAAGGTCACGAGGACGACGCTGCTCGCCACGGTGGTGAGCTTGAGGCTCGTGATCCAGGTCGCGAAGTGCAGGCCGAGGATGACGCCGATCAGCCCGAGCACAGCGAGGTCGCGCCGGGCCAACGCGGCCAGCTCCGCGCGCCCGCGGCCGAGGGCGAAGGGCGCCAGCACGAGCGACGCGAGGGCCATGCGGTGGAACGCGATGGCCAGCGGCCCTGCCTCCTGCACGAGCCGGATCAGGATCGCCGCGGTGCTCATGGCCGCGACGGCCAAGCCCAACGCCAGCCCCACCCCGCGCGGCGCTTCGGCCACGCGCTCACTTGCCCTTGAACTCCGGCTTGCGCTTCTCCAGGAACGCGCGCATGCCCTCGAGGCGGTCCTCGGTGGCGAAGGTGATGGTCACCGACTCGACCTCGAGGCC
Organism: Thermoplasmatota archaeon; assembly: GCA_036003985.1. Taxonomy (GTDB): domain Archaea; phylum Thermoplasmatota; class SW-10-69-26; order JACQPN01; family JAIVGT01; genus JAIVGT01. The sequence continues at coordinate 1,389 of DASYRW010000215.1, forward strand.
CAGGGCGGTGTCCAAGTCCACCTCGACGCCGCGGTTGACCGCAGCCTTGGCGAGCCGCACCGCCACCGGCGCGTTCGCGGCGATGCGCTGGCCCAGCGCGACCGCCTCGTCGAGGAGCTTCTCGTGGGGCACGACGCGGTTGATGATGCCCAGCGCCTCGGCGCGGTCGGCGCTGACCTGCTGGCCGGTGAAGATCAGCTCCTTCGCGAGGTGCTTGCCGATGAGCCTTGGGAGCCGCTGCGTGCCGCCGAAGCCGGGGTGGATGCCGAGGGTCACCTCGGGCAGCCCGAACACAGCTCGATCGCTGGCGAGGATGATGTCGCACGCCAGGGCCAATTCCGTGCCGCCACCGAAGGCGAACCCATTCACCGCCGCGATGACGGGCTTCTCCATACGCTCGAGCTTGCGGGCTGCCTTCTGGCCGAGCTTGGTGTACTCGCGGCTCTCCAGGGCCGAGACCTCGGCCATGATGCCGATGTCCGCGCCCGCGATGAAGGCCTTGCCCGCGCCCGTCAGCACCATGCAATGCAGCGAGGGATCGCGGTCCACCTCCTCGGTTGCGGCGATGAGGTCGCGGAGCACCTCGCGGTTGAGCGCGTTGAGGGCCTCGGGCCGGTCGATGGTGAGGATCGCGACCGCGCCGCGGCGCTCGAGCTGCACGCGCGGGATGTGCCACGGCTGGCCGCGCTCGGCCTGGGCGCGGAGCTGGGCAGGCACGCGGAACGCGCTCGGGCCATACTTCTTCGACACGCCTTCGACGAGCCGCAGCGCGTCGCGCGGGCCCACCTCGTTCATGAGCGCGAAAGGCCCCCTGGCCCAGCGCAGGCCGACGATGGCCCCCTTGTCCGTGTCGCCGATGCTCGCGACGCCCTCCTCCACGAGCTGCGCCGCGATGCCGAACGCGACCCCGAGGATGCGCTCCTTCACCGCTGGCAGCTTGCCCTGCTCTGGCGCGCCCTGCAGCTCCCAGAGCTTGCCGCTCTCGAACTGCTTCTTCAGCGACGCTGCGGGCGCGTAGAAGGGCCCGAGCTGGCTGAGGCTCACCTGGCTGTGGTACGCGATGGGGATGCCGGTGAAGTTCATCAGCTCGAAGGGGCCCATCGAGATGCCCAGGGCTTCCTTCGCCCCGGCATCGATCGTCGCGGTCGAGAAGCCCTCCTCCTGCAGCCGGCAGGCCTCGTTGAGCAGCGGCACGAAGAACCGGTTGACGGCGAAGCCGGGGCTGTCCTTCACCACGATGGTCGTCTTGCCGAGGGCCCCGCCGAACTTGAGCAGGGAAGCCCACGTCCCGTCGTTGGTCGTGTCGCCGCGGATCGCCTCGAGCAGCAGGTTGACCGCTGCGGGGTTGAAGAAGTGGAGGCCGCCGAAGCGGTCGGGCCGCGCGGTGACCCGCGCGAGCTGGTTGACCGACAACGAGCTCGTGTTCGTGGCGAAGATGCACGAGGCGGGCGCGGCCGCGTCGAGCTGCTTGAACACGTCCTCCTTGACCTTCATCTCCTCGAACACCGCCTCGATGACGAGGTCCGCGTCGCGGCCCGCCTCGGCCAGGGAGGTCGTGGTGCGGATGCGGGCCAGGATCGCGTCCTTCTCGGCCTTGTCGAGCTTGCCCTTGTCCACGCGCTTCTGGAGCTGGTCGGTGATGCGGTCCAAGCCCTTGCGCACGAACTCGGGCTTGACGTCGTGCAGGAGCACCTGGAAGCCGCTCTGCGCACAGGCCTGCGCGATGCCGCTGCCCATGGTGCCAGCTCCGATGACCGCGACGCGCTGGATGGTCATGCTCTCCCTGGCGGAGCATGCCCGGGCCGCGGAAAAGGGTTTGGGCCGGCCGCCCCGAGCCGAGCTAGAGCCGAAACACGAACAGGCTCTTCCCCACGCCCACGACGTCGCCGGGGCGCAGCGGCACCTCGCCCCCGCGGGGCAGGCGTTCCCAGTTGAGGAACGTGCCGTTGGTGCTGAAGGTGTCCACGAGGGCCCACTGGCCCTGGCGGAGGTGGATCTCCGCGTGGCGGTTGCTCACGAAGGGGTCGTAGTCCACGCAGACGGTGCGGTCACCGTCGCGGCCGATCGTGGAGGGGCCTTCCTTGGAGCCCAGCCGGAAGCTCACACCGGCCTTGTTCCCGTGCACCATCACGAGGGCGGGGCCCGTCGTCGCGGTCGGCGCGCGCGGCGCCCGCGTCACCACCTGGGTGCGGTAGAGCCGCTCGTCCACGGCGATGGGCTTCAGCACGCCGAGCTTGCTGAACTCCTCGCTCAGCGCGAAGAGGCGCTGCGGCACCACGACGTACTCCACCACGGGGCCGCTGGCGCGGTGCCCGGGCTGCTTCTGGATCACGCCGATCTCGAGCAGCTGGTCGATGTGCTTCTGTGCGGCTTGCCGGGCCATCTTGAGGTGGGACGCGATCTCCTCGAGGTAGTGCGGCCGCACGAGGAAGTGCAGCAGCTCCAGGCGCTTCTCGTAGCTCAGCGGCCGCAGGTCGCGCGCGAGGGCCTCGAAGTCGAGGTCCTTCGCGGGCACGCTGTCCACCTTGAGCGGGCGCTCCTGGCCCTCGGGCATCGGCCTCGCAAGGCCAAGGCCCGGCATGAGGTCTGCGCTTCGCGGCCGGAACCCTGATCATGCAGCAACTCTGTACAACCCGCGAGCCCGCATGCGCTTCGAACGGCCCGCGGTCGAGACGACGGATTACGAGCGCTACCTGCGCGTGCCCGAGCTGCTCGCGCTGCAGAAGCCCCCGGAGGAGCGGGCGCACCGGGACGAGTTGCTCTTCCAGGTCGAGCACCAGAGCGCCGAGCTGTGGTTCAAGCTGATCCTCAGCGACATGGCCAACGCGGGCGAGCTGATGGACGCGAACCAGCCCCTCGAGGCCGAGCGTCTCTTCGAGCGCGCGGCGCGCGTCATGGCGCTGCTGACGGAGCAGATCCTGATCCTCACCACGATGGCGCCCTGGGACTACCACACCATCCGCCTCAAGCTCGGCCGCGGCAGCGGCGCCGAGAGCCCGGGGTTCCGCGCGCTGCTCGTGGAGCCCAAGGCGCTGTGGCCCAAGTTCGAGGCGCTGCTGCAGCGGCGCAACGTCGGCCTCGACGCGGTGTACGTGAGCTTCCACGACCACTACGACCTGTTCCGCCTCGCGGAAGGCATGACCGACTTCGACATGCGCTTCCAGGTCTGGAGGCTCACGCACCTCACCTTCATCAAGCGCGTCATCGGCCGCGACGTCACAAGCCTGAAGGGCTACAGCGTGCACCAGCTCGAGGAGGCCATGGGCCAGCAGATCTGGCCCGAGCTGTGGGCGGTGCGGAACCGGCTCACCGAGCGCGCCGGCACGAGCCCGAGCTACGGCTGAGGCGGACGGACGCAAAGGCCCAAGGCCCCGCGCCGCGATGCGAGCCCATGCAGGCCCAGGCGCAGCTCGACGCGCTCGTGCGCGAGATGTTCGAGGCCAGCACGCGACGCAGCCCAGCGTGGGCCACCGACTTGGGCATCCACACGTGGGACCAGGAGGTCAGCGACCCCTCGCGAGCGCGCGTGAAGGAGGACATCGGCCTCCACCAGGGCTGGCTGGCGCGCGCCGACGCGCTGGCGCTCCACGCGCAGGCCCTGAGCCCCGCGCAGCGCGTCGATGCCGAGGCCCTGCGGCATTCCCTGCGATTGTGGCTGCACGACGAGCTGGAGCTGCGCAGCTGGGAGCGCAACCCCGACCTCGCCATGGAGTTCCTCGATCATGTCTTTGGGCTCATGGTGAAGGAGGAGCTGGACCTGGAGGAGCGGTGCGCGGCCATCGGTGCGCGGCTCGACAAGGCGCCCGCGTTCCTCCGCGCCGGCCGCGACCGGTTCGGGGCTTGCCCGGTGCTGTGGGTCGACATGGCCATCGAGAGCGCTGGCGCCGCGCCGGCCATGCTCGAGGCCGCGGAGCAGCTCGCGTCCCAGCAAGGCGTGAGCAGCGGCACGCGCGAGCGCGTGCGCAGCGCGGTGAAGCACGCGCGCGAGGCGCTGAAGGAGCACACCGACTGGCTGCAAGAGAAGAAGCGCGACGCGCTGCGCGACGGCTGGGCCGCCGGCGCGCCCGCGTTCAACAAGCTCGTGGAGCTGCGCGCCCTCGGCGCCGACGCGGACGCGATCCTGGCGCGCGGCGAGCAGCTCGTCGCGCAGCTGCGCGAGGACACGCGGCGTGCCGCGGAGCAGGTGCTCCGCGCGGCGCACCAGGATGCCAGCGGGGACGTGGTGGCGCGCGCCCAAGCGCTCATCGAAGCGGAGCACCCGCGCGACTGGCCCGCGGTCCTCGACCTGTACCGCCGCTGCATCGAGGCCTCGCGCGACTTCGTCGCGCAGCAGGGCATCGCGGAGCTGCCGCCGGGCGAGCGCCTCGAGGTGATCGAGACCCCTGCTTACTTGCGGCACATCATGCCCTTCGCGGCCTACGTGAGCCCGGGCAAGTTCGAGCGGCGGCAAGTGGGCCTGTACATGGTGACCCCGCGGGAGCCGAAGAACTTCCCGCTCGCCGAGGTGCTCAACACCACCGTCCATGAAGGCTACCCGGGCCACCACCTGCAGCTCACCGGCGCGAACCAGAACCCCTCGACCGCGCGGCTGTTCGTGCACGCGGTGGAGAGCATCGAGGGGTGGGCGCACTACTGCGAGGAGATGATGCTCGCGCGCGGCTTCGCCATGCCCGGCGCGCGGCCCGAGCAGGTCAAGTTCATCGTGCTGAAGGACCAACTCTGGCGCGCGTGCCGCATCGTCATCGACGTCAAGCTGCACCGCGGCGCCATGACCTTCGACGAAGGCGTGGGCCTGCTGCGCGAGGTCGCGCGCATGGGCGAGCGCGAAGCGCTGGCCGAGGTGAAGCGGTACACGCAGAGCCCCGCCTACCAGCTCAGCTACCTGTGGGGCAAGCTGCAGATCCAGAAGCTCCGCGAGGACCTCGCGGCCCAAGGCGTGGGAGAGCAGGCCTTCCACGACCGCTACATCCGCGCGGGCTCGTTGCCCCTCGGGCTGATGCGGCAGGAGCTGGGCACGGAGCCAGGCGCGGGCTCGCGGAGTTCCCGCGGTCTTTTATAGGGCCCTCGCCATCCCAGGCCGAACGCCATGATCCTCCGCGTCTTCCGCGCCCGCACGCACCCGGGCATGGACAAGGACTTCGAGGAGTTCCTCACCCAGACCGCCCTGCCGCTGATGAAGAAGCAGGAGGGCTGCCAGGAGGTGCTCCTCGGCAAGACGCGCTGGGGCGGCCAGCCCGAGTTCGTGGTCGTGTCGCGCTGGGACAGCGTCGATGCGTTGAAGCGCTTCGCAGGGCCCGAGTGGCAGAGCCCGCGCATCCTGCCCGAGGAGGCGCACATGGTCAAGCAGGTGTTCTGCGACCACTACGAAGTGCTCGGCCCCTGATCACGCCGCCTCGATGTGGAGGATGCGCCGCACGGCGTCGTCCGGGTCCGCGACGTCCAGCTCGACCTCGTCCCACCGCGCGCCCTCGAGCTCGACGCGCAGCACGCGGCGCGTCGAGTGCGTGAGGAACAGGAACCTGCGCCGGCCGCCGTGCCGGAAGCTCCCGATGGCCAGTCCGCGCGGGGGAAGGTGGGTGCCGACGCGCCAGCGCGGCAGGATGGGCGGCCAAGCTGGCGCGCCCGCGCCGGCCCGGACGATGGCCCGGAGCGGCACCGCGATGCGCCGGCGCGCCGCGGCCAGCGCGGCGAGGCCGTGGAGTTGGACGACGAGACGGTCGCCTTCGACCGCGACGACGGGACGGTGCACAGCCTCGAAGGGCCCGGCCAGGCGCAAATACCCTTGTTCGTGCACCCGCGCGGGGAGGCCGACCGCCGGCCTGACCGTGCCGCTGCACGGACGACCCTCGCCCGACCGCAAAGCCTTCAAGGAACCGGCGCGCTCCCCGGCCGAGCCCATGCCGATCCACCCGCCGCCCGAGGCCGTGAGCTTCGACTGCTACGGCACCCTGGTGGACTGGGAGACCGGCCTGGAGCGCTCGGTGCTGTGGGTGCTGCGCACGAAGCCCGACGCGCCCGGCATCGACAAGGTCGTCGAAGCGTGGAACCGCCACGAACGCGCGCTGACCAGCGGCAAGGAGGGCTACCGCCGCTACCGCGACGTGATCGCCGAGGCGCTGCGGCTCAGCTTCGACGAGCTGGGCGTGGCGTGGCAGCCGCGCGACGGCTACGCGCTGGCCCACGACATGGGATCGTGGCCGGCCTTCGATGACGTGCCCGGCTCGCTGGCGCAGCTGCGCGACCTCGGCTACAAGCTCGCGATCTTCAGCAACACCGACGACGACATCCTCGCGGACACGGTCAAGACCCTCGGCGTGGCGCCCGATCTCGCGCTCACGGCGGAGCAGGTGAAGGCCTACAAGCCCGACGCGCGCGTCTTCCTCGAGGGCGCGAAGCGCCTCGGCCTGCAGCCTTCCCAAGTCCTGCACTGCAGCTTCAGCCCCTACCACGATCTCGAGCCCGCCCACAAGCTGGGCTTCCGGACCTTCTTCGTGGACCGCAAGGGCTTCGGCGAGAGCGAGGTGCCCGTCGACTTCCAAGGCCGCGACCTGCGCGCGCTCGTCGAACTGCTCGGAACCTGACGACGCAACGGCGATGGCCGCGGGTCCGGGCCCCGTTCGTAGGCCGGCATCGCAAACCCTAAATGGCCCCTGTCCCTGCCCAGGCCCGGGATCCCCCTGCAGGCGCAGGTCGGCAACGTCGTCTTGGTGGGCACCGCGCACATCAGCGCGGAGTCCGTCAAGGAGGTGCGCGAGGTCATCGCGCGCGAGGCGCCCGCGGTGGTGGCCGTCGAGCTGGACGAGGCGCGGTACAAGGCCCTCACCGAGCCCGAGAAGTGGAAGGAGACGAAGCTCGTCGACGTCATCAAGCAGGGCAAGGCCTTCATGCTGCTGGCGCAGGCTTTCCTGGCTTCCTACCAGAGGCGCCTCGGCGAGAAGTTCGGCGTCAAGCCTGGCAGCGAGATGCTCGCGGCCATCGAGGAAGCCAAGGCCCGCAGCGCGACCTTGGTCCTCGCAGACCGCGACATCGGCGTGACCCTCAAGCGCGCCTGGGCCCGCATGGGCCTGCGCGAGAAGTTCCGCATCACGTGGGAGTTCATGAAGGCCCTCACCGGCGCGGCCGCGCTGGAGGAGGGCAAGGCCGGGCAGGAGATGAAGCCCGAGGACCTGCTCAAGGAGGACGCGCTCTCGCTGATGATGGAGGAGCTGAGCGCCTTCGCGCCGAGCGTGAGCGACGTGCTCGTGAAGGAGCGCGATGCTTACCTCGCGGGCAAGATCCGCGAGGCCAGCGCGCAAGCGGGCAGCGGCAAGGTCGTGGCCGTCATCGGCGCCGGCCATCTCCGCGGCGTGGAGGCCCACCTGCAGCAACCCGAGGGGATCCCGCCGGCCGCGAGCCTCGAGACGATCCCCAAGAAGTTCCCGTGGGGCCAGGCGATCGCGTGGGGCATGTTCGCGCTCGTGGTGGGCGCGATGGTGTTCCTCGGCTACCAGGCCTTCGTCGCGGGCCAGGCAGGCTGCCTCCAGAAGCTGCAGGACCTCGCCATCCAGTGGGTGCTGGTCACGGGCACCTTCAGCGCCATCGGCGCCGCCGCCGCGCTGGCCCACCCCGCGAGCATCGCGGTCGCGTTCATCAGCGCGCCCTTCGCCACGATCCACCCGCTCATCGCGACCGGCTGGTTCAGCGGGCTGACCGAGGCGGTGGTGCGCCAGCCGCGGATGCAGGACTACGAGGCCCTCAGCCAGCTCCAGCAGGTCAGGGACTTCTGGCGCAACCGCGTGACGCGCGTGCTCCTCGTCGCGGCGCTGACCAACGTGGGCGCGATGATCGCGACCTTCTGGCTGCTGCCGCGCGTGCTCGGGGGGTTCCAATGCTGACGGGGGCGCGACGGTGACCACCACCGTGCGCCCGCCGCCCCGCGCGCCGCCGCCGTCGCCGCCGCCCTATCGCCCCATCCAGACCACGCCGCGCCCCGGCGCGACGATGCCGCCGCCGATGCAGGCGCCGCGCCCGCCGCCGCCGCCCCCGCCGCCGCCCGGCGGCTTCCACATGAGCGGCACCGAGCTGCTCCACCTCGTGGTGAGCCTCGGCGCGCTGACCGTGGCCTTCGCGTTCGCCTTCGCGCACCTGCAGCGGGCGGAGATCGTCGGCGTGCCCACCCAAGCCGAGGTGGACAGCGCGATCCGCAACCTGCCGCAGGCCTTCGTGCTGGTGCTGCTGGGCTTCCTGCTGCACGAGATGGCGCACAAGTTCGTCGCGCAGCGCCTCGACCTGTGGGCGGAGTTCCGCGCGAGCGCCGGCGGGCTCGTCACGGCCCTCGGCTTGTGCATCTTCACCACCATCATCTTCGCCGCGCCAGGGGCCGTGCTCATCGTGGGCAACGCCACGCGCCGCGATGGCGCGCTCATCAGCATCGCCGGCCCGCTGACGAACATCGTCATCGGCTTCGCGTTCCTGCCCTTCGTCGGCGCGAGCCCGAATCCCACCGAGTTCGGCGGGCTGGGCAACTTCTTCCAGGCCGCGGTGCTGGTGAACGCGCTGCTGGCGGTCTTCAACCTGCTGCCCTTCCCGCCGCTGGACGGCAGCAAGATCGTGCGCTACTCGATCCCGCTGTACCTGGGCATGCTCGCGCTCGCGGGCGTGCTGTTCTACCTCAGCGCCTTCCCGCCGCGCTAAGGCAAGGTCGGCAGGCAGCTCGGCGAGGGCGGCACCAGCGCGGGCGTGGTGACCTGCAGCGGCGGGTCGTCGTCGGGGTCGTAGCTGATGCCGATGCTGCCCTGCACCTCGGCGCCGATGCACGTCGTGAGGTCGGAGGCGTGCTCCAGCAGCACGCTGACGAGGTCGTCGCCGGCGCTCGCGGGCGCGGCGAGGGCCAGGATCGCCAGGGCAAGGAGGAGCAGCGCGGGGCGCATGGCGCAGCGAGGCCCGGGGGGTGCCTTGAAGGCTTGCTGCGCCCCGTGGCCGAGGTTCATAGCCTCGTCCCGTCGCCGAGCTTGGGCGTGGGCAGGGGCTCCGCCGCGGGCGCGCGGCTGGCAAGGGCGATGGCGGCGAGGATGCACGCCGCGCCGGCCAAGCTCGCGGCGCCGAGGGCCTCGAGGCCGAGGGCCGCGCTGAGCGCGAAGGCCACCACGATCTCGAGCAGCAGCGCGATGCCGCTCACGACGCTCGTCAGCACGCGCAGCCCCGCGCTCCAGAGGAAGAAGGCCAGGGTCGTGCACACGAGGCCCGTGTACGCCGCGGCGGCGAGGCCTTGGGGCCCGAGCTCGCCGTGGCCGAGGAGGAGCGCGCCGGGCACGCCGAGCAGCGCGGTCAGCCCGACGACCCACGTGGTGACGCCGAGCACTTTTCCGCTCCCCACCGCGGACTTGTTGAACACGATCACGAGCGCCCACCCCAGGCCGGCCGCGAGGGTCAGCAGCGTGCCCGCGAGGTGCGCCGCGCTCACCGACGCGAGGTCGCCGCGCGTGCCCACGAGGAGCACGCCGGCCGCCGCGAGCGCGAGGGCGGGCGCCTTCGTGCCCGTCGGCCGCTCGCCATGGACCAGGAACGCGAAGAGCGGCACCGCGAGGTTGCCCGCGTTGACCATCAGCGAGGCCGTGCCCGGCGTCGTCAGCTCCTGGCCGACGAACTGCAGCTGGTAGCCGGCGCTGTTGGCCAGGGCCGTGGCCCACACCCACTTGTTGCGCAGCAGGCCCGCGTCGAGGGCGCCGAGCAGGCGCGCCGCGAGCGCCGCCGCGGCGAAGGCGATGGCGAAGCGCGCGGCGAGGAAGGTCCAGGGGTCCGCGTCGCGGAGGCCGAGGTCGTTCGCGGGGAAGCTCGTGCCCCACAGCACCGCGGCCAGGAGCGTGACGGCGAGGGCGCCGCGGCGGTCCACGGCCTGCCAAGGGCAAGGAAGCCAAAGCGTTTGCGCCGGCGGCGGCGCGGGGGCCCTCCGCGCCTGCCGGGCCGCGGCTCAGCAGCAGCTGGCCGCGCTGCAGCAGTCGACGGGGCCGCCGCAGCAGTCGGGAGTCCGTGGGCTCATGCGCACCTCCTGCCCGGTCGGGCCCGGAAGCATCGGGCGCCCGATGTATCAACCTATCGGATGACCGAGCAAAGCTCAAGTAGGCGCAC
>DASYRW010000216.1:0-1724 GCA_036003985.1 Thermoplasmatota archaeon
CTGCGGGCTCAAGCTGGCTTGCGGAAGAGGAGCAGCGACTTGCCCACGCGGACGACGGCGCCGTTCTCGACGCGCTCGGCGCCGCCGCGGGCGAGCCGCTTCCAGTCCACCCACGTCCCATTGCTGCTGTAGAGGTCCGCGACCTCGAAGCCGCCCGCGGCGCGGCGCACCTCGGCGTGGCGCGTGCTGATGAACGGGTCGTAGTCCAGACAGACTGCCGCCGTGGGCTCGCGGCCGACGAGCCACGGGCCTTGGCCGGTGAGCGCCATCGTCGAGCCGAGGCGCATGCCGTGCACGATGGTCAGGCGCGGCAAGTCCTGCTCGCGCGGCGCGGCGGCGCCCGTGACCAGCGGGCTCGTGGGGGGCCGCATCTCTTGGGCCGTGCCGGTCTCGGGCTCCAGCGTGCCAAGGCGGCCGAACTCCTCGTGGATGCGGAACAGGCGCTGCGGCACGACGACGTACTCCGTGACCGGCCCCGAGTCGCGGCGGCCGCGGACGCGCTGGATGACGCCGATGTCCAGCAGCTGCTGCACGTGCTCCTGGGCTGTCTGGCGCGCCATCTTCAGCTCGCTCGCGATCTCCTCGACGTAGTGGGGCGCGACGAGGAACTGGAGCAGGTGGAGCCGCTTGGCATTGCCCAGCACCTTGAGGTACTGCGCGAGACCGTCGAGGTCGCTGGTGTCGGTGGGGGCTTCGGCCGGCTCCCCCGCGCTGGCGCGCGCCATCAGGAGCGCATGGGGGCTGGTGGCTAGAAGCCTTTGCTACGCAGCGCGGGGCGGGGCTTCCTTCCCCATGGCCGCGCGCATGGCGGCCGCGCTCGCGAAGCGCCGGTCGGGGTCCTTGGCCAGGCCGCGCTGCAGCAGCGCCGCGATCCAGGCGGGCTGGGCCTTCACGTCTAGCCGCGGCGCGCCGCGCAGGATCAGCTGCCGCACCTGGAAGTCGTCCTTGCCCGCGACGCGCAGGTACAACCTGCCTGTCAGGGCCTGGTGGAACACGACGGCGGCCGCGTAGAGATCGCTGCGACCATCGACCTTGGCGCCTCGCACCTGCTCGGGGCTCATGTACAGCAGCGTGCCCACGGCGCCGCCCTCGGTGATGCTCGTCGCCGCCGCGTCGGTCTCGCGCGCGACGCCGAAGTCGGCGAGCTTGATGGTGCCGTCCCGCATCAGGAGGATGTTCTCCGGCTTGAGGTCGCGGTGCACGATGCCTTTCGCGTGGGCCGCGGCGAGGGCCGCGAGCACTTGGTCCAGCATCGCGGACGCCTCGCGCAGGCCCAGCGCGCCGCGGCGCTGCAGCAGGCTGAAGAGGGAGCCGCCGTCGCAGTACTCCATGACGATCAGCGCCTCGTCGGGGCCCTCCGCGACGTCGTAGATCGCCACGATGTTCGGGTGCTTCAGCGATCCCGCCAAGCGGGCCTCGCGCAGCAGCAAGCGAGCGGCCTTGCCGCCCAGCGCGTGGGTGCCGACGGCCTTCACCACCACGTCGCGGTCCAGGACCTGGTCGTGCGCGAGGTACGCGCGGCCGTGGGCGCCCTCGCCGAGCAAGCGCTCGATCTTGTAGCGGCCCAAGAGCACGACGCCGGGCGCGACGCGCGGCCCTGGGGGTTGGGGCGCGCCGGAGCCGAGGTTCTTGCGGACGACGAATTCCAGCACCGCGTGCTCGCGCTCCGTCAAGCCCAAGCTCTTGCGTAGCGCGCGCAGTTCGTGCTCCTCCGCGGGCTCGGC
>DASYRW010000217.1:0-12089 GCA_036003985.1 Thermoplasmatota archaeon
CGCGTCCCCGCCCACCGCCTGGAGGCAGGCCAGCGACCCCTCGGGCGCCGGCGATGATGGGCCCGCGCCGCGCTCCCGAACGCGCGTGGGCAGATGGGGCTAGTGGGGGTCAGGCCAAGAGCCCCTGCAACGACGCGGCGCGCGGGCGGCTGTCCGTGCGGGCCAGTGTGGCAGAGGATGCGCGCAAACCCTGGAGGGGTTCGACCACGGCCCTCCGAGGCCTGCTTGGCGCAAACCTGATCCCCGCGGGCTCCGCTGCGGCTGCGTGCGCGCGCCCCTCCTGATGCTGGCGCTGCTGGTCGCCGGCTGCGCTTCGCCTGCACCGCCGGGCCCCGGGGCGCCGGCCGCGGGCGGGGGCGCGACCTTCGAGGGCGCGCGCTTTGCCACGGAGGCGGGCGAGCTGACGATGGTGTTCTTCCCCGAGGACGCGCCGCAGACCGTGGAGCTGTACCGCGCGTATCTGCGCGAGGGTTACTTCGTCGGCAAGGAGTTCGGCCGCATCGTGCCCGGCCACGTGATCCAGGTCCTCGACGCGGCGGGCGCGGCGGGCTCGACCGCGACCGAGGACGCGCGTCGCGTGCCGCTCGAGCCGAGCCCGCGGCTCAACTTCACCATGGGCGCCGTGGGCATCTCGCGCGCCGACGATCCCAATTCGGGCGGGCCGGAATTCTCCATCATGGACTTCGCGACGTCGCACCTGTGGGGCAACTACACGATCTTCGGCCAGCTCGTCGCCGGCATCGAGGACGTGCACCGCATCGCGCGCGCCCCGGCGCTGGACACGCCGCGCGTACCCACGCCCGAGCCGGTGCCGTCGCCGAACACGCTGCTGAGCGACCGCACAGCGCTCGACCCGGTGCGCATCACCGCGGCCGAGGCGATCAACGTCACCCTCTCCCCGGCGGAGGCCGCGAGGCTGCCAGGACGCGTGGGCCAGAACGTCCGCGCGGGCGACCTCCGCTACTCGCTCGAGTGGCCCGCGGACCTCGCGCCCGGGCGCGCGAGCACGCTCACGTGGTTCCTCCGTCCGTACAACAACACGGCGCCGCCCGATCCGGCCACGCTCACGATGCGCATCGCGGGTCCGGGGGGCACCTCCACCCCTGCCCTGCGGCCGCATCCCGATTACGACGAGATCCTCGCCTGGGACTGGGCGCCGCCCGCGTTGGGCACGTACGAGGCCACGCTGCTGCAGCGCGGGACCGCGCTGGCGACGATCGCGGTCGAGGTCTAGGGAGAGGCTCCCCAGAGAAACGTTGAACCCCGCGCGCACGCTGGGGGCGCATGCGCGGCATCCTGCTCGCCATCGCGTTCATCGGCTTCGTCGCCCTCGCGGCCCCCGCGGGCGCCGACACGGACCACAACTACGGCTGCGCCGCGGCGCTGCCGGACTCGCTGACCAACTGCGTCACGCACTGCGCGACCCACGTCGTCGCCGACGTGCAGGCCCTCACGCCCGGCTTCCCGCCCTGCCTGCTGCACCCCTAAGCCGCGGGCGGCGGCTCGGCCATCAGCCGGAATTCGACGGTGCCCTCCGCGGTGAGCACACCCTCCTGCGTGACGCGCACGTGGGCCACCGCGCGCTGCGCGTCGCGCTCCGTCACGCGCGCCTCCGCGCGCACGGGCAGCGTCCACCGCGTCGGCTTGCGGTACTGGACCTGGAGCGTGCGCGTGAACCCGAAGCTCCGGAGGCCCTCGACGATGGCGAAGGCCGCGGCCTCGTCGATCAGCGTCGCGACGAGCCCGCCGTGGATCACCGTGTCCCAGCCTGCGTGGGCCTGGGAGGGCTGCCATGCGATGGTCGCGCGGTCGCCCTCGACCTTCGCCTCAAGGTGCAGGCCCCGCGCGTTCTTGGGGCCGCAGCCGAAGCAGTGTGCGATCGCCTCCTCGGCGGCCTCGGGGTTCGCGGCGGCGAAGGGCGGCACGGCGTCGGGGCGGGCCATGGCGGAGCGAGCGCGGCGCGACCCGATGAACCTGCGCCCCCGGGGAGGCAGACGCAAGGGGAGAGGCACGGGCCCGCCGGAGCGAGGGCCTTATGCGTCCGCGCGCAGGTTGGCCCTTGTGGACGAGGAGCGCGTGCGCCGCTACCGGGACAAGATGGAGCACGCGGCAGAACGGTTGGACGACGTCGCGGACTGGTTCGGCGATGCCCGAACGGACCTCAAGAGCCGCCTCGCGGTCTACAAGGCATTCCAGGAGGCGTGCGAGGCCATGGCCGACCTGGCCGCGATGGCCGCGGTCGACGGCGGCGTGACGGTCAAGGACGACTACGTGAACCTCGACACCGCCGTCAAGGTCGGCGTTGCCCTCGGGCCGAACCTGGCCCTCCTGAAGCAGGCCACCGGCTGCGGAATCGTCTCGTGCACCAATACAACGGGCTCAACGACGCCAAGGCCCTCGACGCCATCCATGCCTTGGAGGCTGCCGTTCGCGCGTTCCTCGTGGAGGTGGAAGCGTGGCTGACCTCGCAGCGCTGAGGGAGGACTTCGCGCCGATCGCCGGCGACGTCATGGCCGTCATCCTGTTCGGCTCGCACGCCGCGGGCACCGCCACCGCGCGTTCCGACATCGACATCTGCCTCGTGGGCGGGCCCGGCAGCACGCCCTTCGAGACCCTGGGCAAGGCGTGGAGCCGCGCGCGGATCGGCGGGAAGGCGTACGACCTCAAGGCGTTCGAGGAGCTCCCGCTCTACCTCAAGGCGGAGGTCATCGAGCGCGGCCAGATCCTGCTGGCGCAGGACGAGCCGGCCCTTTCGGAGTACCTCCGCGTGTGGCGGCGGATCTGGGCCGATCAGGCCCACCGCAACCGCCCCAGCCGCGCGGACCTCGACCGCATCGCGGCCGTGCACGAGCAGCGGCGGAGGGCACGGACCTGAGCGCGCGGGCCCTCGTGGACCGCACGGAACGCGGCTCACGCCTCGGCGCCCGACGGGAGCATCCTCATAAGGCTCGCGGGCGTTCGAGGCCCATGGCCGAGCGCCCGCTGCGCCCCGACAGCCGCTTCGTGCACGCCGCGCAGGAGCCGGACCCGCAGACGGGCAGCGTCGTCGCGCCGATCCATCTTGCCACGACCTACGCGCAGGAGGCCATCGGCCGGCACAAGGGCTTCGAGTACTCGCGCAGCGGCAACCCCACGCGCCAGGTCCTGGAGCAGAACATCGCCGAGCTCGAGGGCGCCGAGCGCGGCTTCGCCTTCGCGAGCGGCAGCGCGGCGACGGCGACGGTCGCGCACTTGCTCAAGGCTGGCGATCACCTCGTCTGCGAGGAGAACGTGTACGGCGGCACGTACCGGTTCTTCACGCGCGTCATGGGGCCGTGGGGGCTCAAGGTCACCTACGTGGACGCGAGCGACCCGAAGAACATCGAGCGCGCGCTGACGCCGCAGACCAAGCTGGTGTGGCTGGAGACGCCCACGAACCCCAACCTCAGGCTGTGCGACATCCGCGCGGTTGCCGAGGTCGCGCGCGCGAAGCAGGCCCTTGTGGCCGTGGACAACACCTTCTGCTCGCCAGCCCTGCAGCAGCCCCACGCGCTCGGCGCCGATCTCGTGATGCACAGCTCGACCAAGTACCTCGGGGGGCACAGCGACGTCGTCGGAGGGCTCGTCACGACCAAGCGCGACGATCTCGTCGAGCCGCTCGGCTTCCAGCAGAACGCCATCGGGGCCGTGCCGAGCCCCTTCGACTGCTGGCTGCTGCTGCGCGGCATCAAGACCCTGGGCCTGCGCATGCGCCAGCACTCGCGCAATGGTCAAGTGCTCGCGGAGCGGCTGCAGCAGAGCCCGAAGGTGAAGAAGGTGTATTACCCCGGCCTGCCCGAGCACCCGCAGCACGCGCTCGCCGAGCGGCAGATGAAGGGCATGGGCGGCATGGTGAGCTTCGACCTCGGTTCGCGCGCGGCGGTGGACAAGTTCGTGGGCCAACTGAAGCTCGTGCGCATCGCGGAGAGCCTCGGCGCCGTCGAGAGCCTCGTCTGCTATCCCGCCACGATGACGCACGCGTCGATCCCGCCCGAGCAGCGTGCGCGGAGCGGCGTGACCGAAGGCCTGCTGCGCGTCAGCGCAGGCATCGAGGACCCCGAGGACATCTGGGACGACCTCGCGCGCGGCCTTGCAGCGGTGTGAGGAAACCGCGGCTTTCCAGGGGCGATGCCTTGGCGTATTGTACGTTTCCACAGCATGGGCGAAAGGTACTTGTCCAGGTTCCGCGGTGCCGGCAGCCGGCGATTGCTATGTCCAAGTCCGTTGGCCTGGTGGCCCTCTCCGTCCTGCTCGGCCTGCTCCTCGCGCCCAGCTTCGCGAGCGCGCAGAGCGCCGTCACGATCCACCCCAAGGAATCGGGCTGCCCCCCGCCGGCGACCTTCTGCTGGGACGCCGCGAACCTCACCGGCACCGGCGGCCAGACCGTCACCGTGGAGCTGAAGAACGACGGCCAGGCCCCGCACTCGTTCTGCATCCAGCTCCCCGACGGCGAGCACTGCACGGAGAACGCCCAAGGCGGCACCCCCGCGGGCGGCGAGTCCGAGGTCGAGCTCGCGCTGCCCACGCAAGGTGGCATCTTCCGCTACCGCTGCGGGGTGCCGGGCCATGACACGCTCGGCATGACGGGCAACTGGACCGTCCCGCCCGGCGCGATGCAGAACAACAACACCGGGAACCAGAACAACGGCACCACCAACCCGCCGCCCAAGAGCTCGCCGACGGTCGGGCTCGTCGCCATCGTGGCCGGCGTGGCTCTGCTGGCCATCGCGGTGCGCCGCCGCTGATCGGTGCCTTTTCGTGGTCGGCCGCCCCTGCGGGGGCGGCGACCCCATGCTTCCCCGCGCGATCGCGGTGATCCTTCTCCTCGGGCTCCTCGCGGCCAGCCTGCCGGCGTGGGCCCAGCAGATGGACCAGCCGGGCACGAAGAGCGGCCGTGTGAACCCCGGCGGCTTCCTGGAGACCAACCTGCAGCTCCACGGCGGCGACCGCATCGCCTGGCGGCTCGCGTGGAACCCGAGCGGCGAGCGCGCGTTCTACGACATCCATACCCACGAGGGCCCGCGCGTCATCGAGTACGACAACGGCACCGTCGCGTGCTGTCCGCAGGGGGCCTTCACGGTGCCCAAGGACGGCATCTACTCCTGGCTGATCGAGAACATCGCGTATGGGGGCGTGCTCGAGGCCAGCATCCTGACCGAGCGCGCCGGCGGCAACGGCGCGCCCAGCAGCACGCCGGCCGCGCCCTGGGGGCTCGTGGTCCTGGCGCTCGCGGTGGCGAGCCTGGCGGCGCGCCGCGGCGCAAGGCCTTAGGCTCCGCGCGGGCCTGACGGGCCCATGGTCAGCCTTGCCCTTGCGTCGTCGCTCACCAGCCTCGCCGTGGGCCTCATCGCCCTCGCGCTCGCGGCGCTGGCGCTGCGCGCTCGGCGGTCGAGCGGCAACCGGCAGCTGGGCTTCGTCGCGGCGGCCTTCGCGCTGTTCGCGGTGAAGTCGGCGTTCTCCAGCTACGACGTCCTCACCGAGCCGCCCCACCTCGTGCCCCACGACGAGCTCGAGCTGGTGCTGAGCCTCTTCGACCTCGTCATCATCGTGCTGCTGGTGGTCCCGCTCCTGGTGAAGAAGTGACCGACGAGCGCACCCCCGAGGGCGCCGTGCGCCGGCGCGTGTACCGCCTCGTGCTGAACTATCCGGGCGTGCACCTGCGCGGCGCGGAGCAGCAGCTCGGCATCAGCAGCGCGCTCGCCAGCTACCACCTGAACGAGCTGGAGAAGGGCCAGTGGGTGCGCAGCTACGAGATGGAGGGCTACCGCCGCTGGTTCCCGGGACCGCGCAGCCGCGAAGCTGCCTTGACCAGGCGCGAACGGCGCATGCTCGGCCTGCTGCGCGAGCAAGCCGCGCTGCAGGTCACGCTGCTGCTGCTGGAGCGCGGCGAGCTGGCGCACAAGGACCTCGTCGAGGAGCTGGGGCTGGCCAAGAGCACCGTCAGCTACCACCTCGCCAAGATGGAGGGCGCGGGCCTGCTGAAGCGCGTCGAGGACCGCATCGTGCTCGCCGACGCCGACTTGGCCGAGAGCCTGCTGCTGCGGTTCGAGCCCACCCCCGACCTCATGGGGAGGTTCCGCAAGCTCTGGGAGGATCTCTACGGCTGAGCGCGGCGGCGAGCTGCCAGGAGCGCGATGGCGACCGCGCCGAGGGCCAGCAGCGGCTCGAAGCCGGGCGCGCCCTTGCCGTCCCCGCCGGGCGGCGTGACGATGACGCCGCCGTTCTTGGGCATCGCATCCATCTGCGCCTTCATGGCCGCGACCTGCTGCTCCAGGGAAGCGACCCGCTGCTGGAGCGCGGCGGCGTCGGGCGTCCGCTCGGGGAACTGCAGGTCGCTCGCCGGGTCGACCGTCTCTGGGTCCTTGGTGAAGTTCACGTCCAGCCCCTCCACGCTCCCCCAGAAGTGCAGCGTGTAGGTGCCGGGCCGGGTGGGGATGATGTCGTCGCGGTACACGCCGGGCCGCCCGAACATCGGCCGGAGGTCCAGGGGGTACGTCTGGCCGCCGTACTCGTACTGCGCGTGGAGGCCCGTGACGCCCTCGACATTCGTCCCGTTGGCGGGCCGCGTGATCCCGACGTACGGGCCGTTGTGCTCCCCACTGATGGCTGGCTCGGTCTGCCACCCGATGAGGAACTGCAGGCTGGAGGTGCCGTCGCAGTCCTCGTGCTCGTTGTCCACGGCGGTCCCGTCGCTGGCGATGCAGACGCGGTCATGGGCCGAAGCCAACGGGGCGGTCATGGCGAGCGACGCGGCGAGCAGGAGCACCACAGGGGACGCGCGCATGGGGACGACCGGGCGCGCAATCGGGTCGCTGGGCATAAACGTGTCGGTGGGGTTCGATTTCTGTTAAAGACACGTCCACACCTGGAGGCGTTGAACGACTTTCGAACACTGGGCCGGCTCGGGCCAGGATTTGCAGAGAAAGCCCTTGTAGGCCCCGGCTCGCTGGCAGGCGCGGTGGACCCTGTGAGGATGGCCCTCCTGTTCCTGGCCTCGGTCGTCGCAGTCGGCATCGCGGGCGCGGCGGACGCGCACTACCTGATCGAGCAGGACACGCCCGCGGGGCATGTGTGCCTGCTGAACTTCGAGCTCATCCGCGACAGCATCGTCGCCGGCGACGTGGACGGCGTCGTCACGGGCGTCTACACCGACGACTGCGAGTGAGCCCTCGTTTCTCGGCGGGGGCTCAGCCCCCCACCACCTCGATCTCGTATTCGACCACGAGGTCGAAGGCGCCCCCGCGCTGCACCACCGCGCGCACGGTCCACGTTCCCGGCAGGGTGAAGAAGCCCCCCTCGGTCGCGAAGTGGTTCTCGTGCGTCTGCGTCATCTTCTGCGAGCTGCTGCCGAGCGAGCGGTCCGGCGGCAGGAAGGTGAGCGTCGCGTTCGTCGCGTTGACGCCCTCGCTCGCGCCTTGGATCGTGAGGAACAGGTCGAGGGTCGCGAGGCCCACCGTCACAGGATTGGGCGAGACGATCAGGGTCGCGTTGACGCCATCCTGGAATTGCGTCAGCTCGAGCACGCTCGGCGCCGCCTCGGGGGCGACCGCGGGCGGCGGCGACAGGGCCGTGAGGAGGCCTGCCGCGAGCAGCACGCTGACGCCGAAGACAGCCTCCGCCTGGAGCGTGCGCTGGAAGCGGTGGCGCGCCGGGCCATCGGGGCCTTCGCGCGCGATGGCGGGGACGGCGCGGGTGCGGTGGTAGCCGCCGAGCGCCAGCAGCCCCGCCACGAGGACGAGCTTGGCGACGAGGGCCTGGCCGTAGCCGCTCCCGAAGAGCGCGTCGAGGCTGGGCAGGTAGAGGAGGGCCGCGGCGACGCCGGTGAGCACCACGGCCCCGACGCACACGGTGGCGAGCGCGCTGAACCGCGACGCGAGGCGCGGCCAGGCTTGCCCTGGGTCCGCGCCGGGGCGCCAGAGCGCGGCCGCGAGGCCGACCAGGCCGCCGACCCACGCCGCGCCGGCCGCGAGGTGCACGATGTCGAAGAACACGGCTGGTCCGCTGGCGAAGCCCCGCAGCGCCGCGGCGTGGCTGCTGAGGCTCACCGTCGCCAGCGCGGCCAGCGCGAGCGCCCCCGCCGCGGCCCACAGGGTCCGGCCGGCGCGCGCCGCCAGCCCCTCGCGCGCGGCCGCCCACGCGAGCAGCCCTGCGGCAGCGAGCAGGCCCGCCCGAGCCCCGGCGAGCAGGCCGAAGCGGCCGCCGAACGCGAGCGCGGGTCGCGCGAGGGCCTCGCCCAAGCCCACTTGCGCCGCCGAGGCGGCCTGGCTCGCCGCGAGCAGCACCGTGGCCAGCGCACCGACCCAGGCCGCGCCCAGACACAGGGTTCCGAGGGCCCGCTCCGCGCGCCACGGCGCGGGCCGGGCCTCGCCGCGCACGACAAGCAGCATGACCGCGGCGCCGCCGAAGGCTGCGTAGAGCCCGACGAACGCCATGCCGCGGAGCGCCGCGTCGAGCGGGCTGCCCACGGTCTCCTGCTGGGCCTCGTTGAGCCGCGCGAGGTCCGCGGCGGTGAGCGGCTTGGAGGGATCGGGGAAGAGGAAGCTCGCGATGCCGCGCGTGCTGTGGCCATCCGCTGCGCTGAGCGCGCGCCACACGACGGTGTAGGTCCCGTACGGCAGCGCGGCCGGCATCACGGCGCGCATCGTGATGCCATCGGCGTCGATGGTGTGGGGCTGGCTCACCGTCGTGCCGTTCGCGTCCCGCACCTCGAGGCCGCTGTAGGCTGGCTCGAGCCGCTCGCTGAACTTGATGACCACCTCGCGCGGCGGGACCTGCACCACCGCGCCGGAGGGCGGCGTGGTCTGGAGGGGCAGCGCGTGCGCGGCGGCGAGCGGCGCGGCCAGGAGCAGGGCTGCGAGCAGGAGCTGCGCCAGGGCACCCGCGCGGCGGGGCATCGGGAGGCCCAGCGTCCGGCGCGGCTTATAGATTTTGCAGTTTTCGAACTGCGGCGCCGTGAGGGAAAAGCTTTCGGCCCCGTCCGCCTTCGCCCCGCGATGCGCGTCGCGGCGCTGGCCCTCGTGGCCTTGCTCCTCCCCTTGGCCTCGGCCAACGGCGAGCCCCCGCCCACACCCATCACCTTCACCCTCGAGCCGACCCAGCCGCAGCACCCCGCGCCGACGAGCCTCGGCCAGGGCGACGCGCTGCGGTACGACTGGCGCGTCGCCGAGCCTGCGGGCGCCGTGCTCTACTTCAGCACCCACATCCACATCGGCCAGCAGCTCGTGAACCTGAGCGAGGAGAACCTCACCGCGAAGCAGGGCAAGGTCGTGGCGGACCGCGCCGGGCTGTACTCGGTCCTTTGGGAGAACCACAGCAACCGCAGCATCACCTTCGAGTACACGCTCACCCCCGAGCGCGCGGGCGGCGCAGCGACGCCCTTCCCGTGGGGGCTCGCGGTCCTCGGCCTGGCCGCAGCCGCGGTCGCGCGGAGGCGCCCATGACGCGCGCGCTGCTCGCGGCGCTCGTGGCGCTGGCGTCGCTGGCGGCGGCGCACGGCGGCAGCATCATCCTGCAGGCGAGCCAGGGGCCCTACTTCGTGCAGTTCGCGACGTACGACATGGTCACCGAGGGCGAGGAGGTGCGCATCGTGTTCAACGTCACCGACAATGCGACGCGCGAGCGCATCTCGGTCCAAGACCCGCGCGTCCAGGTCGAGCGCTGGGACACCGCCGGCCAGCTGCGCAACGCCAGCGTCGAGCCCCTCGAGCAGCCCGTGCCGGGCATCCTCAGCGGCATCACGCGCATCGGCGTCCAGGGCAAGACGGTCTACCGGCTGCCGCTGCCGAGCGCGACGGTGCAGTTCGAGCAGCCCGTGTGCAAGTACGACGACCAAGGCATCCCGCAGTGCGGCAACCCCGAAGCCAAGAAGTCCCCGGCCCCGCCGCTGCTCGCGGTGCTCTGCGTCGTCGCGCTCGCGGGCTTGGCCGCGCGCCGCAGGGGCTAGGGCAGGATGCGGGCGGTGTACACGTCGGCGCGGCCGTTCCGCGTGTCGGTCCACACCGCGTGGGCGACGTTGTCGCTGCCCACGGTGAGACCGATGTAGTCGCCGATGAACATCTGACCGTCCTGGTGGAAGCTCGGCGCGGGGTCCGATGGGTCGGCGACCTTCAGGTTGGGGCTCCAAACGTCGCCCCAACCGTCGCAGCTCCTGCTGTAGTAGACGCCGTTCTTGTAGTTCCCCGGGTCGTCGCGGCGGTCGTACCACAGGGCGTGGATGCAGCCGTCGGGGCCTGTTGCGAGCACGGGGAAGAACTGCACGTTGGGCCCGGGCGGGTCGTCGGTGATGCGCACGGCCGGGCCGAAGGGGTGGTGGCCGTTGTCGGTGCTGTTGGTCACGACGATGTCGGGCGAGCCAAAGCGCTGATCCGCCCATGATGTGAAATGCACCGCGAAGTTGAATCCGATGGCCGGCGCGACCGCCGTCGAGGGGAAGTTTGGCGTGCGGTACGGCGTGTTGGGTCGGCTAATGGGCACGATCGTGTCGACGTGCTCGTAGTGCTCCCACGCGCCGCCGCCGTCGATGCTCAAGGCCTCCGTGATCTCGCGCCCGTCGACCCAGGTCATGTAGATGTCTGCGACGTTCGCGAAAGGGTGCGGGCCCCCGAGCGCGAAGGAGATGCCAGTTCCCTGCTCAAGCTCGGGCACGGTGTTGAAGCCGTTGACCGGCAACAGGGGTGGCTGCCAAACGATGCCGTCATGGCTCCGTGCCATCACGGGGATGGCGCCGATGGGTGTGATGACAGCCCAGCCCAGGAACGCGCCGCCCGTCACGGGGTCGGCCACGATCCACTGCTTGTCGTGCAGGATGCTGGGCCCCGCTGCCGCGATGCCCTGCACGGGCCACGTCGCGCCCTTGTCGAAGCTTTGCGCCACCCAAATGCCGCTGGCCAGGATGTCGCCCGTCGGCGCGGTCTTGACGCCGATGCCCGTCGCGAGCGCGCGGCCCTTGCCGTCGAACGTCACCACAGGGTCGCTGCTGCAGTCGAACAGGCTGAGCAGGTTGAGGGTGTCGTCGCCGGGGTAGCCCGGCATCAGCTGGTTGGCCCAGGTCCGGCCGCCGTCGTGGCTCGTGTAGACCCCCATCCACACGTTGTGCGCGCTGCAGGCTGGACCCGCAGCGTTGTTGTAGTCCTTCGCGACCGCGATGAGGTTGTTGGGGTCCGTGGGGTCCACGGCGACCATGACCTCGTTCGCGGGCCCGGTCACGCTGGTGACGCGCACGTTGCACGCGGGGTCGCAGTCGAGGCTTGCCAGTCCTGGCGCGGGCGCGGGCACGGCCGGCATCAGGAAGAGCGCGACCCCCAGCAGGGCGAGCAGCAGCGGGCGCATCGGGGCGCAAGCCCGGGACAGGTCCATGAGGGTTCTCTGCAAGGCTTGGTAGTGCGCCTGGCTCGTCGCGTCAAGGCCGCCGACGCAGCAGCAGCGCCGCGGGCAGCGCGGCGAGGAGGAGCCCCGAAGGCAGCGGCACCTTGCTCGCCGGCGGGGCCGTGTAGGGCACGCCGCCCTCCGTGCGGTAGGTCACGTGCGCCGTCTCGCCCTGGTCGTTCTCGAGCAGCAGCGAGTACACGCCCGCCGCGGGCGCGACGAACGTGCCATTGGCGGCCGCGCGCTCGCCCTCGGCATGCTTCACCACGCGGTTGCCGTCGTGGCTGTGCACGTCGTAGCGGAGCGGTCGCGGGGGGTCGGTCGCGAAGCTCCACCGCAGCGTCTCGCCCTGCGCGAGCTGCAGGTTGACCTCGAAGAGGCGGCCAGGCTCGAGGTCGACGACCGCGCCCTGCGTGCTGCGGTCGGTGGCGTTTTCCTGCGGGCCGAGCACGGTGATCGTGGTGAACAGCCCCGTGCGGTTGCACGCGGCCTCGCAGCGCACCTCGACGAGCCCAGCCTGCGCGAACGTCAGCGTCCGCAGCACGACCTCGCCCGGGTAGACGCTCAGCCGCTCGTCGATGCCCGCGCCCGCGAAGCGCACGACGTGCGGCGCGTCGAGGCCCCACGGGCCGTGAGCAACGGCCTGCTCGGGGCTCTCCGCGTTGTCGATGCGCACGAGGCGCGCTTCCCCTGCTGGCACCTGCGCG
>DASYRW010000218.1:0-7206 GCA_036003985.1 Thermoplasmatota archaeon
TTTGCTGCGCGCGCTGGGCGAGGCGAGCGCGAAGCTCTACGCGCAGGGATCAGGGCCGCAGCCCGAGAGCGAGCCCGCGAAATCCCCCAACTGGCAGGAGAACCCGCCGGGCTTCAAGGCCCGCGTCGTGGACCCGGACGACGAGGACAAGGCCTGACCCATGGCCGACCGCGACTACTACGACGTGCTCGGCGTGCCCCGCACCGCCAGCAAGGACGCGATCAAGCGGCGCTACCGCGAGCTGGCGCTGCAATTGCACCCCGACCGCAACAAGGCGCCCGACGCCGAGGCGCGGTTCAAGGAAGTGAGCGAGGCCTACGCGGTGCTGAGCGACGAGCAGAAGCGGTCCCAGTATGACCGCTTCGGCAAGGCGGGCCTGGGCGCGGAGGACGTGTTCCGCGGCGTGGACTTCGGCGACATCTTCGGCGGTCTTGGGGGAGCGGGCTTCGAGGACATCTTCGAGCGCTTCTTCGGCGCTTCGCCCTTCGGCGGCCGCGCGCGGCGCCGGGGCGGGCGCGACGTGGAGCTGCCCTTGTCCTTGACGCTGGAGGAGGTGGCCCAAGGCGCGCATCGGCGCGTCGAGGTGCCGCGGCGCGCAGCGTGCAAGGCGTGCGCAGGCACCGGCGCGGCCAAGGGCAGCGCGCGGTCCACCTGCACGTCCTGCCGCGGCCAAGGCGAGGTGCGCGTGACGCGCGCGGCCTTGGGCTTCCAGTTCGTGCAGGTCGGGGCTTGCCCCACCTGCCAAGGACGCGGCAGCGTCGTGGACAAGCCGTGCAAAGCCTGCGCCGGCGAGGGGCTCGTGCGGGAGCGCGCGCAGCTCGAACTGGACATCCCGCCCGGGGTCGAGGACGGGCAGGTGCTCGTGGTGCAGGGCGCGGGCGAGCCGGGCCGCGAGGGCTTGTCGCCGGGCAATCTTTACGTGCTCCTCGACGTGCAAGCGCACCCGCGCTTCGAGCGCCGCGGCCGCGACCTCGCCACGGTGCTGCTCGTGCCCTTCCCCACCGCTGCCCTGGGCGGCAGCGTGGAGCTGGACCTGCTCGGCGGCAAGCGCGAGAAGGTGCAGGTGCGCGAGGGCACGCAGAGCGGGTCGGTGCTGGTGCTCGATGGCCTCGGCTTCCCGGACGCACGCGGCGGCCGCGGCGATCTCCATGTCCTCGTGCACGTGGAAGTCCCGGGCAAGCTCAGCCCCAAGGCGCGCGAATTGCTGCGCCAGCTGCAGGACGAGTGGGGCAGCGCGCAGCCCAAGGGAAGCCTGCGCGACCTGCTGCGCGGAGTTTGGAGAAAAGGAGGGTAACCCCGGACATTATGCGCTAGCGCGCAAAAACTCACCTGTTCGTGAATCATCAACATAGGACCAAAACCTACATGACCCGTCCGAACCGTTCTTAGGCGGTTGAAGGCCGCCAAATGAAGGCCTTCCTCTCAGTGATTCTGATCTGTACTGGTGTCCTTCCAGGGGCCTCCTTGGCGATCATCACTTCAATGCCCGTGGAATTCTTAGAATTGCTCCCAGTCGCAGACAGCACTCCAGCTTTTCTCTTGCAGGATCAGTTCGAATCAACCGTCTACGCGGTCGCACTTGAGGTTCTCCGTCCGAGCGGTTGGGAGCAGGTCCAATCAGAATGGCACACTTCGACACAGGCGCTGTCCGATCTCGAGGTCATCCACTGGACCGGCCATGTCAAACGGGAAGTGCTAGTCGTGAGTGCGTCCCTCAGACGGACGGCTATTCCGTACGTTTTTCTGTCCGCGTCTCTCTCCCCTCCTTCTGAAGAAGCTCAAGTCCGGCTTCGCCTCATTCCGCAGTCTCAACCCGCGCCTGGACTCGACCGCGTTCTAAGGATGACCGGGCTAATTGAATTGCCGAACAGCCTTCCAGCGATCGAATCGCTCCCGACCCTCACCGTAGTCTCAGGGGAACGAGTCGAGACACTGCGAATGGGTCTCGGGCCGGAGGAGTCGCCAAGGTGGTTCTCTCATCGCGACGAGCGCGTAACTGCGCCCGTTCTTTGGAGCGCGGGCAGAGCCCTCGCGTTTGCCGCCTCTCCCTTCGGGGGCGTTGGCCCAGATGCGTGTGAAACCCTATATTACCAAGGCATTTGGGTCAACAATACGGGGCCAAGCTATTGGATGTGGACGAATCATGATGTGATCGTAAATCGTAATTGGAATGGCTGTGCGCAGGCTGAGTTGATTATCAACGATACAGACAACGTCTACACGTTATGGGGAAAGGGGCCAACAACTCAGAATTCGACGTGGTACTCTGCTCGCCTCTGGACTGGTACGTACCCTAACGTGGGGCAGGTCGTGAGCCCGACTCACGGGCCTGCCTGTTTCGATAAGATTTCGGGGACTGGAAACATATGGTGCGGCGTCGAGGGTGACCATTATCTGTGGACGGTTTACTCCGGCACTTGGAAGGGAAACACGGCAACGATTTGGGCGCCCATCAGCATCAATTCCAACTACTCCATTCAGCACGACGCAAAGGCACACGACACCACCGACGCGACGGAAAAGTTCAGGAACGTGGGAACTTGAAATCCTTCCTCGCAGTGATCACGGTCGTCCTGCTTGGTTCTGTCATTCTGGAAACTGATGCATTCCAATCGACGTGCACGGATTCGGGAGAGATCATGCGGGGCTTCACGGAGCATTCGTACTCCATTCCGGCGGGTGGAACGTTACATGCAATGTACCACTACAAACAGAGCCAGAATCTTTCGATGAGGAATCTCTCGTGGCAGGTTTTTGTCTCCCCAAGTCAAAACAGTTCGATTGGAACACTCCACGGCGCAGTCCTTACAGTGCGGGTTGACCAAGCGCCCTCGGTCATCGGCCCGAGCGAGGAAATTGTGTTTCCGGCGAACGTTACGTTGCCAAGTTCCTTGGTCGGGGCCTTCCGGATCGGCATGGCCATGCGTGGCGAGGCCTCTTGCGACGGTGGCGAGTATGGGTCGTTCCCTTGGATCGACGCTCCATCCTCGACGGACTTGACGATCGATGGGAATGCGGAGACCCGAACGCTGCAGGCAGTCGAAGACCAAGGCCTGCCGATCGCTGGACTCGCGATCGTATCCGTGGCCTTCCTGTTCTCGAAGCGCCGCCGCGCTTGACGACGTTGCGCGAGGAGCTGCTGCGCCTCTCGAGACTATGCGCCGGTCGCGAACGCCCACACCACGCCCGCGCCGTACGTGGAGGCAAAGACCGAGTGCGGCACGCCGAGGGGCGGGCGCTCGCCGCTGATCGTGCACGTGCCCGAGACCATCGCCTCGCCCACGAGCAGCCCGATGCACGTGATGATGCGCTCCTTGTCCCCGCCCTTGAGGGTCATCGTCGCGACGCCCTCGAAGAACCCGCCGAGCCCCCAACTCAGCTCGTGGGTGCCGGGCGTGTAGCAGCAGGCCGTGCCGCGGCTCTGGTTCGCGAGCACCACGACGCACCCGGCGGGCGAGCACGCGGGATCGGCCAGGGCTTGGGCCGGCGCGGGCAGCGCGGCGATCGTCATGCCGAGCACGGCCAACCAAGCGCTCCGCGGGCCCATGGTCTCCCCGCCGCTCCACGCGGCTCGGGCGCCTTCAGGCTTGCGGTTCGCGGCGCTCACGCGAGCCCGTAGCGCTGCTTGACCACGCCGGCGCGGACGTCGCACAGTCTGCGGAACAGCCCCTCGACGTAGTCCAAGTTCTGCGCGCCCAGCCCCTCGACGGTGATGCCGGGCGGCACGCGGCTGCGGAGGCAGTGGTTCAGCAGCTGCTCCAGGTTCTCCGCCGCGACCTCGACGCTCTCGCGCAGCGGGTCCTTGGCCAGCGCGATGCGATCCCAGTTCTTCTGCGCGGCCCGGTGCGCCTCCGGGTTGTCCGGGGCTGGGAAGACCTCGAAGTAGTCGAAGTCCTCCAGCGCCACGTCGAGGTCCGGCGCGGGCGCAAAGTTCCACAGCAGCAGCGGCGGCTCCAGGTCCGCGGCGGCGCACTGCTTCTCGAGCTCGTCCACGAGCTTCATGCCGCTCACCGGCTCGAGCACCACCTGGCTCAACGCGAAGGTCGCGCCCAGCTCCACCTTCTTGGCGAGCCGGCGCGCCTCGTGGAAGCGCCACGGGATCGTGATGCAGCCTTTCGTCAAGCTTGGGTGCCTGTTCGCGGCCAGCTTCAGCGCCTCGCGCGGATGGGGGCCCGTGAAGGGGAACTTGTCGGTGCTCGCGCCGACGTAGACCTGCGTGCCGAGGCCCTGCGCCGCGCTCTCGTCGAGCCACTTGCCATACCCCTCGAGGCCGTCGTGGTGCACGACGACGTTGCACACCACCACCTCCTTGCGCGTCTCGTCGCGCAGCCGCAGCGCGAAGGGGCGGTTGTCGCCGTACTTGGTGCGGAACTTGCCGCGCTCGTTGCCCTCCCAGACGTCGTAGACCACCACGCCGTGGCACAGCGGTCCCAGGCGCTTGACGAGGTCCACGTTGGCGCGCACCAGCTCCTCCTTCCGCTGCGGCTGGGAGCGCTTCATCGGCGGCGTCGTGCCGAAGAGGATCGGGATGGGGCTCGCGAGGAAGCTCGGTGGGGGCATCGTTGCCCGCCATAGGCCAGCGCGGGGGGAAAAAGCTTGGCGCGGCGCGCCCCGCACCAGCCGGCGCTTCATAACCCGCGCGCATCGGTCAGCGCGCGAGCCAGGGCTGCGTAATCGGCCGGGGAGAGCTCCGCGGGCCGCGCGCCCTCCCAGCCGCGCGCGCGCAGGACCTCGGTGATCGCGCCCGACGACGCGCCGAGCCGCGGCGCCAGCTGTGCGAGCCCGTGGCGCAGCGTGCGCTGCTTCGACGCCCACGCGCACGCCAGCAAGGCATCGAGCACCCCGCCGTCGACGCCCTCGGGGAGGGGCCGAGGCTCGACGCGCACGACGCGGCAGCGCACGCGCGGCGGCGGCGCGAAGGCGCGGGCTGGAACGGCGAACAGGGCCTGGCACCGCGCGCGGAGGCCCACCTGGAGCGTGAGCGGACCGTACCGCTCGGTGCGCGGCCGTGCGAGCAGGCGCTCGGCCAGCTCCTCGGGCAGCACCAGCAGCGCGCGACCGAAGCCCGCGTCGAGCAGCCGCAGGAGGAGCGGCGCCGCGATCTTGAAGGGCGGGTTGGCGACGACCGCGTCCGCGCGCGGCAGGGGCAGGGTCAGCGCGTCGCCCACGACGACGCGCAGCTGCCGCGGCGCCCGCGCGCGCAGGCTCGCGGCCAGGGGCGCAGCGAGCTCAACGGCGACCACCTCGCCCTGCGGCCCCACCGCCCTCGCGAGGGCGAGCGCGATGGCACCCTCGCCCGCGCCCACGTCGAGCACGCGCTCGCCCTCCTGGATCCTCGCGGCCGCGACTAGCCGCTCCACCAAGGCGGGATCGGCGAGCGCATGCTGCCCGAGGGGCGCGGGGCCCGGCGTCATGGCGCGGCCTCGGCGGGCAGCCGCGCGACGAGCTTGCGCAGCGCGTCTTCGAGGTCGGCCGGCTCGGGATCCGGCGGCAGGGCTGCGAGCTGGTCCGCCAGCCCGCGCGCGGTCACGTCCTGGCCGAGCAGCAAGCGCAGCGGCTCCGGCGCGAGGCCTCCGCGGCGCAGCAGGGTCGCGGCGGCGTAGCCTGCGGTCACCGCGCGGTGCGGGCCCGGGCCCATGGCGGCCGCGCCGCGCGCGAGGTGCTCCAGGAAGCTCTGCACCGCATCCGCGTCGGCGCGGGCGGCGAGGTCGTCGGCGTAGACGTCGCGCACGTGGTGGTTCAGCGTGCCCACGACGCTGAGGAAACGTACATCACGGCTGCGGTCGCGCGCCGCGGCGAAGCCCGCCTGAAGCAGTGCGGGGTCGTGGCTCGGATGGCCCAGGTCGGCGAGCGCGGCGTGCGCCAACTCGCGGAGCGCCAATCCGGGCAGCCATGGCGCGCGCGCCGCATCGGCCTGGAGGTGGAGCACGTGCCGGTCGTTCTGCGTCTCGAGGAAGCCCGGGATCAGCAAGCGTTCGAGCACGACGCGCAAGGGCCGGCGCAGGCCCGCGCCCGCGGCGTCGAGCTTGCCCATGGCCGCGGCGATGGCCGCCTCGACCTGCGCACGCTGGCCGGTGCCGGCGCGGTCTTCGATCTCGATCCGCTGCACGCGCCGCGATGGGCGCGGGTGCCTTGGCCTTTGCGGGCGTCCTGCACCGGGGGGTGCGGGCGGGACAAGGCCCGTGGCAGGCGTGCGCCTGCGCGCGCCGGCCGGGGGCTGGCGGAGGTTCATGAGTGCGCAGCCAATCGAGGCCGCGATGACGCCTTCGCGAAAAGCTTCATGGGACGGCCGCCGCTGTGCTGCCCTGGGAGGCCTGCCATGCGGATCCTGCTCGCCGTGACGTGCGCCGCGCTGGCGCTGGCGCCGTCGGCGTCGGCGGTGGTGACGGCCGTCGCCGCTGGCGTGGCCGGGGCGGCCCAATGCGACGGCAACGTCTGTGCGGGCCAGGAGATCGGTCAGAGCGGCGATTGCGGCGGCCTCGCGCAGCCCTGCGCGCTCGCGGACCCGCACGTGCACTGCGACCTCAATCACCTGTGCGTCGACGAGCCGTGCCCCGACGCGTCCGCGCGGGCTTGCTGGCTGGGCCAGATGCTTCCCCTCGTGGACAACGAGGACGCCTTCCGCGTCGCGCTCGCGGCGGCGCCCTCCGTCCAGTTCACCCTCCTCCAGTGGCCGGCCCTCCCCGAGGCGGTGCCGCGCGTGCTGCCCGACGACGAGCTGTGCGTGTACGACCCCGGCGGCGCGCTGTTCGAGCGCCCGGTCGGGCTCGGCGGAACCGAGGTCGTCGTCGCGCCCGGCAAGGCTGGCGCGTGGACCGTGCTCGTGCGCGTCGCGCAGGCCCCGCTCGCGGAGCCGGGCTGCCCGCCGCTCCTCTTCGACGCGTCCGATGCGCCCGCCGCGCCGCTGCTGGGCGGGCCGACGACGGAGAACACGCACGGAATCTGCTACCCAGCCTGCGCTGCGCTCTCCGCGCTCGGCTACGCGGTCGGTGTGTCGTAGGGGCACGCTTAAGCCCCGCCGCGGAGTTCGAGGCACGCCGTGCTCACCCTCTACATCCTGTGGGCGCTGCTCTCGGGCGTGGGGCTGGCGGTGCTCGGCCTGCTGCTGGCGAGCCTGCGGCCCCGCCGCGCGCCAGCGCTGCTCTTCGCAGCGTTCACCGTGGCGTGGGGCGCGCAGATCGTCGTGGGCAACCTCGCCCGCGCGGC
>DASYRW010000219.1:0-15685 GCA_036003985.1 Thermoplasmatota archaeon
CACCGAGATGCGCGCCTCGTCCTTGCCCCAGCGGATCAGGTCCACGAGCTTGCGCGCGCGCTCGGTGTGGCTTTGCCCAAGGACGAGCGCGATCGCGTGGAGGATGCTGCTCTTGCCCGCGCCGTTGGGGCCCACGATGACGTTGAGCCCCGGCTGGAGCGGCACGAGGGCGTGCTCGTAGGACATGAAGTCCTCGAGCTCGACGGAGCGGATCACGCGGCGGCCTACACAGCCCGGGATGAAAAGGGTTGTGCCGGTCCGCGCGGAGCGTCCATATGAAGCGAAGGTGGGCGCGTGGTGGACCGGCCTCCCTCCGTGCGCCCTCACAGGCAGAAGGTCGTGCTCACCTCATCGGTGACCGTCGCCGTCGCGAGCGGCTGGCCGAAGAGCAGCTGCGGGTTCACGAGGAAGCCGTCGGCGCGCGCGAAGCCGCTCAGGGTGGTGGGCATGCACTGGCCGGGCTGCAGCGGGATCGGGCCCGGGTAGAGGTCGAAGGTGCCGGTGTCGGTGCAGCTGGGCGCGAGGGGCCCGAAGCTGCACGACTCGATCAGGAACCCCACGCCATAGCCCTGGCAGAACGCGTCAGGCCTGCACCACTCGAGCAGCGCGCTGGCCGCGTGCTGGGCCGAGCCGGGCAGCATGAGGGTCGAGTGGCCCTCGGTGGTCCAGGTGAAGACCGCGTGGCAGATCGCGTGCGCGGCGTCGGGCGCGGCCGCGCAGTTCAGGTCCAGGGTCATCGTCGCCGTCACGCAGATGAGCAGGTCCACGTCCTCGAAGCAATTCGTCGCGGCGGGGCCGCCGTCCGCCGCGGCGAGGGCGGGCGAGGCAGGCAAGGTGAGGAGCGCGAGCAACGCAACGGCCGGGGCGCGGAAGCGGGACAGCATGGCGACCGCGCCGCCAGCGGCGGGGGGGCTCACGTACCTTTTCAGCAGAGCGTGGGCGCGGCCTCAGTTGGAGGGCAGCCTGCGCTGCGAGCCGAGCCAGTCCTCGTAGCGCTCCACGAACTGCTCCTGCGCCTCGCTCTCCACCGCGGCAGGCTGCCGCGCGCGGAGGTGGTTGATCGCCGCGGTCGCGCCGAGGCCGCGGTGCTTCATGAGCCACCCAGCCAGGATCGTGCCCGTCCTGCCCTTGCCCGCCAGGCAGTGCACGAACACGCAGCGGCCCGACGCGCGCTGCTGCTCGACCCACGCGACGAGCAGCTCCATCTCCGCGACGTCGCGCGGCGGCATCATGCCGGGCAAGGGGTGCAGCTTGCGCACCCACCCGTTGGCCGGGATTTGCGGCTCGGCGGTCAGGCTCAGGATCGCCCCGACGCCTTGCTCCTCGAGGAGCGCGACGTGCTCGTCCGGCTCCAAGCCATGGCCGTAGCCGATGCCCGCGCCGCCCGCGAGGCGCGGCGCGACGGGCCAGTAGGGCAGCCAAGCGTGGTCGCGGTGGGGCGTGCGCTGCACGGCCGGCATGGGGCGGAGCTTGGCCTTGAAGGTTCCTGTTCAGGACGGAGTCCCTACCAGCTCAGCACGCCCGTGCCCGCGACGAAGAACGGCAGGAGGCACACGATCCCCACGAACGTCGCTTCCGGATGGTCGACGTTGTGCGCTTCGAAGCCCGGTCCGAGGTAGATCTGGTCGCGGCCAGCGCTGACGCGCAGCACGCCCGGGACGCCGACGGCCACGCCGCTGCTGACATAGCACGCAGGCGTCGCGATGCCCGCCACGACCTCAACGCCCAGGTCGCACGGCTCGAAGCTGCTGCAGGAGCGCGCGAAGGTCCCGACGACCCCTCCCGGCACCGCGACGGGCGCGAGCGCGCCGGCGCCGTTCGCCGCTGCCAAGCCCACCATCAGCAGCCCCACGATCCCGCGCGCTTGCTCGCCACGGTCCTGGCCACGCCACCAGCCTCCGAGCCTCGGCGGGAGGAACCTTCCGGGGACGTAAGCGCGCGCAGGGCGCGGCCTGCCTCCTCCCGGGCGGCCTGGCGCGCGCCAAGCGCCACGTACAACAGAAAGATTTAACTTCCCCCGCGGGATTAAGGGAGAATGTTGAACATCCCGAAGGTGCAGCGCCGATGGTGGCCGAACTGACCGTCGTCCCGAAACGGATCGGAGGGAGCCTCGCGGTCTTCCTGCCCGCGGAGGTCGTGCAGCGCGAGGGCATCGTCGAAGGCCGCCCCGTGCGCATCCGCGTGCAGCGCGACCTCCGGCCATCGCCGCTCGGCCTGCTCAAGGGCAAGGTCGGCTACGAGGCCTTCGACCGTCGCAAGGAGGGATTCTGGCCTGCCGAGTGAAGGCGTCGTCCTCGACAGCTGGGCGTGGTGGGAGATCCTCCACGAAACCTCGGCCGGCCGGCGCCTCGCGCAGAAGTACCTCGAACCGCTCGACGCGCGCGCGTTCACGCTCGACCTGGCCCTCGCCGAGGTCGCCGCGAAGCTCGTGCGCGCCGGGAGCGCGGAGCTGGTGGAGCCCGCGCTGGACAGCATCGAGGCCGCGAGCGAGGTCGTGCCGATCTCCCGCGAGGCCGCCGCGAGCGCCGCCGGGCTGCTCGCCGACCTGCGACGCAGCGATCCGAGCGCCAGCCTCGCCGATGCGCTCATGCTCGCGACGGCCCGCGAACGCGGCGTGCGCCTCGTGAGCAACGACGCCGCCTTCGCCGGGCTCAAGGACGTCGTGCGCGCCTAGGCGTCCTTCGGCATCTCCTTCATCGCGTCCGCGAACTCCCGCGCGAAGCGCTTCTTCCGCACGTACTCGCCGAACTTGCCCTCGCGGATCTTGTCCTGGGACTTCTCCAGCTCCGCGCGCTGCGCGTAGTGGTCGTGGGTCTTCGCCTTGGCCAGGAGCAGGCGAGGGTCGCCCTCGAGGAACTTCTCCACGTTGCTGCCCGACTCGGCGCAGAGCGCGCACTTGCAGGCCAGCTTCTCGCCGTAGGTGTCCTCGTACTCCTTGAGCCGCATGACGCCCCAGTTCGCAGGCTCCCAGAAGTTGATCTTCTCGCGCGTGACCGGCACGGGCGGCGGCGGCACGACCCATCGCGAGAACGAATCGACCCCGAACAGCGGCAGCGTCATGCCCCACCCCAAGTGCAGGCGCTGCCCGGCCCAGCGCGCCTTGGGTGGAGCTTGGAGGGCGTGGATCCACAGCTCCGGGTTCTTGCGCTTCACGGCTTCGACGGCCCGGAGCAGGTAGTAGGGGAAGGTGCCCTGCAGGTCCACGAAGATCGCCGGCGCGCCGCGGTCCACGAGCATCTTCAGCGCGCGCTCCGCCTCCTGCTGCCGCTCGTACGGCGTCACCACCGGGATGAGGGGTTTGTCGCCGCCGCGCTGCTTGAGCCAGCGCTTCGCCTCGCTGTAGTCCGCGATCAGATCTTCGGTGGGCGACGATGCGCCATGCTGCACGAGGATCGCGTCCTGCTCGGTGAGGAACTGCAAGTCGAGCAGCGTGCGCAGGTGCTCCGCGCCCTCGATGCTCGCCTCGCCGCGCATGACGAGGAACAGCAGCTTCGCGCGTGCGCCCGCGAGCCGCGCGTCGCCCGCGGTGTTGGCGCCGAACTTCTTGAGCTTGTCCTCCTCCGTGAGGATCTCCTTCAGCTTGTCGGGGCCCATCAGCTTGGCGCTGATGACCAGCTCCTGGCCTTCGAAGCCGTCGCGCTGCTTGATGGTGCGCGCGGCGTTCGCCTCGCTGCCCGTGGGGATGCGGTTCGGCAGCTCGAGCCGCGCCTTGCCGAGCGTGAGCGTGCTGGCCGCAGCCGCGGTGGTGGCGTCGAGGCCGCGGTTCTTCAGCTCCATGGCGGCTGCGCCAAGCCCTGGGGCGCCAAAAGCTTGGTGGCGCTGCGGAAGCGAAGGTGCGCCGACCTCCCGCGGGCGAGCCGCCCGCGGGGTCGGGCACGACTGGAGGACGCGGCGAGCCCTCCATGGGGAGCCTGCCGCGGGTCGTGGCGCCGCTCGGAACGGCGCACGCCCGCCCATGGGGCGCGCGAGCCTAAGGATATCGCTGAACTTGGCTGAACGGGGCGCTTAGCGCGCGAGGGCGGGCGCCAGGCTTGGGGGCTGCAACGCCGGCGGCGCCGGGGCCAGCGCGACCTGCTCTGGGGCGGGCAGCTGGGACGGCAGCGCGACGAGCAGCCGGCGCCCTTCCGGCCGCGCGACCACCAGCCCCGCCGCGGACAGCCGCTGCACCACGAGGCTCGCCGAGGATCGTGGCAGGCCGAGCTCGGCGCGCAGCGCACCCATCGTGACCGGGCCGCGCGTGCGGAGGTGGTCCAAGACCCTCCGCGCCTGCGGCGTCGAGGACGCCACGACCGCGGCGCGCCCGTCGGCGTCGGCCGAACCGCGCACGAAGAGCCGGCGCTGGCCTCCGGGATGGACCTCGAGCAGGCCGAAGTGCACCAGCATGCGCACGTGGCGCTCCACGGCGGGGTAGCTCAGCTCCAGCTGGCGCCGCAGGGTGCCGACGCGCACGCCGGGCTGGCCCGCCACGAGGTCGTAGATGCGGCGCCGCGTGCCTTGGTCGAGGGCGCGGTGGGCCGCGATGCGCGTGTACAGCCCCCATGCGAAGGCGAGCGACGCGCCGAGGGCGGCGCCGCCGACGAAGGCCGCCTGGGGCGCGGCCGCAAGCGCGTCCCGCAGCGCGCCGGCCACGCTGGGCGACGGCCCGGGCGCCGCGCCGGCCACCGATGGGGCGAAGGCTTCCGGGGCACGGGCCAGCGTGCTGTACGGCGCCGCGCCGCCCGCGTCGGCTGGCCGCAGCACCGAGCGCGGGAGCTCGAACGCCTCCCGCGCCGCGCCCGCGCCAGCGTCCGCGCCGGCGCCCTCCAGGGCCGCCTCGGCCCCGCCGGGCAGGTCGGTGACGCCCGCGGCGAGGTCCAGCGAGGGGAAGAGGTCGTACCACTGCCCTTCGAAGAACGTGACCATGTCCGCCCCATCGGTCGACTTGCCCTCGGCCGCGTAGTCGGGCCCATGCACGGGCGAGGCCGCGCGCAGGGGCTCCAGCTTGCCGAGCAGCGCGCGCGCCATCTCGTCGGGGTCCTGGTCGGCCGCAACCCACGCGTCGGCCACGTCGGCCGCGGGTCCGTGGATCGCGGCCATGGCGCCTTGCGGCGCCACCGGCGCGACCAGCGCGCCGGGCGCGACGCGCACGAGCACGCCGACGTTGACCGCGTCGTCGCCGGGGCCCGGCTCCGCACCGCGGTCCCATCCGACGAGGCAGCCCGCCTTCCGCGCGCCGCCTTCGGGGCACATGCCGCCGCTGAGCTCGAGGAGACTGGTCGTGCGCACCTCGGCGTCCACGGCCGTGTTGACCGCCGGCAGGGCGGCCAAGGCCGGCGCTGCCGCGAGGACCGCCACGACCAACGCGACGACCACCCCCTGCAGGACCTTCCCCCCCACGACCCTCCGCGCTCGGGCTCCCCGCTGCAGGCGCCTCACCGGGTAGTCTCCACGCGGGGGCGGTTCAAAAGGCCTTCCTGCCGAGGGTGGGCATCGAGGCAAGTTCAGCCGCGGCTCCGCAGGGCCCTTCCACACCCTCGGGGCGCCGGGCGAAGGGCCGGCTGGCCCTTGCGGCCCGCATCTCCCGCGCGTCCGGCCGCGCAGGACAACCCTTCAAGCCCTCGGCGCGGCGACGGACCCACGAGCCGCATGTCCCCCGAGCCCGCCCCCTCGGAGCGCCGCAAGCGCATCGTGCTCGTCGTGGACGACGAGCCCGGCATCCGCCGCACCCTGCGCCGCCTCCTCGAGCGCAGCCTCCCGGACGTGGAGGTCCTGACCGCCGAGGACGGCCTCCAAGGGCTCGCGCAGCTGGACGCGCACCCGGTGGACGTCGTGCTGAGCGACTACAAGATGCCCGGCATGGACGGCCTCGCGTTCCTCGAGGCCGCGCGCAAGGCAGCGCCGGGCGTGCACCGCATCCTCGTCACGGCGTTCCCCGACCAGGAGATGGCGATGAAGGCCATCAACCAGGCGCGCATCGAGAAGTTCCTGATCAAGCCGTGGGAGCCCGAGGCTCTCCTCGCCATCGTCGAAGCAGCCCTGACCGCGCGGGGCGCCGAGGCCGCGCGCGGGCGGGCGTTCGCGGTGGCATTCCACGGCCTCCACCAGCGGCTGCGGGAGCAAGCATGAGCCCTGCGCCCATGGCCGAGGGCCGGGCGCCGTCGTGGCGCACCGCCGCGTTGGCCCTCGCCATCGGGCTGCTGCTCCTCTACATGGCCGGCACGGTGCTGCAGGATCCGCTGCACCCCGAGGCGACCGCGCCGCAAGACCGCTACGCGCTGCTGTGGATCATGAACTTCGGGCTCGGCTTGCTCGCGCTGCTCGCCATCGACCGCGCGCGCGTGCTGCGCGGCCGCGAGCGCGCCGGCGTCGCGCTGCTCGGGATCGGCCTCGCAGCCTGGACCGCCGGCAACTGGGCGTGGGTGTACTACAACTACGCAGGCGTGGACGTCCCTTATCCTTCCTTCGCGGACGTCGGCTACCTCACCCTGACGGCGACCGCCATCACGGGGCTGCTGGTGCTGTTCCTGCCCCACCGGCGCCGCATCCAGGGCGTGGACATCGCCATCGCGGTGGCGCTGCCCGTCACCATCGGCGTGCTGTTCTACGCGTTCCTCATCGAGGGCCGCGCGAGCCTTGCCGGCGACGCGCTGACCCAGGCGCTCAACATCGCCTACCCCGCGGCCGACATGGTGTACGTCGCCCTCGCGGGCCTGATGCTGTTCTTCACGAGCCCGAGCTGGATCCACCCGTCGATGCGCCGCGTCGCCCTGGGCCTCCTCGGCGTCGCGGCGGCGGACGTGGCCTTCATCACCACGGTCGATGCTGGCGCGTACTTCACCGGCAGCTGGGTCGACCTTGGGTACATCTTGGGCTTGGCCGCGTACGGCTTGGCGGTGGTGCGCTTCGACCCGCAGCCCGCCGCGCCGGTCGCGAAGCCCGCCGCGCAGCCGCTCGTGGTCGCGGTCGCGAGGTAGCATGGACGAGCCGGGCGTGCGCCTCCGCGGGAAGGTCACGATCGCGGTGGTGCTGTGCATGGTGCTCGTGGGCGCGGTGAGCTACGCGGTGGCTCGCCACTCCCTCGCCGACCGCGAGGCCCTCGCGCAGTTCCTGCTGCTCAGCACGCTGGCCTTCGGCGCCACGGGCGCGCTGATCCTGTTCATCGTCGCGCGGTCCTTCGAGCCGCTGGAGCGCATCACCGCCGCTGCGCGCCGGCTCGGCGAGGGCGCCGAGGACCTCGCGCTGAGCGTCGAGAGCGCGGACGAGATGCAGGTCCTCGCCGAGGCGCTGAACGACTCCGCGCGCCGCCTCGCGGTGGCGCGGCGCGACCTGGCGGCGCAGAACCGCATGCTCGTGCAGGCGGAGAAGATGGCCGCCATGGGCCAGCTGACCGCCGGCGTGGCCCACGAGGTCAACAACCCGCTCGCCTACATCCTCACCAACGAGGCCATGACGCTCCACGACCTCGAGGAGCTCGCGGCGGACGAGCGCCTGCCCGCCGAGGCCCGCGCGACCCTCCAGGAAGCCTGCGAGGACGTCCGCGTGAACCTGGATGGCCTGCAGCACATCAAGCGCATCGTGCGCTCCTTGCGCGACTTCGCGCGGCCCTCGTCGCAGGAGCGCGGGACCTCCGACGTCGCCGACGTCGCGCGGAGCGCGGCGGTGCTCGCGGGGGAGCGCGCGAAACGGCACGACGCGGAGGTGGAGCTCGACCTTCCACCGGAGCCGCTGCGGGCGCACGTCGCCAAGGACGAGGTGGGGCAGGTGGTCCTGAACCTGCTGCTCAACGCCATCGACGCCACCGGGATGGGCGGGCACGTCGTGGTGCAGGGCGCGCGCGAGGACGGCCACGTGGTGCTGCGCGTGCGCGACGACGGCCCCGGCATCCCCGCGGAGGTCCAGGCGAAGCTCTTCACGCCGTTCTTCACCACCAAGAAGGAGGGCGTCGGCCTCGGGCTGTCGATCAGCCGCCGCATCGCCGAGGACCACGGCGGCACGCTGACCTTCACGAGCGCGCCAGGCCGCGGCACCGAATTCGCGCTGCGGCTGCCCGCCGCGCCCGACGCCGCGCCGCTCGCGGAGCCGCCGGCCCCGCGGTAACCTACTAATAGGGCCAGCCCGTTGGCAACCCCCTCGGTGCGCGTCATGGAGCTCAAGATCACCGCGTTCAAGGGCAGCCCCTGGCTGAACCACAACACGCACGAGGTCGTCATCGAGGTCCGCGGCCGCAACGCGAACCCCGACGCGCTCCTCGGCGCGCACCTCGTGTGGCGCACCCAGACGGGGCGCGTCGTGCGCGGCAAGGTCGTGAAGCGCCACGGCCACGACCACGGCAACAAGGTCCTGGCGCGCTTCCACAAGGGCCTGCCCGGGCAAGCCTTGGGCCAGCTCGTGCACGTGCGCGCGTCGCACGCGGCACCGACGGCCGCGACGGAGGCGCGCGCGGCGAAGCGCGGCGCGAAGCCCGGCACCGCCAAGGCCGCGGCCCCCAAGGCAGCGCCGAAGGCGGGCGCGAAGGGCCTCAAGGTCACGGGCGCGGTCTTCGACGCTCCGGGCGCCGAGGCCTCGCACCTGGAGGAGGAGTGGGTGCGCATCACGAACGACAGCGACGCGCCCGCGGACCTCACGGGCTGGACCCTCAAGGACAAGGCCGACCACACCTTCGCCTTCCCCGCCGGCTTCACCCTCGCGCCCGGCGCGTCGGTCAAGGTGCGCACCGGCAAGGGCGCCCACAGCGGCCACGACCTCTACTGGGGCCGAGCCGCGGCGGTCTGGAACAACACCGGCGACACCGCGTTCCTCAGCGACGCCAAGGGCAAGGTCGTGTCCGCCTACACGTGGAAGGGCCCGCCGAAGCGCGCGGCGGCGAAGGGCGCTGCCACGAAAGGGACCGCGCCGAAAGGCGGCGCGAAGCCACCTGCGAAAGGCGGCAAGAAGGCCTGACCGCGCGCGCGGTTGCCTGCAAAGCCTGTGCGCCGAAGCAGGCAAAGGCATGATATGGCTTGAGGGCATCCGCGCCCGATGGACGAAGGCCGCGCGATCCAGCTGCTCGGTGGCGAGGAGTCCTACAAGTTCTACCGGGCCCTCGTCGACCTGGACACGCGCAACCTCGAGGACGCGAAGACCGGCCGCGTCGAGAAGCACAACTACCTGGCATGCTGCGAGCTGATCGCGAAGGAGGCGCGCAGCCACGGCTTCGGCACCCAGATCTGGGATCCCGTCAAGGACCCGGACAACGTGTTCCCGGGCCACAAGGGCGCGAACCGGCCCAACGCCATCGTCGACTACGACGTGGGCGCGCGCGACACGATCCTGATCGTGGCGCACTATGACACCGTGCCCGTCCCCGACGCGCAGAAGAAGCTCTGGAAGCACCCGCCGCTCAAGTTCACCTTCGCCGACGGCCGCATCTACGGCAGGGGGTGCTGCGACGACAAGGGCAGCGGTGTGTGGACCAGCCTCGAGGCGCTGAAGCGCCTGAAGGCGCGCAACATCAAGACCGTCAACGTGCGGCTCTTCGCCACGTGCGACGAGGAGACAGGCGGCAGCGGCGGGCTGGGCGCGCTGCTCGCGAAGGACAAGCTCCTCGTGCAGCGCGGCGAGGACCCCTTCCTGAAGGGCGACATCGCCATGCTGCCCGACGCCTCGCCGGACGTGCTCGCCGGCAGCAGCGGCGTGGTGTTCGCCGACGTCGTGCAGGAGAAGCCCGCGCGCATGGCCACGTTCCTGGACCTGGCCGAGGGCATCCGCGCGTTCCACGACACGGTCAAGAAGCAGAAGAGCAAGCTCGACAGCGGCGACTGGCCGGATGGGCATGCGCCCGATCCGAAGATCACGGGCCGCTTGACCGTGACGAAGCTCGACTGGACCGAGCCGGCGGGGACGAGCGACCTCGCCGTGATGCGCGTCCACGCCGAGACCGACAGCTACAACACCATCAGCGAGTACGTCACCGTCGAGTACGAGGCCAACGACAAGGGCCGCCAGCAGCTCGAGAGCGCGCTGACGTCCCTGCCCGGCGACGTGAACAAGCGCGTCCACATGGGCGACGTGCGCAACGACGCGGGCCGCTGGAAGGGGACCTTCCGCGTCCAAGGCGAAGGCGGGCACGGGGGCTACCCGCACCGCTTCGACAACCCCGTGCCGCACGCGCTGAAGGTGCTGCAGGCGATCGCGCGCTACGGCGACATGAATGGGGTGGGCAGCATCGGCATCGACATGCGCCTTCCTCCAGAAGCCGACCCGCAGCAGGGCTTCCGCCAGCTCGAGGCGCACATCGCGCAGGTCAAGGGGCGCACGCTGCCCGACGCGCGCTTCATGCAGCCCGACCACGGGGTCCGGCCGGGCTACTACCTGCCCCCCGAGGACCCGGGCGTGCAGCTGCTCAAGA
This sequence comes from Thermoplasmatota archaeon, assembly GCA_036003985.1. GTDB lineage: Archaea > Thermoplasmatota > SW-10-69-26 > JACQPN01 > JAIVGT01 > JAIVGT01. The sequence continues at coordinate 10,367 of DASYRW010000219.1, forward strand.
GCGCCTTCGAGGCCGTGACCAAGAAGCCGGCGCGCGTCATCGGCGAGTACGGCGGCACCGACGCGAGCTTCTTCAACACCGTGACGACACCGAAAGGCCAGCCGATGCGGGCGCTGCTCTTCGGCGCCATGGACCAGGAGAGCAACATCCACAGCTGGAACGAGAACGCGAAGCCGGAGCTGATCGCGCAGACGGTGGATGTGCTGGCGTGGATGGTCGAGCACTGGCGCGGGGTCTGAGCCGCGCACCCTGCGCACGCAGCCCCGCATCTACCACCGCAGCCGTGGGCCTGCACGCGCCGCCTGGCGGGTGGCCGCCGTTCAAAGCCACCCTCCGGGATGGCCGCGCAGGTGCCCCCGATGGCGCGGAAGTCCCCGATCGCGTTGGTCCTCGTGCTGATGACCGTCCTGCCCCTGGGCCACGCGTGGGCGGCGGCCTTGGATGCGGGCGCGCCTGCGATCGCGCTCGAGGACGACGAGCCGGCCGGCGTGCCCGAGGTGCCCTCGCTCAAGTGCCTCGACACGCCCGCCGACACGCCCCAGGTCGTGGACGAGTGCGGCGACATCATCGAAGGCCAGCTCTTCATGAACGGCGACCTCGTCATGGCGGGCCCCAGCGAGGACCCCGCGCAGATCATCTTCATGGCGGGCAGCAAGGTGAGCTTCCTGGGCGGCGACCTCATGGGCGACGACAGCCTCACCTACCACGGCTCGACCGTCTGCGTCGCGGGCACGGCCATCCCCGGGTGCGGCGGCGTCCCCGCGCTCCTCGCGGGCGCCGGCATCAGCATCGGCGGGACCGCGCCGACCTTCTCCATCGGCATCGCCGACGGCGGCATCGGGCCCGCGCAGCTCGCCGACCGGGCCGTGACCCAGGCGAAGATCGAGCTCGGCGCGGTCACGGGCGACCGCATCGCCAACAGCGCCATCGGGCCGGCGCAGCTCGCCGACCAAGCCGTCACGCAGCTCAAGATTGCCCCCGGCGCGGTCACGACGGACCGCATCGCGAACGGCGCGGTGGGCGCTGCGCAGCTCGCGGAGGGCGCGGTGGTTGCGTCGAAGCTCGCCACGGGCAGTGTTGGGAGTGGGGCCATCGCCGACGGCGCGGTCACCGGTGCGGGCATCCTCAACGGCACCATCACTGCGAGCGACGTCGCCCCGGGCGCGGTCACGAGCGGGGGCATCCTGGACGGCACGGTCACCGGCGGCGACATCGCCAACGGCACCATCACGGCCAGCAAGACCGACGCCGCCACCGTGCAGGCCCGCGTCACCGGCTATTGCAACGGGACCCAATTCATCCAGGCGATCAACCAGGACGGCACGGTCACTTGCCTGGCCGACGCGAACAGCGGCGGCACGGTCAGCAGCATCACGACGGGCGCCGGCCTCACCGGTGGACCGATCACGGCCAACGGCACGATCAGCATCGCGACGGGCGGCGTCACCAGCGCCATGGTCCTCGACGGAACGATCGCCGCGGGCGATCTCGCGAACGATGCGGTCACCAGCGCGGCCATCCTCGACGGAACCGTCGCCTCCGCGGACCTCGCCACGGGGGCGGTCACGAGCGCCGGGATCCTCGACGCAACCATCACGGCGAGCGACATCGCCGCGGGCGCCGTCGTGAGCGCGAGCATCCTGGACGGCACCATCACCGCGAGCGACCTTGCCACGGGCGCGGTGACGAGCGCCAGCATCCTCGACGCCACGATCACGGCCAGCGACCTGGCGACCGGCGCCGTGACCAGCGCGGCCATCCTCGACGGCACGATCACCGGGACCGACCTTGCCAACGGCACCATCACGAGCGCCAAGACCGACACCACCTCCGTGCAGGCCCGGGTGACCGGAGCTTGCGCGGACGGCAAGTTCCTGCAGGCCATCAACCAGGACGGCACCGTCTCTTGCCTCGCCGACACCAACAGCGGAGGCACTGTCACCAGTATCACCACCGGCGCCGGTCTAAGCGGCGGCCCCATCACGGGCACCGGTACGATCGGCATCGCCAACGGCGGCGTCGTCAACAGCATGCTGCAAAACAACAGTCTGACCTTCACGGCCGGGAGCGGCCTCAGCGGGGGTGGCAGCGCGGCGCTCGGCGGCAACACGAGCCTGGGCATCGCGACCGGTGGCGTCACGAGCGGCATGATCCTCGACGGCACGATCGGCACGGGCGATCTTGCGAACGGTGCGGTCACGGGCAGCGCGATCCTCAACGGCACCATCGCCGCGGGCGACCTCGCCCCGGGCGCTGTTACGAGCGCTGGCATCCTCGATGCCACCATCACCGCGAGCGACATTGCGGCTGGCGCCGTCGTGAGCGCGAGCATCCTGGACGGCACCATCACCACGAGCGACCTTGCGACCGGCGCCGTGACCAGCGCCGCCATCCTCGACGGCACGATCACCGCCAGCGACATCGCCAACGGCACCATCACCAGCGCCAAGACCGATGCCAACACCGTGCAGACCCGCGTCATCGGGAACTGCACCGGGACCCAATTCATCCAGGCGATCAACCAGGACGGCACGGTCACTTGCCTCGCCGACGCGAACAGCGGCGGCACCGTCACCAGCATCACCACCGGAGCAGGTCTGACCGGCGGCCCCATCACGGCCAACGGCACGATCAGCATCGCCAACGGCGGCGTCGTCAACAGCATGCTGCAGAACAGCAGCCTGACCTTCAATGCGGGCAGCGGCCTCAGCGGAGGCGGCAGCGCGGCCCTCGGCGGCAGCACGAGCCTGGGCATCGCGACGGGCGGCGTCATCAGCGCTATGATCCTCGACGGCACCATCGGCGCGAACGACATCGCCGCCGGCGCGGTCACGAGCAGCGCCATCCTCAACGGCACCATCGCCGCCAACGACCTCGCCAACGGCGCGGTCACGAACGCGGCCATCCTCGACGGGACGATCGGCGCCGCGGACCTCGCCACGGGGGCGGTCACGAGCGCGGGCATCCTCGACGCAACCATCACCGGGAGCGACTTGGCGACCGGCGCGGTGACCAGCGCAGCGATCCTCAACGGGACGATCACCGCGACCGACCTTGCCAACGGCGCGGTCACCGCTGCCAAGACGGACCCCACCACGGTGCAGGCCCGCGTCCTCGGCTCCTGCGGCGAGGACGCCGCGGCGGGGATCAACCAGGACGGGAGCATGGACTGCGTGAAGCTGTGGAGCCGCACGGGCAACAGCGGCACTTCGCCGATGGACGTACTCGGCACCAGGGACGAGGAGCCGTTGAACTTGGTCGTCAGCGACCGCCGCGCGCTCCGCCTGGAGCCCGGCGGCTCGGACAGCGCCTACGGCGCGAGCCCGAACGTCCTCGGAGGCCCCATGGAGAACTCCGCGGACCCCCAGGTGGCGGGCGCGGTCATCGGTGGCGGCGGCAGCGCCCTCACGCCCCTCGGCGGGCCGAACCGCGTCAGCGACAACTTCGGCACCATCGCGGGCGGCCTCAACAACTTGGCCGGCGACGGCGAAGCCGGGACCAGCGTCGAGACGGCGAAGTTCGCCACGGTCGGCGGCGGCGCGTACAACACGGCCAGCGCGTCCAGCGCCACTGTGGCCGGCGGCGACACGAACAAGGCGAGCGGCCCCACTGCAGCCATCGGCGGCGGCGCCTACAACGAGGCCAAGGGCGAAGCCGCGACCATCGCTGGCGGCGCGAGCAACAGGGCGACCGGCATGCAATCGACCGTGCCCGGCGGCATGAACAACGAAGCCCTCGGCGACCTCACGTTCGCCGCCGGGAACGGCGCAAGGGCGGCCCACAAAGGCGCCTTTATCTGGGCCGACAGCAACAGCCCGACCTTCTCGACCGACGAGGAAAACCAGTTCGCAGTACGCGCGACCGGCGGCGCCCGGTTCGTGACCGCCATCACGCCCACCGGCGCGGCCACCGCGGGCGTGCAGCTCAACCCCGGCAGCGGCGCGTGGAGCAGCCTCAGCGACCGCAACGCCAAGCAGGACATCGTGCCGGTGAGCCCGCGCGACATCCTCGCGCGCCTCGCCGCGATGCCGGTGAGCGCGTGGAGCTACATCGCCAGCCCGGGCGTGCGGCACATGGGCCCCATGGCGCAGGACTTCCGCGCGGCCTTCGGCCTCGGCGAGGACGACACCCACATCACCACCATCGACGAGGAGGGCGTGGCCCTCGCCGCGATCCAGGGCCTGCACCTCGAGCTGCAGGACCGCGACGCGCGCATCGCGGACTTGGAGGAGCACAACGCCGACCTGGAGGAGCGCCTCGAGCGCCTGGAGGGCCTGCTCGCCGGCATGGCCGCGCCGTGACCGGCGCCGCGGGAGCGAACGGGGTGCTGGGACGATTCGCCGAATCCCGCCCGTCATCCCTCCGGCGAAGGGGCCCAACGGCGGGCGGCTTCAAGGCCCCTCCGGACTATCCCGCCTCGCCGGGCGGCCTGCGCCGCCCGCAGGTGATCGGGCATGAACCTCGAGCAGTGCTACCAGCGCCTCGCCCACGCGGGCTTGCTGCAGGAGAAGCGCGGCCACTGGCAAACGACCCCGACCTGGGAGCGGGCGCTGATGCGCGCCGAGGCCAAGGTCATCGAGTTCAACGAGACGATCGGCGAGCCCCGCGTGGCCATCACCTACGCGCTCCTCGACGCGCTCGGCCCGGACATCGCCGAGGAGGACCTGCGCGACATGGTGGAGTTGCTGCTGCCCCTGGAGATCGCCGAGGAGCAGGAGATGGAGCCCGAGACCGAGGCCGCCGCGTCCGAGGACGCGCAGCTCGCGCGCTGAGCTCAGGCCTTCTCGAACTGCAACCCCGGCTTGTAGCCGGGCACGAACCTCACGCGCGCGCCGAGGGCCAAGTCCTTGGGCTCGCTGACGTACCCGATCCAGCCGCTGATGCACGTGCCGTCGTCGAGCTTGATGACCGCCCACGCATAGGGCACGTCGTTGATGAACTCCTCCGCCGCGACGCGCTGGATCGTGAAGCTCTCCACCCTGCCCTGGGAAGGCAGCTCCTTCAGCCCGATGTCCTCGCCGCCGCAGGTGCAGCGCACCATCGGGGCGGCCTGGGTGCGCTTGCACGCGGCGCACTGGAAGGCTGCGAGCTTGCCGTCGCGGTGCAACTCGTGCAGCTGCGCCATGGTGGGCTTGGCGTGCATCAGCGCGCCCTCCCGAGGATGTGCACCGCGCAGCTGCCGCCCGTCGCGCCGACGTTGTGCGTGAGCGCGACCTCCGCGTCCTGGACTTGTCGTGGGCCCGCTTGCCCGCGCAGCTGCCACACGGCCTCAGCGACCTGGCCCAGGCCCGTCGCGCCGACGGGGTGTCCCTTCGCCTT
>DASYRW010000220.1:0-8188 GCA_036003985.1 Thermoplasmatota archaeon
GCGTGACCGGGGCGCCGGGGAGGGCCTTGTTCTCAGCCGGGGAGATCATGACAGGACGCGCTCAGAAGGTGTTGCGCGCCGGCAGGCCGCGGCTCACGGTCGCGCTGAAGAACGTCGCCGCGGGCGAGCCGCCCGCCGTCACGACCGCGCGCAGCCACTTCTTCGTGCCCCGGTAGCCCACGAACGAGACGGTGTTCGCCGCGAGGTCGCCCGCGGTCAGCCCCTGCCAGCCACCCGCCAGATCCGCAGCCGCGACGTCGGCGTACGTGCCGGGGGCGCCGCTGCCGTTGTCGTCGGCCTCCTGCAGCTTCGGCGTCCACGTGCCGCCGCCGATCGCGCCCGTGTTGATGACCACGGTGGCGTCCTCGAAGCCGTGGAGGTCCACGTCCGTCCCGTTCACCGACGCGGTGCGCGAGGCGGGCACGATGGTGCTCTTCGGGGAGACGCTCCGGGCCTTGCTGTGCGTCGGCATGGGGTTTCACCAGGTTCGTTGAGCTGTCGGGGATCTCGGTGGGGATGGTTCAGGCCTTGACGGTCAGCACGCTGATGGCCTCTCCACGCCGCACGCCGCCGCCCACGCGGCGGGTCGTGTAGAAGAGGACGTTCGGCTTGCTCGTGTACGGGTCGCGGAGCATGCCGATGGTGGGCTTGTCCACGATCTGGTAGCCGTCGCGCAGGTTCGCGAACATGACCACCTTCTTGCCAGCGGTGGTGGGTGAGTCGTCCATGTCCGGCGTCTCGATCACCGGGTAGCCGGCGAACGCTGCGGGCAGGCCGGTCTGGAGGCTGGGCTGCCACAGGTACTGGTTCTGCGAGTCCTTCAGCTTGCGGACGAACGCGATCACCTTGCGGTGCATGAAGAGCTTGCCGTTCTGGCTCAGCCCCGTCTTCACCTGGCTGATGCAGTCGATGATGTCGTCCGCCTTCAGCGTCAGGCTGGTGCCGGTGTCGTTGTCCGTGATGCCGGTCTCGGTCTTGGGGGTGGTGAGGATGCCCTCGGGCTGCGTGACGCCGTCGCCCCGGAGGAACTTCGTGTTCTCGTCCTGGCCCATGATGTCGCCCACGCGGCGCACCAGGTACGCTTCGACGCCGAAGCCGGCGTCGTCCAGCATCTTCTGCGTCGCGGCCGGCATGGCGTACTGCTCGCGCAGTGGGAAGCGCTGCAGGCCGAAGGTGGGCGCGGTGGTCTCCGGGCGCGAGGCGCGCTCGCCCACCCACGAGACCGCGGGCGTGCCGGTCTCCGTCGGCAGCTCCAGAGCGTCGCCGACGCTGATGGTGTCCACCTGCGCGTTGGCGCGGATGGGGCTGACCTCGATGATCTTGGTCATGATGGCCTGCTTCAGCGGGGCGGGAACGAGGAAGCCGCCGGCGCCGTCGTCGTCGGTGGCGAGGCCCTTGATCTCGGGCGCGATGACGCCCTTGCGCATCCACGCGCCGAAGGCCTTCACCTGCGCCATCTCCGCGGCCTTGGTCTCGGCCTCGGGGGTGCCGCCGCCGGGGCGGTTGAGGCGCGTCTCGACGGCGTCGAGGCGGTCCTGCGCCTTCTTCAGCTCGGCATCCGCCGCGCTCTTGAACGCGGCCGCGGGGTCCGAGCCCCACTTCTTCTCGATCTCGGCGATCCGCTGGTCGGCTGCGCTCCGGAGGGATGTGATGGAGTCCTCGAGCTTCTTGACAAGCTCGGCCTGCTTCGTCTCCAGCTCCGCCAGCGTCGGCGCCATGATGGCTCAGCCCGGGGTGAGACGCTTAAGCGTTTCCTCCGCGACCCGCAGCATGCGCTCGATGCTGGCCGCGACAGCTTCGTCTTCGCGCGCGCGCGCCTCGTCCACGCGCGGAAGCAGCGAGCTTGGACTCCACTGGCCGGCGCCGCGCACGCTCAGCACAGTGGCGAGCGGCTGCGCCGGGAACGTCACGAGGCTGCCTTCCCAGAGATCGATCTGCGTGATGACGCGCCCCGCTTGATCCGCGTCGAGCTCCCACTTCATCGGGTTGAAGCCCTGCGAAAGCCCGTTGATCGCGCCCTGCTTGAGCAGGCTGAGCGCTTCCTTCGCGAGCTGCACGCTCAAGTTCAGGTCGCCGTGGATCAGGAGGCCCTTGTCGTCCTCCTTCGCCGTGAGGAGGCCGATGGGCTTGTCGAACCAGTGCTGCCACAGCAGAGGGCGGGTGTCGCCCTTCTCCTTGAGGCTCTCCTTGAAGGCGCCGCGCTTGATGACGTCCCCGTAGAGGTCGGGTTCGTCCCAGACGGTGAGGTAGCCGTCGAAGGTGCCCTCGTCGCTCACCTGCTTGGCGAGCAGGGGCATCGCGAAGACCTTGCGCTCCGTGGGCTCCACGCTGAGCGAGTCGGACTTGGGTGGTTTAAGGCTGTGCCTCGCGACTACGCCTGGGGGTCCTCGGCGCGGTAGAAGCCGGCATGCACGAGAACGCCGCGCACATGATACGGCCCGGCCTTGTGCTGCCGGACGAAGGCCACCACGTCGTTGACGAGGGCCTGATCTTCCGACGAGGACGCACCGTCGATCTCGAGGACGAGAAGCGCGTTGCCCATGCGACCCCAGCGGCGGGCTCACGGCTTGAGCGTTGTCCCCGCGACTACCGCGCCGGCAACTGCACCGCAGCGATCGTCAGGTTCGTCACCGCATCGTACGTGATCGCGCACACGCTCGGAAACTGGTCCAGAGGGAACGGTCCGATCATGCGGTCGCCCGTCGTCGCGGGCACCGTCACCACGGCGTTGTGGTCGCTGCCCTGGCTGCACAACTTGTCCGCGTCCACCGTGACCTGGCGCGTGGCAGCGTTCGTGTTCTTCACGTGCAGAAAGGTGCGGCCGTCGTTCGCGAACGTATCGCCGCCGGCCGCGCAGGCCGCGTACGTGGGACCGAGGCCGGCTTGGGCGATGATCTGGACGGTGAGCGCCGCCATGCCTCACCCACCCAGCGCACAGGGCTTAAGGGCTGCCCTCGCGACCCTACTGGTCGAGGCCGAGGGCGCGGCGGGCGTTGCGGACGGCGTCGCTGGTGAAGCGGCTGTCCGCGAGGGGCGCGAGGGCCTTGCGCAGGGTCGCGTTCTCGCGCTGGAGACGCTCGACCTCGGTCTCCGGCGGGGGCGCGGGGGCCGGCGGCTCCGCGACGGGAGCGAGCGTGTCGTCGGCAACGAGGGCGGTGTCCTTCTTCGGCGCCATGGGCCAGCGAAGCCTCGCGGGCGCCTTCAGGCTTGCCCCCGCGACTATGGCAACCGGCGGATGAGGTCGCAACGGCACTGCACGATGTTCGCCGCCCCCGCGCCCAAGCTCGCGTCCCCAGGGAACATGAGCCGCTCCGGCGCCCCGCTCGCAGGGCTGCGCACGAGGAACGGCTCCAGGAAGGGAACGTCCACGTTCTCCGCTTCGGCCTCCGCGTGCTCGGGGCGGGTGCGCTCGTCGCCCGTGGCCAGCCAGCTCTTGGTGACGCGGTCCTCGAGGCCGAGGGCGATGGTGCCGTTGAAGCTGCCCGCCCTGGCTGCGTTGAGGGCCTCGGTGCGCGCGATCACCTCGCTGCGGTTCGGGATGATCTGCTCCAGGTGCAAGCGGTCGATGCGCTTCAGCAGCCGGTCCACGCCCTCGCCCTCGGCGAGGCCCTCGCTGATGGCCCGCTGGATCTGCCGGCGCGTAGTCGCGTCGATCTGGCGCACGCGCCGCGCGCCCACCGTCTCCGCGTACCGGAGCGTCTCCACGAGCCACGGGTCCCACCACGGCTCCTTCCCCAACAGCTTCGGGCGGAACTCGACGAACCACCACGGGTCATCCGCGGGGCCCCAGGAGGTGCCGACGCTCGGATCGGCCGCCTCTCGCTGCTCCTGCTTGGGAGGTTGGCCGTCGCGCGCGAACGCCGCGCCGACCGTGGCGAAGGTGCGCCGGTAGAAGCGGAGCCACGCGTCGTGGCGGGCCTCGAGGGCCTGGTCAGCCGCGCGCGCCAGGTCGTCCCCGTCGCGCGCCGAAGCGGCCTGGCGGAGGACGGCACGCCGCTGCGCCTGGAACTCCGCGCGCGCGAGCCGCCGCACGGGCGCGACGTAGCGCGCGGCCCGCCGGTTGAACCGCGCATGCTGCCCCCCAGCGCTCCCAGCGCCCTGCCAAGCCACGGCCTACCCCCTGCGCTGGTCCCGGAAGCGGACGAGCTTCGCGGCCTTGCGCGCCTTCCCGTTGCCGTTGGCGCCCTCGCCTTCCTCGGCGTCCTCGGGGTCCTCCTCGGGCTTGCCTTCGTCGGCCAGGCTTCCCAGGGGCACGACGCTGATCGGCACCAGCAAGTCGTCGGCGCCCGTGACCTCCTCGTAGCCGAGCGCGGCGCGCGCCTCGTTGGGCGTCACGATGCCCCCGCCCACCAGGCTCAAGAGGGTCTTGGCGAACTCTTGCCTGCGCTCCTGCACCGCCGGCACCTGATCGATGTCCAAGTGCAGGACGAGGTCGGGCCACCACTTCCGCAGGTTCAGCGTCAGCGTGTGCGCCACGTGCCGCAACAGTGGGAAGACGCGGTCCTCGTACAGGGCCAGGCGCGCTTGCAACGCGTTGGCGTAGGTCTTCGTCTCCGGGTCCCCCAGCAGCTCGGGCGCGACGCCGAGCGTCGTGCTGATGTCGCGCTTCGTCTCCCTGAGGCCCGCCGTGAAGTCCATCTCCTCCGGCGTCAGCGAGTGGCGCTTGAAGTCCGCCCCGCCCTCGAGCACCATGATCCGTCCCGCGTTGGCCGCGCCGCCGTAGGACTCCTTAAGCTGCTTCTCCAACCGCTGGAACTGCACGTCCGTCAGCGTGCCCGGACTCACGTACGCGCCGCTCGTGCGCGCCATGTTGCCGAGGAGCGCGCTGTTCCACCGGCGACCCTTGTTCGACGTGTCGATGCTCCGCGCCGCCGCCTGCACGAACCCCTGCCCCTTCCGCGGGTCCGTCGGGTTCCACGTGAACACGTACACCATACGCTCCGGCGGCACGATCGTCTCAGCGCCCCCGTTCTGCACCACGAACCGCACCACGTCCTGCGTGAGCTGGTTGCGCTCGACGCGCACCCACGCGTTCGGGATCGGCAGGATCTCGGTCGGCTTGCCCATGGTGGGGCCGTTGAGGAGCGCGAAGGCCTCGCCGAAGAGCACCATGTTGCCCATGAAGTGCTCGACGACGTACTCCCAGGGGTGCCACGGGTTCGGCCGCTGCAGGAGCTTGGCCACGTCGTGGGTCGGCGGCTCCTCGATGAGGTCGCCGTCTGCCGCGCGGCGCGCGACGACCCACGGCACGGCCTTCGCGCTCGTGGCGATGAGCTGGGTGGCCGTGAAGACGGTCGGGTTCTCCTTATAGGCCTCCCTCACGATGAGGCCGGGGTCCAGGTTGTCGGCGAGGGCAGCCGCGACGAGGTCGCCCAGGACGCCCGGGAGCTTGGCGCTGCGGCGGACCCAGGGCCATCGGAGCTGCATGGGTTACGAGCGGGGGCTTGGGGGTTTAGGCGTTGCCCCCGCGACCCGTCAGCCCACCGTGCCGGGGAGGTCGATGAACCGGGCCCGCACCTCAACCCTGGTCGCCAGCACGATGCAAGCGTGGCTGGTCACGTCCACCTGGTCATCGTGCTTGCCCTTGGGGAACTTCAACAGCTCGTCCTCAAAGCCGCGCACCCACGCCCTCTCCCCAGGCCTGGGGTGCCACACCTTGCCGCGACTGTACCTGGCCTCAGCAACGCGCGCGCGCAGCACCTTGTTGCCCTCCGGCTGGAACACCACGAGCGGCACGCCCTCGCGCTCCAGGTCTTGGATGAGGGCGGTGCCGTGGCTCTTCTTCTCGATGTGCAGCACGCCCCCATGCTGCGCGAGCGCATTGCGGGCCAACGCGCGCAGCTCCGCGAGCTCCTCCTTCACCCGGACGAGGTCCCACAGGAGCAGGTCGCTGTCGGGCGTGACGAGCCAGGAGGCGAGGACGGTCCAGTCGCTCTTCTCGCCAGTGGTCTCGGCGGCGTCCTTCGTGTGGAAGACTTCGCAGTCGCGCACGTCGTACACGCGCTCGCGCTCCGCGTCCTTGAGCACGACGTGCTGGCGGGGCACGCGCTTGCGCGCGCCGTCCTCCAGCTCGACCTCGACCATGATGGTTTGGGTTTCGTAGTAGCGGAACCACGCGCGGCGGAACATCGCCCCCTCGAGCGGCGCCGGACGCCCCTGGTACAGCGAGGCCCACCAGCTCGGGCCCAGCGTCGCCTCGATCGCATGGTAGTCCGCGAGGCGGAACATCTCCGGCCACAACGGCTCGCCCGGCTTGCGCCCCAACGGGTCGGGCTGGACGTCGTCGCTGCTCGCCGGGTCCTCTGCCAAGGCGGGCAGGCGCAGCACGGTCCACTCGTCGGGGTCCTCCTCGATCAAGTAGCCGGCGAGGTCGCGCTCCGCCCACCTTGTCTGGATCACGATGACCCAACAGTGCGGTTGCAACCTGGGCCTGGCGACGGTTTTCCACCAGTCGATGTTCCGCTCCTGGATGGTTTCGCTGGTGGCTTCCTCGGCGTTCTTCACGGGGTCGTCGATGAGCACGTTGCCGGGTCGGCCGGTGAGGGGGCCGCCGATGCCCGTGCTGAACACGCCGCCGCCTTGCGTGGTCATCCAGTCGCCCGCGCTCTCGACGTCCTCGCGCACCTGCACGCCGAAGAGACGCGCGTGGCGCTTCAGGATGTCCCTGGCCTTCCGCCCGTGCCGCACGGCTTCGTGCTGCTCGTAGCTCACCAGGTTGATGTGCGCGGTGGGCCAGTTGCCGATGAACCACGCGGGGAAGTACTCCGAGCACTCGGTGCTCTTCCCATGTTGCGGGGGAAGATTCACGATGAGCCGTTTGACGCGCCCGGCGGCGATGTCGAGGAGCTGCTGGTTGATGAGGCTGTGGTGTGCGGCGGGCGCCCACTTGCCGTTCGTGTCGAGGACAGCGAGGCCGGCCGGCATGGCGCGCGCGATCTGCGCCACGCTCACCGGGGGCGCGGCGGCCATCATTGCCTCCAGCGCTTCTGGATCTCCGCGATGAGCTCGGCCGTGGGCGCCTCGCGGTACTTCAGGAACGCCGCGACTTCATCCGCGAGCTTCAAAGGCGGCGGAGGCGCGCTGCTGCCCTTGCGCTGGTTGCATAGCTTGTGCGCGACTTGGAGGTTCTCCCGCGCGTCCGAGCCGCCTTTCGACCGGGGGACGATGTGGTCGATCGTCGCGCGCAGGCGCGGGGGGACGGCGCGGCGTTGGTCGGTGAAGCACCGGGAGTCGAACGGCAGCCCACAGAGCGCGCACGCGAAGCTTTGAGCCTCGGCGAGTTCTTGGCGGAGTTGCCACCACCAGGGGGGGAGCGGGCCGCGCACGCGTCACCTAGTTCTCGGAGATCGACGGCGTCACGACCCGCACCAGGATCGGGTCCCCCGTGGCCGGGCACGAAGCCCAGAACGGGTACTCACCATCCGCGTCGCGGACGGGCCGCAGGAAGGCCTTGATCTCGAGGCCGTCGTGGTGCTCTCCGCAGCGCGCGCAGTTGTCCACGTTCATCGTGGACGGGCCGGCGCGTTCGGCCCAGTCCTCCCACGGCTTCGGCTCATCGGGTTGGTCGGGCATGTCAGGCTCCTGCGCGGCTCTTCAGCGCGGCCGCGCGGCGCAACGCGCGGAAATCCTGCAACGACTCCGCCCACCCGAGGGCCTCCATCGCCGCGCCGTCGCCGAGGCGCGGGCCCTCGTCGCTCAAGCACAACCACCGGACCGCCGCCTCCACTGGCGAGAGGGTGCCGCGGGTCTGCCACACGCTCAACGGGATACCCTCGGGCAGTGCGCGCGCCGAGTGGCGCTCCTGGACGTAGAACCAGTGCAGCGGCGCGACGGCGAGGCCTTGGCGCGTTCCCCGCTTGGCCTGGACTAGGATCGGCACCTGTAGCGAGCCCCGCCGCGCGCTCTCGCCCGTTGCCCTGCGGACGAGACGTTGCCACCGCTCCGGCGGCGGCCTGAGCGTCTTCACTTGCTCCACCTCGAACAAGCTCAAGAACTGCACGAGGCTGGTGCAACGCGGCACCTTCGTCAACGTCGTGAGCAATGAGGTGCAGAGGACCGTCGCCGGCTCCCCCCTGGGCCGATGCTCGGTCACGAGGAGCGCGTGACGCTCACGATTCCACCGGGCTTGATCCTGCGCGCGCTGCAAGGCCTCGTACGTCGAGGGGTCGGGGTTGAAGCCGACCTCGAC
>DASYRW010000221.1:0-6291 GCA_036003985.1 Thermoplasmatota archaeon
TCGGGGTCGTTGCGGCGGTCGTACCAGGCCACGTCCACGATGCCGTGCGGGCTCACTGCGACCGCGGGGAAGAACTGGTCTGCGGTGCTGGCGTCGTCGTTGAGCTGGATCACCTGCATTTGGTCGTGGTGCTGCACGGCGAAGCCGCCCTCGGAGCCCAGCGCGTCGCCGCGGATCGAGCCGAGGAAGACATCGCGGTTCCCGTTGCGCGTGTCGCTCCACACCATGTACACCGTGCCGCGGAAGGGCCCGTCGCTCGTGTCCACGGCGAGCATGCACACCATGCCGCTGCGGTACGTCGCCTCCATGCCGTCGTCTTGGGCTTCGGCGAACAGCATCCACGGGGAGAACGTCGCCCCGCCGTCGCGGCTCGCGCTGATCATCGGGCCGTCGCGCCCGCAGCCGCTGACGTACACCGCGCCGTGGGGGCCGGCCGCGACGTACAGGCCACCGGGCGTGTTGGCGTTGGGGTCAGGAATGGGCAGGCCGTCGAGGAACACGGGCTGGCCCCACGTCGCGCCGCCGTCGGTGGAGCGGTAGAACATGTTGCCTTCCAGCAGGCCCGTGGTCCACACGTCGTAGATGGCGCCGCTCTCGGGATCGGTCGCGAGCCACTCGCGATCGTGGAAGTTGAGCGGGAAGCTGCCGAAGTCCACGATGCTGATGCCGTCGATGGTGTCGCCGCCGTCGTGGCTGATGACCACGGCCTGCGCGACGCGGTTGAAGGCCCAGTCGTTGAGCCCGCCCATCGGCAGGACGCCCGCGCCGGTCTTCGAGCCGGTGACGGGGTCGCCCTGGTAGGCCATGACGCCCATGTAGAGCGTCCCATCGGGGCCGAACGCGTAGCTCGGGTCGGTGAGGCACCAGTAGCTCGTGAGCTCGTTGGGCGCGAAGCTGCCCGGATCGTTGAGCAGCTTCCACGGCGAGCCGGGGACGTTGCTGCTCGTGAACGTCGCGCCGCCGTCCTGCGTCACGTAGTAGCCGTCCCACACGCACTCGCCGGCGCTGGCGGGGAAGTAGTCCTTCGCGCCCGCGACGACGTTGTCCGGCTTCGTGGGGTTCACGGCGATGGTGACCTCGTTGCCCTGCCGCTCGGGCTCGAGGGTCGCGAGCAGGTTGCACGTGCCGTTGAGGGCGGGCGGGCACTTGAGCGTGGGCAGCGGCAGCGCCACCGCGCCGAGGCCCGGCAGCAAGCCCTGCGGCGACTCGGTCGTGGCGCCGAGGCAGCCGCCGAGGACGGGAGCGAGCACGAGGAGCGCGGCGAGGAGCCCGGGGCGAAGCATGGCCTACCCAGGCCTTGACCGGCGAGGGGCGCTTCAAGGTTGTTGTCGCTCCATGCGTCCCCGCAGACGTCGTCCCAGGCCCGGCTGGAGACGCTCGTCGCGCCGCGCGCGGGCGTGCGGGCTGGGACCTTCGGCCCTTCGCCCGGCTCGGTTCACGTTCGTGTGCTCGCTTCACGCCGGCATCCAACAAGGGCTAGACCCCTCCCCAGGGAGCTAGGGGTAGGTGCTCCCCCATGAACCCCCGGACCTTCCCCCTGCTGCTCGGCATCGCCCTGGCAGCGACCGTGGCCCTCCCCGCGGCCACCGCCCTCGAGCTCGCCTCGCAGGGCACGAGCGCGGCCAACGCCGTGTACGGCGGCGGCGCCGACCTCGGCACCATCACGCCGTGCTGCCGCACGACGAGCTACGGCGGTGCGCACGGCGAGACCCGCGCGCAGACCAGCTGGAGCGCGGACGCGGACCTCGACGAGCAAGCCGTGATCGACGAGGCCACCGACGCGCAGGCGCGCGCCGAGGCCGAGGTGCGCGGCGCCGTCGACGACGCGACGGACGCGGCCATGGAGCTCAAGGACAGCGTGCACACCGACGTGGACTGGGACGTCGAGGCGCGCGGCGAGGCGGGCATGGAGTCCCGCGCCGGCGGCGACGCGTACCTCGGGGTGGATGGGCTCATCGGCGCCCGCGGCGGCCACCAACTCAAGGCCCCCGAGGTCCGCGCGCGGGCCGAGGACGTCCAGGCCAAGGCCGACGCCAAGGTCGAGGTGGCCGAGGACGGCGCCATCGACCTCCTCGCGCAGCTGCTCGGCCAGGTGCAGGGCCAGCTCACCATGGGCTTCGACGCGGCGTGCGGCGCCGTGGTCGATGCGGGCGCGAGCCTCGGCGAGGCCCTCGGGCTGGTGCAGAATGCCGACCTCGACCTCGGCGCGGACGCGAACGTCGCCGGCAGCCTCGGCGGCGTCGGCCAGATCCAGGTGCCGCAGGTGCGCGCGCCGGACCTGGCCCTCGGCGGCGCTGCGGACGCGGCCGCGAGCGCCGAGGGCGCGGCGAGCGGCATCATCCACTGATCGCCCCACACCCCGGACCCGCCCCCCACCGAGGGGCGGGATCCATCTCATGAGGGCCCCGCGCGGTTCGGAGCGCAACGCGCCCGGGATCGATCCCGCGCGGGGGCTTCCTTTCGAGGGGCGGGCTCGGCCATGGGCCCGCCTCTTGCTCTCTTCTCGCGCAGCGCCGGCGCGGCAAAGCCTAAACCCCTTCCCTGCCTTGCGCCCGCGTGGCTCCCGCCCCGCGCGCGCTGCTCCTGCTCCTCGCCCTCCTCCTCGCCGGCTGCGCCGCGCCGTCGCCACCCCCGGCAGGCCCGGGCCCCGGCCCCGCCGCGATGCCTGCCTGGACCGCGGTTTGCGCCATCAGCAATTGGGGCGACCCTTGCACAGCCAAGGGCACCCAGACGCAGGGACCGGCCAACGAGCTGATGCTCGCGGTCAACCCCACCGACCCTGACAACGTCGTCGTCGGGGCGAAGGACTACACCCCCGAGGGCAGCGGCTGCGTCTGGGCGGGCACGAGCGTCACCCACGATGGCGGCCGGACGTGGACGAATGGTTTCGTGGGCGGCGACGCGGCGAACCGCGACCCCCAGGTGGCGGCCTACGACTGCGTCACCGACCCCGTGCTCGACTATGGCAGCGACGGCGCCCTCTACTATCTCGTCGAGGCCTACGGCGTCCTCACCGACGAGTTGGCCGGCATCCCGCCGACGCCCCTCGGCAACGGCTACGGCAGCAACATGTGGCTCGCGGTGAGCCAGGACGGCGGCGACACGTGGACCCTTCGCGGCGCCATCTCCCTGGGCTTGGGCGGCAGCGTGCTGCTGCACGACAAGAGCGACATGGCCGTGAGCCCCACCACCGGCACGATCGTCGCGGCGTGGGACGCCTTCAACGCGGCCAGCTCGCAGCTGATCTACGTGCGCAGCACCGACGGCGGCGCGACCTTCGGCGCGCCGCGCACGCTCATGGCCACCGACCGCGCGACCAACACCGGAGCCATGGTGGACCTCGACTGGGACGCGGACGGCGCGCTGCACGCGATCTTCTTCGACTGGAACACGGGCGACGTGCTGTACGCCAAGAGCGCGGACGACGGCGCGACCTTCGCGCAGCCCGTGGTGGTGAGCCCCGCACATCCTTGGACCGGGCAGAACGCGCCCAACGCGGACTTCCGCATCTTCGACTCCACCATGATGGCCGTGGACGCCACCGACGGCGCGCGGCGGGGCTGGCTGTACGCGACGTGGGCCGACGACCTCCTGATCGCGGACGACCACGACGTCTGGTTCACGCGCAGCGAGGACGGCGGCGCGACGTGGCGCACCCCCATGCAGGTGGGGAGCTGGACCGGCAGCGACCAGTTCCACCCCAACGTCGTCGTCGCGGCCGACGGCAGCGTGCACATGGTCCTGTACGACCGGCACTACGGCGACAACAACACGCTGCTCGACGCGACGTGGGTGTGGAGCATGGACGGCGGCCAGTCGTGGAGCTCGCAGCGGCTCAGCAGCACGAGCTTCGACGGCGACCTCGGCATCCACCAGAGCGGCGTGCCCTTCATGGGCGACTACATCGGCATCGGCGCGGCGGGCGACGTGGTGTACATGACGTGGGCCGACACGCGCGAGGGCCGCGCCGACGTGGCGGTCGCGAAGGTGCAGCGCGCCGCGTCGTGAGTCGGGCTTCCGGCGAGACCGTTCATCGCATCGGTTCGGGCGGCCCCGAACGCTTAAGAAGGCATCATTCCGGGCGGCGCGGATTCCAGCGCGTGGGTGCATGCGCGGTCCGCCGGTAGCGCTCATGGGCCTTGCCCTGAGCCTTGCAGGATGTTTGGGCCCCGGAAGCCAGATGGGTCCTCCGGAGAACGCGACGAAGCCGATGGGCCAAGAGACGGCCGCGGCTCCCAACCTGCCCAGCGTTTGCTCGAACGAGACGCGCCCCCGGGACGTCCTTTGGGTGGAGACGCCGGAATCGGCCCCGGCGGGGACCTACTTCAACGCGACGTTCCGCGTCGAGCCCGCCAGCGCGTGCCTAGACTTCCGCGCGGTCTACCTCGCCAATCGCAGCATCCCCGCGCGCCCCGGCGACACGATGCGCGAGGTGATGATCTCCTCCTTCGGTCGCGCTGAACCAGGCGAGGCCATCGGCAACAACACCTATCGCTTCGCCATCTTGGCCCCGCTCCGCAGCACGGCAGAACTCGTCCTCCGGGGCGTTGCCGCCAACGCTGGCCATTTCGCATGGAGTGAGGAAACCTCCATCGACATTGGTCCTCCGCCGCCCGTGCTGCCCGACGCGGGAAACTGCACGCGCTGGCCCATGGAGGTTTCGTACGAAAGCCAAGCCGGCAACGACTCGGGACCGCTGCGCGCCGAACCGGTCTCCTTCGGTCATGCGGGCGCTCGTTGCGTGGTCGTCCTCACGAGTGGTTGCGGGTTTTGTTCAGGGTCTCGGGGATTTGGATCGCCTGAACACTACGCTTTCGCGTTGTTCGAGAACCTGCGCGTCGTATGGGTCAGCTACAACGCATTGCGTGGCGAAGTAGGGTTCAACGTGGCACCCAAGGTGACCTTCGACCCCGGGGAACTGCGCAGCGTCCTCGCGCTGTCACCGCGGGCACAAGACAGCGCGCTGTGGGTTGCTGATGTGAGAACGGGATTGGTCGAAGGTGATGGCGCTGCAGGATTGCTGCCATGGATTGCGTCGAGATGGCAAGACGATCCGCCTCGTGCTGACGCGTGCGCGGATTGCAGCCACGATGACCTGCGATACAGCCCCTCTGCGGGGGAGCTGCTTGCAGCCCTGGCGGATCCCCGTGCGGAGTACGAGGTAGACGCGGTCCTGCGCGGGCTCATCGACGATGTCACCACCTCGGACGTGACCTGACTCTCCGGACAACGTTCTTGGCCTCCGGCCCGCCTGGGGCCGCGTGCACGTTGCCGTCATCGGGTTCGTGCTGCTGTCCCTCTCGATCCCGGGCGGAGATGGCGTGAGCGTGTCCACGACGTACGTCGGCGGCAATGGCCTCGCGATCGCATGCCTCTTGCCCCAGCCCGTGCAGGTGGACCTGGCGGGAGCCTGCTTCCTCGACCTGCCCCTGGGGGCGGCGCACGTCCGCATCGAGATCGACGACGTCACCGCGCTGCCGGTGGGGGCGCGCTTCAACTTCCTCGACGCGGACGGCAACACCCTCGCGCGCGACGAGTTCTGCGACCACGCCGAGGCCGACGTGCCGGAGGGCGCGTCGTCGCTGCTCGTGTTCCTCGGCGGCGTGTTCGCCTACAGCTGCGGCCCGGGCCCGCTCGACGGCCAGGCCGTCGCGGGCACCGTCGCGGCGTCGTTCGCCTGACGGCCCAGCAGCGCGGGGCCGGCCTGCAGCACGCTCACCGTCACCAGGCTCGCGCCGCTGTCGCTCGCGCGCGTGCATGCCGCGAGGCAGCCGTCGGTCCACGCGACGATGACGCGTCCGTCCGGGAGCATCGAAGCGTCGATGAAGTCCGCGAGGTTGCGCCGGGCGCCGCCGCCAGGGCACGCGATGCCGCGCGTGCAGATGACGCCGATCTGGACCGGATCGTCGGCGGGCGTCGCGCGCGCCGTGGTCATGGCCGGCGCGTCGCCCGCAGCGCCCTCGACGAACGTCACGTAGAGGTGCCAGCGCGCCCACGGCGGCGCGTCGTTGCCGTGCAGGGCCGTGTCGGGCGTGCCGAGGTACGCGACCGCGAGCTTGCCTTCGTCGCCCGCGATGGCCGCTGGGAACATGACGCTGCGCACGCCCTCGGGGTTCACGCGCACGCGCTCGCCCCACGTCGCGCCGCGGTCCCGGCTCGCGGCCATCCAGAGGTTGCCGTCGTCGCCCTCGTGCACCACGTAGACATGGTTCGCGCGGTCGATGGCCACGTCGGGATCGATGCCCTTCGAGCCCGTGCCGTTGCGCGATGCGGTCGTGGTGGTCCACGTCA
>DASYRW010000222.1:0-2284 GCA_036003985.1 Thermoplasmatota archaeon
TGCGTCACACCCATCTGGAAGTCCTCGCTGTGGGGCGCGGCGGCCGCCACGCGGTCGAACTTGTCGCTGCGCAGCAGGGTGATGCCCGGGAAGCCATCCGCGTCGAGGTCCCCGCAGGGCTCGCTGGTGCTGCCGAGGTTCACGATCACCGTGCGCAGGCCGTTGGTGTGCACGTGGCCCGCCGCGTGGACCAGCGTGCCGTCGCGGTCGGCGGTGAAGCGGATGCCGCTGCCCGTGAGCGACGGGTACACGTGCACGCCCGAGCCGGCCGCGTTGCGCGGCACATTGTAGATCGCGCCCCACAGCTGGCCGTCGAGCGCATGGACGTCCGCACCCGCGACGCAGCCCTCGCCCGGCAAGGGCGCCGGGTTGTCGCAGCCCGCGGCGGCGGCGATGGCGGCGGCGCTGCCGTGCACGAACGTGACGTCGAGCAGGATCTCGACCACGCGCTCGGCCTGCTCCTTGTTGTGCAGCATCATCAGCATGGTCTGCGCGCCGGCCTGCGGCATCCACAGCCCGTAGCGCGGCCCACCGGGCACGGCGTCGCTGCGCGCGTCGAGGTCGAGGCGCGTCAGCTCCTCGCCGGTGCCGTAGATGAACTCGCCGAAGTCGAGCAGGGTCTCGGTGCCCTGGTTCTCGAACCAGAGCGCGTGGTGGATGTGCACCTGCATGTTGGTGTAGGCCTCGCCCGTCGCTGCATCGACGAGGCGGTAGCCCAGCTTCGTGACGAAGCCATCGTGGACCGGCACGTCGGCCCAGACGCGGTTGAGGTCCCAGCCCGCCGGGATCACGAACGGCCCGAAGACGTACGTCGCGTCGACGACCGTGCCGGGCGCGCGGGGCACGAAGCGGTTCAGCGCCTTGACCGGATCGAGGGGCGGCGCGAGGCGCGGGCTCTCGCCGAAGGCCGCGAGCGGGTCGGGCGACGCGTCGCCGAGCGGGGCCGCGGGGAGCGCAACGACAGGCGCGATCATCAGCAGGCCGAGGGCGAGCGCGGCGAGGATGCGCAAGGGATCACGCTCCGGGAACGACCACGAGGACGCCTTCCATGGCGGGGTGCTCCTCGCAGTAGTAGTGGTACGCGGTCAGCGGCGCGAGCGCGGCGAGCCCTTCGACCGCGGCGACCTCGCCGAAGTTGACCGTGCGGCTCCAGAAGAGCGGGCACTGGTCGTCGGGGAAGTGGAAGCACCACGGGCTGTCGGGCGGCCCCAGCTCGACGGCGACCACGTTGTGCTTCATGATGTCCTCGTTCGCCAGCGTCAGGGGCAAGCCCTGGAGGCCCACCGCGACGGGCGTCGCGAAGCCCGCGAGCCAGCTCCC
The DNA here is from genome assembly GCA_036003985.1 of Thermoplasmatota archaeon. Classification (GTDB taxonomy): domain Archaea; phylum Thermoplasmatota; class SW-10-69-26; order JACQPN01; family JAIVGT01; genus JAIVGT01. The sequence goes on from DASYRW010000222.1 coordinate 1,321, forward strand.
CGGCACCGCCAGGATGAGCCCGCCCGTCGGCGGCGCCGCGGGCGGCAGCGCGAGCGCGGCGGTCGCGGGCAGCGAGAGCAGCGCGAGCCAAGCGAGGAGGCGCACGGGGCGCCACCGGAGGCAGCCCTCATAAGCCTTGGCCGGACCCCCTCGACGGAGTTCCACGATCTGAGGAGAGCCTAGGCCCGCCGCAGCATCCGGGCGCCTGCCGCGCTCCCCACGACGACCTCGGTGGCGAGCCCGAGGAAGAGGCCGTTCTCCATCACGCCGGGGATGTTGTTGAGCGCGCGCTCCAGCTCCTCGGGCTGGTCGATGCCGCGGGCGAAGCGGGCGTCGAGGATGACGTTCCCGTTGTCGCTCACGAAGGCCGCGCCATCGGGCGTGCGGCGCAGCGCCGGCTCGGCGCCGATCGCGCGCAGCCTGGCTTGGACCGGCTGCCACGCGAACCGCGCGACCTCCACAGGGACAGGGGCCTTCGTGCCGAGCTTCGCGACGAGCTTGCCTTCGTCGACCATGATGCACACGCGCCGGCTCGCCGCGGCCACGACCTTCTCGCGCAGCAGCGCGCCGCCGAGGCCCTTGATCAGCCGGAACTGGGGGTCGACCTCGTCGGCCCCGTCGAGGGTCAGGTCGAGCTGCGGGTCGTCGTCGAGGGTCGTGAGCGGCACGCCGAGGTGGCGCGCGAGCTGCATGGTGGTCTCGGACGTCGGCACGCCCCGCACCTTGAGCCCGTCGCGCACGCGCGCCGCGAGCGCCGCGAGCATCAGGTTGGCGGTGGAGCCGGTGCCGAGGCCGAGCACCATGCCGTCGTGGACCAAGCTCGCAGCGTGCTCTGCCGCGCGCCGCTTCGCGTCGTCGGCGCCGCCCATCGCAGCGGCGAAACCCGGCGCGCAGCATGGTCCTTCCGGGCCCGCGCGCGACGACGCGGCGCGGTCGCGCCGCGCTTCCGGGGCGGGGCGCAAGG
>DASYRW010000223.1:0-1886 GCA_036003985.1 Thermoplasmatota archaeon
GCAGCCTCCATCGACCTGGTTGTCCACGAGGAAGGTCATGCCGCCGTCGGTGCTCACGGCGCAGTTGGTCGCGCCGTTGACCGCGTCGCGCACGTTGTTGTAGCAGTAGTAGACCGCGTTCGGGTAGTCGCCGGTCCGGGCGATGCTGCTGCCCTCGGCGTACGGGCCCGTCGCGAGCTTCTGGTGGTCCACGCCCGGCAGCCCGCAGGCCAGCGGGCGCCCGTCCCAGGTCTCGCCGTCGTCGTCGCTCCACAGCCCCTGCGAGCACAGCAAGATGGGGAACATGGGGAAGTTGAACACGCGGTCCGTCGTCGCGTCCACCCACAGCATGGGGTCGCTGTTGCGGATCGGGTCGGCCAGCGGGGTGCCTGCGGGGCCGTGCACGTCGCCGAACTCGTAGACCGGCTGCCACGTCGCGCCGTGGTCGGTGGAGCGCATGACGAAGTCGAAGGTGCTGACGAAGACGGCGCCGCTGCTCGTGACGCCGATGTTCGGCTCCGCGCCGGCGATGCCGAGCAGCGTCTCGACGAGCTGGGGCGCGGGGCCGCCCAGCACCGCCTCGGGCGCCTCGGCCACGACGGCGCCCGCGCGGTGCACGACCGGGCCCACGATGCCAGCGTTCGGCAAGCCTTGGGGCTGGAGCGAGGTCGGCGAGAGGCAGCCGCTGAGGGCGAGCGCGAGCACGAGCGCGAGGGCGAGGGCGGCGCGGCGCATGGGCCCGCATGCTGGGCGGGAGGTTATGGCTCTTGCTGTGGCTGGCTCGACGCGACGAGGCCCTGCAGCGAGGAGACCACGACGCGGAGGTCGGTCCACGCGCGCAGCCCGTCGCGCCCCAGCTCCCGGCCGACGCCCGATCCCTTCACGCCGCCGAAGGGCACGCGGGCATCCGTGTGCACCAATCCATTGATGGCCACGGTGCCGGCCTCGAGCTGCGCGGCGATGCGCCGCGCGCGCTCCACGTCGCCTGCGACGACCGAGGCGCCGAGGCCGAAGGGCGTCGCGTTGGCGCGCTGCACGGCCTCGCTCGCGTCGCGCACCGCGACGAGGGGCGCGACGGGGCCGAAGGTCTCCTCGGTCATGACCGGCATGGCGTCCGTGACGCCGTCGAGCACCGTCGGCGCGTAGAACCACCCCTTCCTGGGCAAGGCCGCGCCGCCGCACCGCACCCGCGCGCCCTGGGCGACGCTGGCCTGCACCTGCGCGTGCAGGAGGTCGCGCTGCGCGGCGCTCACGAGCGGGCCCATCTGGGTCGCGGGCTCCGCAGGGTCGCCCACGACGAGCGCCTGGGCAGCGGCCGTGATGCGGTCGGCGAAGGCGTCGAAGAGGGGCTCCTCGACGAAGAAGCGCTTCGCGCTGATGCAGATCTGGCCCGCGTTGCGGAAGCGGCCCTCCATCGCGAGCCGAACCGCGAGGTCGAGGTCGGCATCGGCGAGCACGAGGAAGGGATCGCTGCCGCCGAGCTCGAGCACGGCATGCTTGAGCCCCTCCGCCGCGGCGGCGGCGACGCGCTGGCCCGCCGCGCGCGAGCCCGTGAAGGCGATGGCATCCAGCGGCGCGCGCACGAGGGCCTCGCCCGTCGCAGCGCCGCCCGTGAGCACGCGCAGCACCCCGCGCGGCAGCTGGGCTTCCTCGAAGCAGCGGCGCAGCAGCAGCGCCGTGAGCGTGCCCTGCGGCGCGGGCTTCAGCGCGCAGGTGTTGCCCGCGAGGAGCGCCGGCATCAGGGAGCGGAGCGGCTGCCACAGCGGGAAGTTCCAGGGCGTGATCGCCGCGGCGACGCCGCGCGGGGCGCAGCGCACGCGCGCGTGGCCCTGCTCCAGCAGGATGGCCTCGTCCGCGAGCCACGCGGGGCCCTCGCGCGCGAGGACCAAGGCCTGTGAGGCGCCCTT
>DASYRW010000224.1:0-8966 GCA_036003985.1 Thermoplasmatota archaeon
CCAAGTAGAGGTCGTCGTATCCGTCGTCGTCCACGTCCGCCCAGCAGGCGCCGCCGCCCATGATCTCCGGGAAGGCCGGCCAGTCGAAGTCGGCCTCGTTGTGCACCTCGCCGGCCATGCGGAAGGCCACGCCCGCCGAGCGGGCCTCGTCCGTCCACGTGGGCCCAGCCGCGGCCGCGGCCGCGAGCGCGAGGGCTGCGAGGACGAGTCCCGCGACGGCCCATCGGAGCGCCAGAACTGCGTCAGCAGGGCCACGGCGGCGCGAGCGCACGATGGAGCCTCCCGAGGCCGCGTACCCCCGCAGGCGGGTTTAAGGGTTGCCTCCGCGGCCTGGGCCGGAGGGCTGCCGGACGTCCAGCGAACTTCAGCGCCCGACGGGACCCTTCCACGTCGCGGACGGCCACCGGCAGACACCGCGGAGGAAAACTCTTTGGGGGCCCATCGCGTCGGCCAGCCGGGAGGCCGCCCGATGCGCCACGCCGTCGTGTCCGCGCTCGTCATCGCCCTGCTGGCCCTCGCGGCTGCGCCCGCGCCGGTGCAGGGCTGGCTCCCGCCGCCACCGGAGTTCTCCGACGTCACGGCGGACAGCGGCGTGGACTTCCCGATCCACCGCTGGAGCCCCGCCCTCGGCCCCGCGCAGGGCCTGCTGGATGTCTTGCCCGCGGGCGGCCCCGCAGCGGGCGACTTCAACGGCGACGGCTACCCGGATCTCTTCCTCCCCTCGCCGTCCTACACGGATGACGCGCTCAACGAGCTCCGCGCGCCCGCATCGCGGCTGTACATGAACGACGGCTCCATCTACACCATGGGCGGCGAGCGGTTCCTCGACGTCACCGACGTGGCCGGCATCGACGTTCGCGGCGCCTACGCGGCCAGCTGGGCCGACGTGGACAACGACGGCCACCTCGACTTGTTCGTCGGCGGCGCGGGCCTCGCGCGGCTCTACCGCAACACGGGCTTGGGCACGTTCACGGACATCAGCGCCAGCGCCGGTTTGCCGCAGGACTTCCTGGTCCTTGGCGGAGCGTGGGGCGACTACGACGCCGACGGCCTCGTGGACCTCTACCTCGTCCGCTACACGGACCTCGCCGCCCAGCCCGCGGGCCCGCCCACCGACCTGCGCGCGTGGCCCGGCGCGCCGGACGCGCTGCTGCACAACGACGGCGCGGGTGTGTTCCACGACGCGACGGCCGCGGCAGGCCTGGGCGGAGTGGCGCGGCGCAGCACGAGCGCGGCGTTCGTGGACGTCGACGACGACGGCGATGCGGACCTCTATGTGACGACCTACGGCGAGCCGGCCGCGCTCTGGCGCAACGATGGCGGCGCGTTCACCGACGTGGCCGCGGCCGCGGGCCTCGCCGACGGCGCGGCCGCCACCTGCCAAGCCTGGGAGGACTTCGACGCGGACGGCCTGCTCGACCTCTTCGCCGCGCACGAGGACGGCGTCGCGGACGCGCTCTGGCTCGCCGCCGGCGACGGCACGTTCACCGACGCAACGGTGGCCGCGGGCCTCGACGCCACGGCGGCCGGCGACGCGTGGGGCTGCCTCGCGCTCGACCACGACGGCGACAGCGACATGGACCTCTTCGTGGCCAACGGCGATCCGCTGCAGGAGCAGGCCCAGAGCCCGCACGTGCTGACGAACCGCCTGCGCGACACGGGCGCGCTGTCCTTCGAGGACGTGACCGCGGAGGCGGGCGACCACGACTCGTGCGGCTACACCGACCTGCCCGCGCTCACCGACCTCACCTTCGCGAGCGGCGCCGCGCTGCTCGATTGGGACCTCGACGCGTTCCACGGCCCCGGCGACATCGTCGTGGATGGCCCCGGCGGCGACGCCGCCCACCTGCTCAAGAACACGAACGCCATCGGCAGCTGCAGCAACACGTGGCCCGGTGGCTCGGGCGACCAGTTCCGCGTCGCCTTGCAGGGCCAAGCCAGCAACCGCGCGGGACTCGGCGCCAAGGTCACGGTCAGCGCCGGCGCGCTCGCCGTGACGCGGCAGCTCGGGGCCGCGATGGCCTGGGGCGGCCAGTCGCTGACCGATGCGCTGTTCGGGCTCCAGAAGCGCGTGGAAGGCGGCTACGCCAACGACACCAACCCCGTGAGCGTGCAGATCCGCTGGCCGAGCGGCGCCCTGGACACCTACACCAAGGCCTTCGGCGCGCCCAGCGCGCTCAAGTTCGTGCAGTTCGTCGAAGGCGTGGGATGGAAGAACGACACCGCCGCACCGCGCCCGGCGCTCACGCCCCAGAGCGGCACGACGCTGGGCCTCAACCGGTGGTACACGTCCGCCACGGTGCGCGTGAAGCTCACCGCCGGCGAGGCCAAGTTCGCCGGCGAATCCGCCTTCACCACGGTCGGCCTCCTCCGCTACAGCACCGACGGCGCGACGTGGACCGCCGTGCCCAGCCCGAGCACCGGGACCGTGCTCACCTTCGCGGGCGAGGGCACCCACAAGCTCTGGGTCGAGGTCGCGGACACCGCCGTGATCGCGACCCCCGGCGGCGCCACCATCGCCTCGCCGAACCGCGCCGTGTACCTCTACCCCATCCGGATCGACAGCGGCGCGCCCGCCCTCGACGACCTCGTGCCCGCGACGGGCGGCGTGTACGCGCAGGGCCGCGAGCTCGCGCGGGTCGCCGAACTGCCGAAGGCGCTCGTGCTCGCGCCGGTCGCCACCGACGTCAGCGCGCTGCGCGGCGACGGCGGCGCCCTGGCCGAGCTGGTGGGCAGCGACGGCACCCAGCCCGTCCAGGCGCGCGGCGCCGACGCGACGAGCGGCGTCTGGCGCGTGGACTACACGCTGCAACGCACCAGCGGCACCGTGGTCGCGCAGACCACGGCGCGCCTGGCGCCCTACGTGTGGGCGTGGCCCACCTCCCAGTTCGCGGCGGGCGAGTACCTGCTCACCGCGACGCTCTCGGACGTCGCCGGCAACGCCGTCACCACCACGAGCCGCGTGGTCCTGGTCCCGACCAGCAGCGACGGCGTCGTTTCGACGGTGAACCAGGGCCCTAGCTTCCCCCAGCTGTGATCCGCGTCGTCCCGGGACCGGTGCCCCCTGCGCGCGACGATCACCGAAGTTCAGCTTCACATGCATAGCCGGCGCAGGAAAGGCCTTTAAAGGAACCCCGCGGTGACCAACCCGGCCCCCGGCCGGTTCGGTGGGGCCAGCGGGAGGCTCGGAGATGCGGAGTCGCAGCGCAGCGTGGCTTGCAGTCGTAGCCGCAGGGTTGATGATGGCCGCCGGCTGGCCCATGGCCAGCGCGGACACGTCCAGCGACCCGTCCTTCGTGGACGTCGCTCCCGCGGCCGGCCTCGACTTCGTCTGCGAGCACTGGGGCAAGTGGCTGGGCCTCGGGCCGCGCTGGTTCAACGACGTGTTCTTCTGCGGCTCCCCCGCGCTCGGCGACTACAACGGGGACGGCTTCACGGACCTCTACTTCCCCAACACTCGCTACTCGACCCAGTTCAACGGCCAGTACCTCAACGACCTCTACGACCCCCAGGACGCGCTCTACCTCAACAACGGCGACGGCACCTTCACCGACGCGACGGCCTTCGTCGGCATCCACGACAAGGGCTACAGCATGGCGGCGTTGCCCCTGGACTTCGACGGCGACGCCGACCTGGACGTCATCGTTGCGAACTTCCACCAGATCCCCCAGGCCTTCAACACCATCAACAGCCCCAGCACCGTCGTGTACCGCAACGAGGGGGACGGCCGCTTCACGGCCCAGAGCCCGACCGCCATGGGCCTTACCACGGACACCCTGTGCATCGCGCCGGTGGCGTGCGTCGAGGACGCACAATGGGGCGTCGCGCTCGCCGCCGCGGACTTCGACCACGACGGCTGCGTGGACCTCTACCGCGGCAACTACGCGCAGTACCGCATGAACAGCGGCATGCCGGCTGGCCTGCAGGCCACGCTGCCGGACACGAACAACCTCTACAAGAGCGACTGCGACGGCACCTTCACCGAGGTCACCGACGCCAGCGGCGCGAGCAAGCACATCGGCCGCACCTTCGCGGTGAACTTCGCCGACTTCAACCACGACGCCTTCGCGGACCTCTACGTGGCCAACGACGAGAACGAGAACGAGGTCTACCTCAACAACCACGACGGCACCTTCACCGACTTCGGCGCGGCGAGCGGCGCGGCGGACCCGCGCGGTTCCATGTGCTCGACCGCCGAGGACTTCAGCGGCGATGGCAACTTGGACCTCTACATGAGCCACTTCGAGGACGAGCTGAACGGCTACTACACCGGCCACGGCGACGGCACCTTCGAGAGCCACGACACCCTCGGCGACCTGGGTCTGAGCTTCAACTACCTCGGCTGGGGCTGCCCCGCCATCGACTACGACAACGACGGCGACCTCGACCTCTTCGTGGCCAACGGGCACATGGAGCCGCCGGGGGGCAACTTCATCCACCCCGAGGACCCGGAGGACGACAACGGCTACGAGCTGCCCAACTTCCTCTTCCAGAACACGCTCCGCGAGAGCGGCACCCACTCGTGGGTGGACATGCGGCACCGCGCTGGCCCTGGCCTGCTGGACCGCTTCGTGAGCAGCGGCGCCATGGCGACCGACTTCGACCTCGACGGCGTCGAGGAGCTCGTCGTCGTGAACAACAACAACGTCCCGGTCAGCCTCTACAAGAACACCGCCCCGGCGGCCAACCACTGGCTGCAGGTGGAGCTCCGCTCCGCGGGCGGGAACCACTTCGGCGTCGGCGCGCAGGTCGCGGTCACGGCCGGCACGCTGACCCAGACCAAGCAGAACACCGTCGGCGAGACGCTCGGCTCAGGCAGCCTCGAGCCGCAGCACTTCGGCCTCGGCGCGAACGCCGGCCCGGCGACCGTCGTGGTCACGTGGCCCAGCGGCCTCGTGCAGACCGAGACCGTGGCCGTGGACCAGCCCGTGCGCATCGTCGAGGGCGCCGGGGTCCAGCTCGACACGCTCGCGCCCAAGGTCAGCGTGGGCGTCGCGGGCACGCAGGGCGCCCACGGATGGTGGACGACCGCAACCCTGACCGTCAGCCTCACCGCGACCGAGCGCGGCCTCGGCGCGCAGAGCGGGGTCGCCAGCCTGCGCTACAGCCTCGACGGCGCGGCGTGGCAGGACTACACCGGGCCCTTCGAGGTCACCGGCGAGGGCGCGCACCGCTTGACCATGACGAGCAGCGACGGCGCGGGCAACCTCGCTTGGTATCCGGCCGAGTTCCGCATCGACAGCGTCGCGCCCACCCTGGCGATCACCAGCCCTGAGGACGGCAAGCTGTACATCCAAGACCGCCTGCAGGGCGACAGCCCGACGGGCGAGACCCTCGTCGTCGCGCCCGTGCGCACGCCCAACGACATCGTCGCGCTCGCGGACTTCGAGGTCGCTGGACTGCGCACCACGCTCCTCGCCAAGTACGGCATCAGCACGCCCGCGCCGCCCGCGACCGCGTCCGGCACCCTGGCCAGCACCGCCGGCAGCGACGGCTTCACCACCGTGAGCGTCGCCTGCGCCGACGCGACCTCGCGCGAGGACCGCGTCGAGTTCCGCCTCGACGGCGTGCTCATGGCCAGCGACGCCGCGGCGCCCTTCGGCTGGCGCGCCGACCTCCGCGGCCTGCCGGCGGGCGAGCACCACATCGACGTCACCATCTTCGACCAAGCGGGGTGGAGCACGCCGTCGGGCATCGATGTGCTCGTGCTGCCCACCGCGCAGGACGGGGTCCTGAACACAGCGATGCTGGGCCCCTCGCTCCCGGGAGGGAACTGAGATGAAGTTCGCACGCGCCAGCCTCGTGAGCCTCGCCGCCCTGATGCTCCTCGCGCCCGCCGTCGTGGCGCTGGATCCGCCCGGCGCGGAGGACGTGGTCGCGATCGTCGCGGCCGCGATGCCCAAGACCGGCGGCCCCTTCAACGGCGTCGGCAGCTACCAGCCCGCGGGAGCTTGGGACGCGCCGATCTTCCGCCAGTTCGCGTTCGTGGAGGGGCGCGTGACGCAGTACCACGTGCTCAGCCCCGAGACCTTCCTGATGGACGCGCACCACTCGCACATCTACCAGTTCCCCGACTGTCTCACCCTCGCGCCCGTGCTCGAGAAGCACTACCCGGTGCCGGGCGACGGCGGCTTCTGGGGCGACCACGACGCGCCCACGCGCGAGATCGTGGACGTCGTGCTTGGGACGGGCTGCAGCGCGCAGCCGCGCAGCGTCGCAGAGGTGATCCAGCTCGCGGCCAAGGACGCGCTCGGCGCGCCGGCCATGGTGGAGACGGGCCTCTTCGTCAACGCGCCCGTGGTCCCGGCGCAGATCGCCGACCTGCCCGACAACCAGCTGTACAGCGGCCCGCCGTTCCGGCCGCGCATCACCGCCTGGCAGGAAGGCGTCGCCGTGAAGTTCATCACCTACGAGGCCAGCTGGAACCCCACCTGGGCGGGCATCAACTGGCCCGGCGAGGACGGCGTGAGCGCGGACGTGTTCATGATCAGCTACGGCGCGATCTTCCGGCCGGACTTCACCATCTTCAACACGGCCGCCGGGACGCCGCTGGACCCGCTGAGCTTCAAGCTGTACAGCCCCATGTGGAAGGCCAACTGCATCGTGGACTACGACAACCCGAAGTGCATGGTCAGCGTCAACAAGCGCGACCCATCCTACTACCAGTGCCGCAGCGCGGCGGAGTGCCTCCAGCTGGTGAACAGCAACGGCCACAAGGTGCTGAACCGGCCCGCGACCACCTTCACGCACATCAACTGCCCCATGGTGGCCGTGGACCTCAACTTCGACGACTACATCGACGTGACCGAGGAACTCGTGTTCCCGAGCCTGTGGGTGAACGGGCCGGTCATCGTCTAGGGAGGACCCGTCCAGCCACGGGCCGCGAGGGACCGGCATGCGCATGCACAGGCTCGGCGCGAAACGCTTAAGTGGCCCCTGGGTGTCGAAGCCTCGGGGAGCGTCGATGGACGGGAGGCTCGTGCACCGTGCGGTCGTGGCCGCCTTGCCCCTGGCCCTCGTGCTGGCCCTCGCCCCGCCGGCGGCGGCGCACTGCGACTTCACCACGGGCAACATCGTGCAAGCAGGGCCCGTCGCGGTGTCGCGCTGCATGGTGCAGACCGTCCTCGAGGGCGGCGTCGACGCCGTCAACGCGCAGCTCGACGGGCAGGTCGCGTTCGTGATGGTCAAGGACTTCCGCTTCCACCCGGACCACGTCACCATCCGCAACGGCGGCACCGTCGTGTGGGTGTACGCGGACGTGCAGGGCGCGGCCCAGCACGACCCGCGGAGCAGCAGCACCTGCGGTTCCCAGGCCCTCGACCTGGCGCTGTGCAACCCGCTGCTACCCCTGCGCTGGGGCAAGTGCTTCGACGTGCTGCGCGACACGCAGGACCTCATGGAGGACCTGGGCGACCTGTACCCCGTGACGTACCGCTACGACCCCGGCACGGGCCTCGTGGAGAAGAGCTTCGGCACCCTCAGCGGCGCCCCCGTCGTGGGGCAGCCCCCGGTGGCGGAGCCCTTCACGCCCTGCGAGCCCGACACCACCACGCCCGCCCCCGGCCAGAGCGTGGTGCCGTACCACTGCGGCATCCACGGCACGCCGCTAGCGTTCAACGGCGCCGACGGCCAGATGCGCGGCGCCATCACGATCCTCCCGGAGGCCTGAGCCATGCAACGCTCCACGAAGCTCGCGATCCTCGCAGCCGCGGTCCTCGCCATCGGGCCGCTGGGCGCGGTCGCGCTGGGGCTGGGCGCCGAGGAGGCCGCCCCGCCGCCCGTGACGGTGCGCCTCGAGGTCGAGGAGGTCGAGAAGGAGATCATGGGCGTGCCCTACCACGCCTGGACCTTCAACGGCGTCGTGCCGGGCCCGATCATCCGCATCCCCCAGCACACGCAGCTGACCATCGACCTCGTGAACGGCCACACGGAAGTGCACAGCTTCCACACGCACATCCAGAACTACGACATCACCAACGACGGCTCCTCGCACACCGTCCCCCTGAGCATCGCGCCCCACCAGGCCGACGATCCCCTGGGCGCGGTCGGCCTCACCTCGGGGCACGACATCCACGTCTCGACGTCGGTGAACCCCATCGGCACCTACATCCCGCGCGAGGACCACGACGTCGTGCCGCCGGGCGGGGAGCGGCTGTACACCTTCCAGGCCGACGAGGTGGGCACGTTCGTGTACCACTGCCACGTGTTCCCCGTCGAGTCGCACATCAACCACGGCCTCTACGGCCTCATCATCGTGTACCCGCCCGGCTGGACGTGGGACGACTCCGGCCTGATCACGCCGCAGGAGTCCAACACCGACGCGTGGGTCACGGCCGCGGACGGCACGGTGTACTACGAGGACGTCGTGATGATCGGCGAGCTGGACCTCACCGGCGCCAGCGAAACGGCCAGCGTACCGACGACGCAGACCACCGGCAAGCTGTTCGTGACGAACTTCCACACCTGGGCGCGGCCGTACTACCTCGGCCCGGTGCCCGACGGAACCCTGATGCGCGTCGTGGTGGGCAACATGGGCCAGACGATCAACTCATGGCACATCCACGGGCACAACTTCAACGTCCTCGACAAGTTCGACCCGCAGAAGCGCGTCAAGGAGCGCACGGACGTGCTCCTCGTCGGCCCCGGCCAGAGCTTCGAGACCACGCTGGTCGCGAGCCATCCAGGCTTCTGGATGGTGCACGACCACACCACCACGAACCAATACGCAGGGCTCATGCCCTGGCTCCAGATTACCTGATGGGGCTCGCCGTGGAAGGTCCGCCGCGCACTGCATGGCCAGGCTGGGCGCCCCGCGCGTCCCTCGTCGCGGTCGGGGTCGCGCTGGCGGTGGTGGCCCTCGCCCTTCGCCCGGCGGCGCCCATCGAGAGCGTGTGGGGCAGCGACGCGAGCTATGCAGGGACAGCACCCGCCCAAGGCGCGGACGTGCACCGCGTGGACGCGCGCGT
>DASYRW010000225.1:0-11370 GCA_036003985.1 Thermoplasmatota archaeon
GCTGCCGACATGTACGAGGTCGAGGTGAAGGCGCGCGTGCCCTCGGCGCAAGCAGCGCGCGACCGGTTGTTGGAGCTGGGCGCGGAGCGGCTCGGCAAGGAGGAGCAGCGCGACACGTACTTCGCGCATCCGCAACGCGACTTCGCCGCGACCGACGAGGCGCTGCGGCTGCGCGAGGCGTGGGGGCGCGCCGAGCTCACCTACAAGGGCCCCAAGCTCGACGCGCAGACGAAGACGCGCGAGGAGCTCACGGCGCGCGTCGAACCCTCGGAGGAGCTGGTCGCGATGCTGCAGCGGCTCGGCTTCCGCCCCGTCGCGGTCGTGGCGAAGTGGCGCGAGACCTGGAAGCTGCGCGGCGCCGAGGTCGCCGTCGACGAGGTCGAAGGCCTCGGCGCCTTCGTCGAGGTGGAGCTGGGCGCGCACACCCAACCCGAGGCCGCGACGCTGAGCGTGCGCGCGCTCGCGCTGCTGCGCGAGCTGGGCGGGGGAGAGAGCCTGCGGACGAGCTACCTGGAGATGCTGCTCGGGCAGGGAAAGGGCTAGCGCCCGCCGCGCGCGCGCTGGCGCGTCACGCGCGCCTCGAGGGCGGAGAGCAGCGCGAGGAGCGCGAGCGTCGCCGCCGCCGCGAGGCCGAGGCTTGGCTTGCCCGCGCCCGCGAGCAGCGGCAAGGCTGCCACGCCGAGCGCGCCCAGGCCCAGCGCGCTGAGCCGGTAGCCGACGCTGCCGAGGTACTGCTTCAGGTTCATGCGCGACCCCACCTTGGCGTGGCGCGTCCTTGGCATCAGGGCTCGCGGACCGCCCGGAGGCCCAAAGCGGGCCGCGCCGCGGGACGCTTCAACTTCCGGAACCGGCCGGAGCGATCACGCGAAGAGGGAGCGCCCCGTCATCGCGGCGGGCTTGGGCAGGCCCATGGCGTCCAGGATCGTGGGCGCGACGTCGCTGAGGCCGCCCTCGCGCAGCGCGCGGCGACCGGCGCCGAGGTGCACGAGCGGCACGGGATTGGTGGTGTGGGCCTTGTGCGGCTGGCCCCCCTGGTCCATGAGCTCGGCGTTGCCGTGGTCGGAGGTGAGGAACACTTCGAAGCCCTGCGCGCGCGCCGCTGGCACGATGCGCCCCAGGCACGCGTCGACGGCCTCGCAGCCCTTGACGGTCGCGTCGAGCACGCCCGTGTGGCCGCACATGTCGGGGTTCGCGAAGTTGAGCACCACGAGGCCGAAGCGCTGCTCCTCCAGGGCTGCGAGCAGCGCGTCCGTGATCGCGGGGGCGCTCATCTCGGGCACCTTGTCGTAGGTGGACTGGTCGCGCCTGCTTGGAACCAGGATGCGCCGCTCGCCCTCGAAGGTGCGCTCCTCGCCGCCGTTGAAGAAGTAGGTGACATGCGCGTACTTCTCGGTCTCGGCGATGCGCAGCTGTCCCAAGCCGGCCCGCGCGACGACCTCGCCCAGCGTCGCGGTGGCGCGGTCGGCCGGGAACGCCACCGGCAGCGGCAGCGCGTCGTCGTAGGCCGTCATGGCCGTCGTCGGCCAGGGCCCCGCGCCGCGCGGGAACGCGCCGAAGGCTGGGTCGGCCAGCGCGCGGCTGAGCTGGCGCATGCGGTCGGGGCGGAAGTTCCACAACAAGACCAGGTCGCCAGGCTGCAGCAGGCCGTCGCGGCTCGGGAGGAGGCGCGTCGGCTGCACGAACTCGTCGGTCTCGCCGCGCGCATACGCCTGGTCGAGGGCCGCGCGCCAGTCGGGCGCTTCGAGGGCCTTGCCGCGGACCATCGCGTCGAAGTGCTGGCGCACGCGCTCCCAGCGCTGGTCGCGGTCCATGCCGAAGAAGCGGCCGCCCAGCGTGCTGAGCCTGCCCCCCTGCAGGCGCTCCATCTGCTTCGCGATCCGCTCCAGCAGCGGCGCGGCCGAACGCGGCGGCATGTCGCGGCCATCGAGGATCGCGTGGACGAACACGCGCCGCTGGCCGCGCCGCGCGGCGAGCTCGAGCAGCGCGAGGGGGTGCTCGATCTGCGCGTGGACGCCGCCGTCGCTGACCAAGCCGATGAGGTGCAGCGCCTTGCCCTTCGACGCGTCGACGGCGGCGGTGAGCACCGGGTTCTCGAAGAAGCTGCCGTCCTCGAGGCTGAGGCCGATCTTCGTCAACGCCTGGTACACGACGCGGCCCGTGCCCAGCGCGAGATGCCCCACCTCGCTGTTGCCCATGACCCCGCGCGGCAGGCCCACGTCGAGGCCGCTCGCGCGCAGCTTCGTCCAAGGCTCGGTCGCCATCCAGCCTTTCAGATGGGGCATCTTCGCCGCCGCGATGGCGTTGCCCCGCGCCTCGTCGCGCAGGCCGAAGCCGTCGAGCACGATCAGCATGGCCCTCGTCAGCTGAGCATCACCCCCAGCGCGAAGCCCAGCACGGTCGCCGACGCGATGCCGAGGATGTTGACCTCCTCCTTGCTGACGAGGCCGCGGATCTCCAGCGTCGCGCCGAGCACCGAGTCCACCTGGCAGCCCACGAAACCGGCCAGGATGGGCACCCACACGCTGCCCGCCGCGAGCTCCAGGGACGGTCCGGGCCAAAGGCGCGGGCCCACGAGGCCCAGCAGCAGCAGGCCCAGCAGCGCGATCAGCCCCGCGCCGAGCAGCGCCGCGCCCTGGCCCGCCAGCGACACGCCGCCATCCGTCCCGGGCGGGACGCGGCGCCAGCTCGTGATGAGGTACACCTTGTCGCTCAGCGATCCCAGCTCGCTGGCGAGCGTGTCGGCGCTCGCGGCCGCGACCGCGCTCACGAAGGTCAGTGCCGCGACGTGGTCCCAGTTCACCGGGCCCTCGAGCGTGCTCATGAGCGGGTAGAGGGCCGCGATCAGCGTCGCGACGAGCCCGTTGGCGAGCACGTTGCGGATGCGCCGCGCGCCGCCACGGCCTTCTGCGGTGCCGCGCGCGACCTTCTCGCGGTACTTGAAGCGCATCGCGAGCGCCGTGAAGGCGAGCAGCGACACGAGCACGAGCAGCCAGAGCACATTCGTGGCGAGCACGATGGCCGCGCCCAGCGCGAAGGCCACGCCCGCGGCGCTCGCCGTGAGCCAGCCCTTGTGGTAGGCGAACCACGACAGCACGCCGACGGCCAGCACCTGGGCCGCGAGGACGGCCCAACCGAGCGGCCCGTCCATGGTCCGCGATCACCGCCGCGCTAGAGCTCTTCCTCGGGGCTCTTCGCAGGGGCGGGCGCGGGCGTGTCGAGGCGCTCCTCCTCGGCCAGCTCCTCCTCCGCGCGCGGCTCCGCGGCCGGCTCCGCGGCCGGCTCGGCGGCCGGCTCCGCGGCCTCGCCCTCCGGCGGGGTGCCCTCGCTCGCGGCCGGCTCCTCGGCCTTGGGCTGGTTGAACATGAGCATCTCCTCGACGTCGCCGGAGGGCATCTTGAGCACCTCGCTCTTGCGCATCTCGACGCGCTTCAGCGGGTAGATCGGCTTGCAGGCCTTGTAGATCGCCCCCGACAGCTCGCCGTTGATCAGGTCGCGCACGAACTCGGCCATGGTCTTCTCCTGGCCGAGCTTGCTGCACACGTCGGCGCTCACGTGCCGGATCTTGGACTCCTGCGCGGACTGCGCGCGCTTCTCCGTGACCGCCATGGGCTTCACGCGGATGACGAAGCCGTCCTTGGTGGTGACGTCGTAGACGCCGTCGATCTTGCTGTGCTTGCGGCGCGTCAGGCGGCGGATGTAGTCGTTGGTGAGCTCGTGGCCCACGAAGCGCGTCTGGCACGTCGTGCCGGTGACGGCGGTGACCTTGAAGTAGCACTTGATGTGCATCTTGCTGAAGTCGCCCGTCAAGTCCTGCATCGTGGCCTCGGCGATGCGGCCCTCGAGGCGCTCCGGCACCTCGGCGAGGGTCTCGGCGATGGTCACCGCGTTGAACATGCGCGGCGCCTGGATCTGGTACCACTGCTTGGCCTTCCACTTGTCCTTGGTGGACTTCTTGGTCGGGGAGCGCGCCACTTGGGCCTTGGCCATCGGAACACCGTCGGGCCCGCCAGGGTCTGCGCCGCGGAGCGGCTCGCCCGGAAGGTGGCCGAGCATGGGCCTTCCCCCTATAAAGGTAGCGGGCTCATGGGCTCGCCCAGGAATGCCGCAAAAGGTTCTTCGCTGCGCCGCGCCCTGTGCGGGCGGAGGCAGGACGATGCGCGGCGCGGTGTGGGGGGCAGTGCTGGTCGTGATGGCCGCAGGGCTCGGCGCGGCGAGCGCGCCCGCGATCGCGGCGGTGCACGTGCACATCTCCGGGTTCGCGTTCAGCCCCAAGACCCCGGACGTCGCGGTCGGCGACACGGTCACGTGGGACAACCACGACGCGGCGACGCACACGGTGACCGCCCTCGACGGGAGCTTCAACTCCGGCAACCTCTTGACCGGCGCGACGTTCAGCCGCACCTTCACGAGCGTGGGCACGTTCAACTACCGCTGCAACATCCACACGTCCATGACGGGGGCGATCCGCGTCGTCGTCCCGGGCGCCCTCCCCGACCTGGCCGTCACGAACATCGTGCTGCCGGAGGACGTGCCCGACACCACCCTCGGCCTGTCGCAGCCGATCACGGTCAGCCTCCAGAACGGCGGCGACGCCACCGCGGCGGCCTCGACCCTGCGCGTGAGCTACCGCTACCAGGGCACGCTGCACACCATCGGGGCAGCCTCGATCGCCTCGCTGGGGCCAGGCGAGAGCGCGAGCGCGAGCTTCGTGTGGGACACCAAGCTCAAGGTGGGCGACTTCCCCGTGGTGGCCGAGGCCGACAGCGCGGGCGCGGTGGGCGAGGCCAACGAGGCCAACAACGCGGCCGAGGTCGTCGCGGGCATCCTCGTGGACGGCGTGCCGGGCATCGACCTGCTCGACCCCGTGTAGCACTCGAAGCGGCCACGCGCCCAGGAGGCCCCGAAAAGCTTCATCAGGGCAGGGCTGGCTAGCGGCCCGGAGGCTGGACATGCGCGCAGCGGGAGCGGTCGCGGCGGTGGTGCTGACGGCCCTCGGATCGGGCGTCGCGGCGGGGCCCGAGATCCTCGACACCGAGGTCCACATCGAGAACACGGCCTACAACCCCGACAGCGTGACCATCAACGTCGGCGAGCCCGTCGTGTGGGACAACGGCGACCCGATCCCGCACACCGTCACGTCGGACGACCCGCTCTTCGACTCGGCGCCCATGCTCGCCGGCGCGACGTTCCGCTTCACCTTCGACGCGGCGGGCGTGTTCGCGTACCACTGCGACTTCCACGCGGCCATGCACGGCATCGTGCGCGTCAGCGACCCCAACGCGCTGCCCGACCTGGTGGTGAGCGGGCTCGCGCTGCCCGACGCCATCCCTGAGACCATCCCGGGCGTGCAGCAGCGCGTGGACGTCGAGGTGCGCAACCTCGGCCTGCGGGAGTCGCCGCTCACGCACGTCGCGCTGAACTACCGCTACCAGGGCGAGTTGCACCTCATCGGCGCGGCGGAGATCGAGGCCCTCGGCCCCGACGCCACGCAAGCTGTGACGTTCTCGTGGAGCACGCTGCTCAAGCTGGGCGACTTCGAGCTCGTCGCCATCGCGGACAGCGACGGCGAGGCCGACGAGGCCGACGAGGGCAACAACGCCGGCACGGCCGTGGCGAGCGTGGTGCTCACCGCGGTGCGGGGCATCGACCTGCTCGACCCCATCTGATGTGCGGTTCCGCGCCATCGCCGGCCGAGGGGCGGAGCTTTCCAGAGAAAGCCTAAGCCCCAGCCCTGGGTGGCCCAACCCATGCAGAAGCTTGCGCTGCCGGCCGTGGCTCTCGCCGCGCTGCTGGCCTTCGCGAACCCCGTCGCGGCGACGGGTGCCTATGGCATCGGATCGCTGACGTACCTTGGTCCTCCACCGTGCAACCCCGACACCGTGCCGGTCGTTGCCGTTGAGGATGGCGCGGGAGGGTGGGTGTTCGTGGTGCTCGACCTCAACTACGAAGCCAACCCGGGTTGCGCCTTCGTGGACGCCGGCGTGTACGACGGCGTCTGGAACCCCGCCACCGGGGGCTGCCTGTTCAGCAGCCTCGCCATCGGGAACCGCATCTGCCTGACGCAGCCGACGCCCGTCGCCGAGGGGACGCGCTACACCTTCAGCTTCGACGGCCTGCAGGGCGGCACCATCTTCGGCTTCGTGACGCTGACCTTCTTCTGAGGTCGGCGCGGAGCGGCGGGTCCCGCGCCCGCCGCGCAAACCTTTTTGCCCGGCTCGCTGTGCGCAGGCCCGATGCTCGACGTCGAGCTCCTGCGCAAGCAGGCAGGGATGGTGCGCGCCAACTTCGAGCGCCGCCACAACCCCGAGGTGCTGGCGCGCCTCGACGAGTTCCTCGCGGCCGACCAGCGCTGGCGCCGCCAGCTCGCGGCCCTCGACGCGCTGCGCGCCGAGCGCAACAAGCTGAGCGAGGCCATCGGCGCGGCGAAGCGCGCCAAGCAGGAGCCCTCCCCCGACCTCGTGGCGCGCAGCAAGGCGATCCCCGACCAGCTGGCCCGCCTCGACGGCGACGTGCAGGGCCTGCGCACCCAGCTCGACAGCATCGCGAAGCGCTTGCCCAACCTGCTGCACGAGTCGGTCCCAGAGGGCAAGGACAGCTCCGAGAACGTCCAGGCCAAGGTGTGGGGCGAGCCCCTCGTGCCGGCCTTCGAGGTGAAGAGCCACGGCGACCTCGTCGAGGCCATGGGGCTCGCGGACTTCACGCGCGCCGCGAAGACGGCAGGAGCGGGCTTCGTCTACCTCTTGGGCGACTTGGTGCGCCTCGACTTCGCCCTGCAAGCCTTCGCCATGGCGGAACTGAGCCAGCGCGGCTTCACGCCGATCGAGGTGCCGCTGATGCTGCGCCGCGAGCCCTACGAGGGCGTCACCGACCTCGCGGACTTCGAGAACGTCATGTACAAGGTCCAGGGCGAGGACCTCTACCTCATCGCCACGAGCGAGCACGCCATCGGCGCGATGCACATGGACGAGGTGCTCTCCGAAGACGCCTTGCCACTAAGGTACGCGGGCATCAGCGCGTGCTTCCGCCGCGAGATCGGCGCGCATGGCGTGGACACGAAGGGCCTGTTCCGCATGCATCAGTTCAACAAGATCGAGCAGTTCGTGTTCTGCGCCCCTGAGGACAGTTGGAAGATCCACGAGGAGATCCTCGAGAACGCGCTGCACATCTTCCGCTCGCTCGAGGTGCCGCACCGGGTGGTCAACGTGTGCACGGGCGACATCGGCACCGTCGCGGCGAAAAAGTATGACGTGGAGGCCTGGTCTCCGAGGCAGAAGAAGTGGATCGAGGTCGTGTCCTGCTCGAACTGCACGGACTACCAGGCGCGCCGGCTCAAGATCCGCTGCGGCAAAGTTGGAGGAGAGAAGCGCGTCGCGCACACGCTCAACAGCACGGCGGTCGCGACGAGCCGCGCGATGGTGGCGATCCTCGAGAACCATCAGCAGGCCGATGGCTCGGTCACCATCCCCAAGGCGCTGCGGCCCTACATGGGCGGCGCGACGGCGCTCGCGGCTGCGAAGGGCTGAGCACGCCGCGCGCTACATGCCCCAGAAAGGCTTCTCGCGCCGCTTCACCTGCGCGAGCTGCTCGAGGGCCTCGCGCTCGTCGTAGGTGAGCTCGAGGTCGCGCAGCGCGCGCGCGTCGCCCTCGGGCATGTCGATGAAGAGCACCATGTTCGTCTCGATCTGGCGGCCGACGGTGACGTCCTCGATCGCGACGGCGACCTCCTCGCCCTGCTTCGCCTCGCTCAGGGTCTTCTCGCCTGTCCGGATCGACTTGATGGCGCCGACCTCGCGGCCGTCCTCGCGCACCAGCCTCTGGTCGGTGCGGATCCTGCCGGCGAGGACGCGCACGCCGACCACGGCCGGCTTCGAGACCCGGAAGACGTGGTCGGGCAGGATCAGCAGCTTGCCCGGGTACACGATCTCGCCGCGCGACGCGGCCTCGAGGTCGGCCTTCCGCTTCGCGGCCCACTCCTGGTAGCGGTCGAGGATGTGGTAGATCACCTCGCCCTCGAACACCTCCGGCTCGTTGGGCTTCACCTCGGCCTTGGCGTCGGGCAGGACCTTGACGTTGAACGCGAGGATGGCGCGGTGCAGCACCTCCGCGGCCGTGCGCGCGTTGACGACGTCGCGCCGCGACACGTCGCCCACCTCCGCGGTCTTGATCGGCAGGCCCTTGTCGCGCAGCTCGGACGCGATCGCCTCGAGGGAGCCGAGGGTGTCGGCCTTGACGTACAGGCCCGCGTCGGCGAGCTCGATGCTGGCCTGCAGCTCGGCCGCGACCTGGGCCTTGACCTCTTCGAGCGTCGCGGGCGTCGCCGCGTACAAGGGCGAGCCCGCCAGCGCCAGCTCCAGGCCGGGCGCGCTGATCTTGACCCCCGCGGCGGCGTGCACGTCCTTGACGCTGTCGAAGGTGTCGCGCGGGTCCCGGATCTCGTCCATCGGCTTCGGGCGCAGCAGGGCCTTGATGTGCGTCACCAGCGGGCCCTGGCGGCCGCCGAGGACGATGGTGTCGGTCTGGTGCAGGGTTCCGTCGTAGACGATCGCGTCGATCGTGGCGCCGAGGCCGCGCTCCTCCTTCACCTCGAGCACCGTGCCCTTCGCGGACCCTGCGACGTCGGTCTGGAGGCTGTCCTCGAGGAAGCGCTGCGCGAGGCCGACGAGGATCATCAGCAGGTCGGGCAAGCCCTCGCCGTGCGTCGCACTGATCGGGATGATGGCGATGGACTTGGTGAAGTCGCCCACGCGGTCGTACCGGTCCGCGGGGTAGCCCATCTGGCTGAGCGTGCCGATGAGCTCGTAGAACTTCGTGTCGAAGCGCTCCTGCACGGCCTCGACCTGCGCCTTCCAGGTGACTTGGAAGGGCGCGTCCTCCTGGGCTTGCCAGCCCAGCACGCGGTCGATCTTGTTCGCCGCGATCACGAAGGGCGTCTTGTTCTTCCGCAGGATGTTCATGGCCTCGCGCGTCTGGGGCATGACACCTTCGTTGAGGTCGACCACGACGACGGCGATGTCGGCCAGCGCGCCGCCCCGCGCGCGCAGCGAGCTGAACGCATGATGGCCGGGCGTGTCGATGAACAGCAGGCCGGGGACCTTGAACTTCTTGCCGCCGAGCAGCGGCCCGCACAGCTTCTCGACCGCCTCGAGGGGCACTTCCGTCGCGCCGATATGCTGCGTGATGCGCCCCGCCTCGCGGAGGACCACGCTCGTGCCGCGGATGCGGTCCAGCAGGCTCGTCTTGCCGTGGTCCACGTGGCCCAGCACGCTGACGATGGGCTGGCGGATCGGCATGGACGCGGGCAGCAAGCCAAGGCTACATCAACGTTCCGGACGAGGGGCGCGCGCGGGGGACGCCCAAGACCTTCACGCCTCGCAGCCTAGGGAGCGTGCGTACCCACCTGGAGGAACTGCACCGAGGCAGTGGCATGGTTGCTGCCCACGTCCCGCGCGTCGGCCGTCACGGTGATGGTCCTTGAGCTCTGCAGCGGGGGGCTGGACACGAACTCGTACGGCGCCTGCGCGTCCGTCGTGCTCGTGCCGAAGCTGGCCGTGAACGTCACGTCAACCATGCCGCACGTGTCCACCGCCGCGGCCTGCACGGTCAAGGGCCCCACCGCGGCCGCCTGCGACACGGGCGTGTTGGCAATGCGAACAGTCTGCGCGTCGTTGATGTACACCGTCAGGCCGGCGGTCACGGGCCGCGTGACGCTGACGGAGGGAGGTCGTGTGTCAAACACGTGGACCGTGACCACCTGGGTGTCCGTCGCGCCGCTACCATCCGTGACCGTCAGGCGCGCCTGCGTGTCGCCGAAGGGGAACTGTCCGGAAGTGACGGGCGCGTTGGGGCTTGCGAGCACCGCGCCGGGGGCGGACCAAGCAAAGGTGAGTGGCGTGCCGTCCACATCGAACGACTGGCCCCCCCGGAGCATGCCCGGCGTGAGGGTCCCCGCGCACTCCAGGAAGTCCACGTGGTCGACGATGGCCTCGGGCGGGAAGGGGCCGGGAACGACGTCGAGGTCGTACACGTACGCCGCACCGCGCGCCCCCTGGCTGTCGAGCTCGGAGCCGATGACGACCGTCCGGCCCTGGATCGCCACGGCGCCGCCGAAGCGGTGGCCCTCGACACCGTCGCTGGCCACCAAGCGGCGGCCGTTCGTCCAGCCGCCCGAGGCGTTCCGGTGGTACAGGTACGCCAGGCCCCGCTCGCGCTCGAACCCCCAATCGATGTCGTACCCCAGGACGATCGTATCGCCCGCGAGGGCGACATCCGCAGCGGGCGCGGAAAGCTCGGCCGCTTCCACCCACGAGCCGGGCTGGCGCTCATAGACGAGGGCGTAGCCGCGCGACCCGAACGGGGCGACGACCGCGGTCGTCCCATCGAGGGCTACGGAGGTGCCGAAGGCGTCGGAGGCGACCACGCGCGCACCGACGAGTTTCCCGGTCTCCGCCCACGAGGCGTCGCCCTGGCGTTCGAACACATACGCGGCCCCGGCATCGGGGCCCGCGGCGTTGTCATCGTCGGGGGCGCCGACCAGCGCGGTGTCGCCGTCGAGCGCGACCGCGAAGCCCAGCAGGTCGCGAGCGGCGCCGTCGCTGGCGGTCAGCCGCGCGACGCGGAACCAGGTCCCGTCGGCTTGGCGCTCGAAGACGTAGGCTGCCCCCACTTGGCTGGCGTTGCCGACCGCGTAGTTGACCGCCCCAACAATGGCGCGTGTGCCATCGAGGGCGACCGCCTGCCCGAAGGTTTGAGCCCCGCCGTCGGTGGTGAGCTTCGCGGCCCAGCTCCAAGCGCCTGACGGGAGGCGCTCGAACACGTGGACGGCGCCCAGTCCGTCGTCCTGGTAGGGCGCAGCGACCATCGCGAGGTCGCCGGAGATGGCGACATCCCAGCCGTAGCCGTCGCTCCCCTGCGCGCCCGCGGCCGCGAGGTCGGCGGCTTCGACCCACGCGCCGCCCTGCCGCTCGAAGACCCTGGCCCCTCCCCCAAGGAGGCCGGCGACGAAGCGCGTGCCGTCCATGTCGAGGGACCACGCGAACCGGTCGCTGAAGTCACTGTCGACCGGCTGGAGCCGGACGTTCTCGTAGCGCGTGCCGTCGAACGGCACGAAGAAATCCGCGCTCACGGGCGCGCCGATCAGCGCGAGGAGCAACCCCGCTGCGCACGCTGCTCGCGCCCGGCCGACCGCCGATCCTCCGCAACCGGACACCATGCCGCCGCCTCCGCGCCGGCCCATCCCTCGCCAGGCTCATCAAGACCACCAGGACGGAGCCAGGAGGAGGAGTGTGGCCCCGGATTGAGTCCCCGCCATCATGCATCAGGGGGGTGTCTTGCCGGGGCCGATGCGGATCGCGCGCGGCCCCCTTGAAGGTG
>DASYRW010000226.1:0-1939 GCA_036003985.1 Thermoplasmatota archaeon
CGAGGCCCGTGGCCAAGGAGTGCACGGTGCGGCCGTACTTGAGGTCGCCCACGAGCGCGACGCGCTGCTTGCCGACGGCGCCCTTCTCGCGGCGGATGGTGAAGAGGTCGAGCATGGTTTGGGTCGGGTGCTGGCCCGCGCCGTCGCCGCCGTTGACCACCGGGACGCGGCTGAACTTCGTCGCGAGCCGCGCGGCTCCCTCCTGGGGGTGGCGCAGGGCGATGATGTCCGCGTACTGCGACGTGACGCGGATCGTGTCGGCGAGGGTCTCGCCCTTCGCCGCGCTCGTGCTCTTGGGCTCCGCGAAGCCCAGCGCTTGGCCGCCGAGGCGCGCCATGGCCGACTCGAAGCTGAGCCGCGTGCGCGTGCTGGGCTCGAAGAAGAGCGTCGCGAGGACCTTGCCCTCCGCGACGCGCAGGCGCTGCTTGCCCTCGGCGACGGGCACCATCTTCTCCGCGACGTCGAGGACGTGCTCCATCTCCTGCACGGTCAAGTCGTTGATGTGCACGAGGCTGCGGCCCTTGAGCGGCATGGTCCCCGGGCGGCCAGGGCCCTCCCCTGCTAAAGCGTTTTGGCCCTGTTCAGGGCCGTTTCCGTTGCAAATGGCCTACGGATGCCACCCGCCGCGCTTCGCGTGCGCCGCCGCGATCTGCAGCGCGCGCTGCTTCAGCAGCACGTGCGCGACGTGCACGCGGGCCATGGCCTCTTGGAGCTGGGCCGCCGCGACCGCGGGAGGCTCGCCCTCGGGCAGCGGCACCTCCGCGACGTACGCGACGCGCACCGTGTCCGGTCCGACGCCTCCTTTCCAAGAACAGGCCCACTTGCGCGCGAGCGCGCGGGCCTCGAGCTGGATCTCCATAGCGCTTTCGGCGCCGACCGCGACGAGCGCGACCTCCTCGTGGCTCGCGAGGGCGAAGCCCTCGCCCGAGAGGCGCACGCGCACCTCGGCGAAGAGCGTCGGCGCGCCGTCCGCATCGTCGAGCGCGCGGCCGTCCAGCCCGGCAAGCTCCAAGGCCCGCCGCGCCACGTCGCGCTGCTCCTCGTGGCCCACGGCCCGCGAACCGCGCGACGCGGCAAGGAGGTTCCGCGCCGCGCCCGCAGCGCCCCGGACGAAAGGTTGAAGTGCGTCCGCCGGCTTCCCCGGCCCGCACGCACGGGTATCCCAGCTTGGTCAAAGGAGCTAGGTTCAGGTCCTAGTCCTGCAGAGGTTCGCAGGTTCAAATCCTGCCCCGTGCATCGGAAGAGATTCGGTACCGCAGGTTGGAGGTCACGGTTTGGTGCCTAGGCCGGGCGAGGCCTTCTGGGTGGAAACCCCCCTGCCTGGTGAAGCCTCAGGTGGAAGGCACACGAGCGTCGTGCTGTCGAGCCACGACTACAACATCAGGACTCGCTCACCAGTCATCGCAGCCCTTCGTCGACAAGCGCCAAACGAGTACCGCGTCGCAGTCAACACCAAAGACTTCATTCCGTCGGACGGGCAACCCGCCCTGGATGTCCACGGGTCATCGGACTCGATCAGTGCTCAGGCGTTTCGGTTGCCCAACTTGACACGAAGCACGGGGATGTGGACTCCGAGCGC
Organism: Thermoplasmatota archaeon; assembly: GCA_036003985.1. Lineage (GTDB taxonomy): Archaea > Thermoplasmatota > SW-10-69-26 > JACQPN01 > JAIVGT01 > JAIVGT01. The sequence goes on from DASYRW010000226.1 coordinate 1,580, forward strand.
GTCGCTCAGGCGCTGGCGTTAGTCAGGCGGCAGTTTCAGATAGCGACACCTCCTTACCAAGAAAGGGGCAGTGTCTGGAGACTGTGTCACGCCGTTGATGGCATTGACCAAGTCGTTCTGGTGCTTAACGATCGGGCGCTGAGAGCTCCGGCCATGACCCAAGTGCTCGCGCTTCCATGGGGCATGCCTGTCCAGGAAGCCCCACTACTTATGGTGAAAAAAGCACACCTTGAGCGCAGGCTGGGGAAGCTGACCGATAGCGAGCAGAGCGCAATCGATCACATTCTGCGTTCAGCCTTCGACGTCGTGTGAGGGGCCGGATTCGTTGCGAGCGTGGGTCCCACGAAAGGGATTCAATTT
>DASYRW010000227.1:0-3615 GCA_036003985.1 Thermoplasmatota archaeon
CATCGCCGGCTCGCCGTCGGCGAGGGCAGCGGGCGCGGGCACCGAGATCCCGGCGCTGAACAGTCCTTGCGCGCCGTAGGCCCAGTCGAGGCTGCTGCCGCTCGCGTCGGGCGCGCGCGCGTCCAGGCTCGCATGGTCGCGCGCCCACGCCGTGAGCGCGCCGTACACGGCCGCGTCGGGCACGGGCTCGGCGGGCGCGTGGCCGAAGGGCTGCACGAGGGCGGGCGCGCCGCCGTCGAGCGCGACGAAGGCCGAGGGCCGCTGCGCGTCGAGCAGGGCCATGACGGCCCGCGTCTCGGGCTCCGAGGCCGGGCCCGGGCCAGGGTAGTCGGGCGTCCCTTGCGGCCCTGCGCCGCGCTCGGCCCAGTGGAACGGGTAGTTGCGCTCGAGGTCCACGAGGGCCGCGTTGGTGCGCGCGCCGAGCTCGTGGCCGTCGGGGTTGGCCAGGGGCACGACCCACACGTGCCGGGCCCGGAGCAGGTCCGCGGCGCCGGGCGTGGCGTCCTCGACGAGGTCGCGCGCGAAGATCCAGGCCGCCTCGACGCTGGCGGGCGCGTCGCCGCGCTGGCCCGCGACCACGATCACGGAGGGCAGCAACTCGGCGCCGGCCTCGCGGAAGTCGGTGATCTCCAGCGCCCACACGGCCCGGCCGAGGCGGCTCTCGCCGACGCTCTGAAGGCGCGCGAGCTCCGGGTGGGCGTCGGCCAGAGCCTGCAGGTCCGCGGTCAGCGTCTCGTAGGAGTGGTAAGGCGCGGCCGGCAGTCCGGGCAACATCGGAAGCTGCGCGGCGGCGGGCGCGGCGAGCAGCGCGAGCCCTAGGAGTGCGAAGGTGCGCGCTTGGCCCGCCTCCCTCCCCATTGCGGATCTATCGGAAGTCCGGACACAAAAGCTTTCGGCACGTGACATGAGCGCCGGCCGGCGGGGACCAGACTCCGCAAAGGTTTCCCGCGCGACCTCAAGCCGAGCCTGCGCGCCGGCGGCGCGACGACCGCGCCAGCAGCGGCGCGAGGCCCGATGGCGGGACCGTTCCCACCTCCGTGACGATCCTCGTGACGAGGCGCGCGGGCGTCACGTCGAAGACCGGGTTGGCCACGCGCACCCCCGGCAGCCGCCGGCCTTCGAGGACCTCGCGCGCGGCGCGCTCCTCGATCGCGACCTGCTCGCCGGTGCGCGCGCGCCGGTCCACCTTGTAGGTCTCGGCCGCCACGTAGAACGGCACGCCGTGTTCGCGCGCGCTCAGCGCCACGAGCGACGTGCCGACCTTGTTCACGACGTCGCCGTTCCTGGCGATCGTGTCGGCGCCCACCACGACCCAGTCCACCTCGCGCATGGCGAGGTTCACGGCGCCGTCCACGATGAGCGTCACGGGCACACCGCGCGCCCTCAACTGCGTGGCCGTGAGATGGCCCTGCCGCCGCGGGCGCGTCTCGGTCGCGATGGCCTCGAGGCGGTGCCGGCGCGCCGCGGTCGCGATGACGCCCACGCTGCACGCGCTGTTGCAATGGGTGAGCACGACGCCGTCGCCGTCGAGGAGCTTGGCGCCGGCGGTGCTGATGACCTCGACGGCGCGCAGGCTGCGGTCCAGGAATCGCTCCGACGCGGCGAGCACGTCCGCGCGCAGGCTGCCATTGTGCCGGGCCAGGGGCGCGGTGGCCTCCTCCACGGCGTTCCGCAGGCTCACGGCCGTGGGGCGCGTCGCGACGAGCCGGCGCGCGCTGCGCTGCAGCTCGCGCGCGAGGCGCCCTTCGCTGCCTTCGTGCGTGGCCGCCACGTCGCGCAGGGCCGCGACGGCGTGGCGGGCGATCTTGCCCGCGCCGCGCACGCGCATGCTCTCGATGTCGCGCGCGGCCCGGGCCACGGTCAGCATCGGGCAACGGTCAGGGCGCGGGAGCCTTGAGGCTTCCGGTTCCGGCGCCCGGCCCGTGGCCTCGCGCGGGGCGCGGATCCCGGGGCCAAGCTTCATGCGCGCTCCCCGCCATGGCCGGCTGTGGGCCTGCGCGAGCGGTTGGCGGAGAAGGTCGCGGCCGAGATCTGCCTCAGCCGCGAGCCCGGCCACACCATCCGCAAGTGGCGCGAGGCGTTCCAGCTCTCCCAGACGGACCTGGCCGGCATGATGCGCGTCTCGCCCAGCGTCATCAGCGATTATGAGTCCGGGAGGCGCAAGAGCCCCGGCACCACCACCGTGCAACGCATCACCTACGCCCTCCTCGACCTCGACGAGCGCCGCGGCGGCAGGGTCATGCGCTCCTTCGCAGGGCTCATGGACAGCGACGAGGCCATCCTCGACATCCGCGAGCTCTTCGTGCCGGTGAAAGGCAGCAAGTTCGCCGAGGCGATCGAGGGCAAGGTGGTGGCCAACGACGAGCAGATGGACCGCGAGCTCAAGGGCTACACCATCATCGACAGCGTCAAGGCCATCACGTCCCTCAGCGCCTTCGACTACGCGAAGATCTACGGCTGGAGCAGCGAGCGCGCGTTGATCTTCACGGGCATCAGCAGCGGCCGCAGCCCCATGGTGGCCGTGCGCGTCCATCCCATGAAGCCCAGCATGATCGTGTACCACCGGCCCGAGAAGGTGGACGACCTCGCGCTGCGGCTTGCGAAGACCGAGGGTGTGCCGCTCGTGGTCACGAAGCTGCCGCTGGACAAGCTGATGGCGAACCTCAAGGAGCTCTGATCAGCGTCGCCGGCGCTTCGGCGCGGTCGTGCGCGTGGCCTTCCGCGTCGCCTTGCGCTTGCCGCGGCGCCGCGGGCTGACCTTGTAGCCCTTGCGGCGCGCCTCGCTGAGCGCGGCCGCGACGGCTTGGTCCTGGGGCATGCCCTCGCGCTTGTGCAGCTTGATGTGCCGGCTGACCATCCTGCGGCCCTTCTTGCTCGGCATGGCCATGGCGTGCGGTCAGGGCCGACGCGGGATCAACGCGTTGGTGCAAGCGGCGCCTAGCGGGCGCGCTTCTCGGCGCCGGCCTTGGCCGCGCGCAGGCGCGCCTGCAGGTGGCGCTCGTCGTCCGCCTCTTGGACCCACAGCAGGGACGCCTCGCCGCCGTCGTTGCGCACGTCGTGGGCGAGGCTCTCGAGGGCCACCTCGGCCAGCGCGCCGTGCGCGACGAGGTACGCGCCGTCGTGGAGATACGCGCCCGGCAGCTTCTGCAGCGCGCGCCACACGGCCACGCGGGGCGCGCTGGGCTCGGCGGGCAAGCGGTACGTGAAGAGCAGCCAGCGGCTCACGCGTCCGCCTCCACCCGCGCGCGCTCGCGCGCGTAGAGCGCGTCGAAGACGATCGCGGCGCGCTCCAGCACGCGGTGGTCATCGGCTTCGGCGAGCACCAGCCCTTGCAGCACCGCGTCGAGCCCGGGGCTCTCCGGCAGCTTCAGCTCGCGGAAGTCGAGGTCGTGGACCAGCGCGGCGATGCCCGCAAGGGCCGCGTCGCTGCCCAGCCCATGATGGGACAGCATCGTCTCGAAGGTGCACGCCCGGCCGCGGTGGCCCAGCTCCACCCCGGGCATGTCGAACGGCGTCGCGCCGTCCGGCGGCGCGTCGCCCTTCGCGACGAAGACGAACCGGGCGCCGGGGTCCACGAAGCGCCGCACGAGCCACGCGCTCGCGCAGCGGTCCACG
>DASYRW010000228.1:0-7019 GCA_036003985.1 Thermoplasmatota archaeon
CCGCGCACTGAACCTCAAGGCCGACGACCGCATCCGCATCGACGTGCGCCGGGCGGGCGCCACCGCCGACGAGCTCCTCGAGCGGCTCCGCGGGAAGATCCCGAACTTCCCCAGGCTGGACCGCGCGGACCTGTGGGGCGAGTGAGTGGCCGAGGAAGCCCTCCTCGACACGAGCGTCTGGATCGGCCTCTTCGTGGACGACGCCAGGATCGCGGGGCTCCGCGAGGCGCAAGGCCCGCGGACCGCGGTGGCCAGCTCCATCGTGCTGGCCGAGCTCCAGTCCCTGAGCGCGCAGGGGCGCGTGCGCGCGGATGCGGCACGGTACGTGATGGAGTCGGCACGGATCGAGCCGTTGTCGACCGAGGATGCCCTCGAGGGCGGTCGCCTCCACGGCCAGCTCCGCACGAAAGGCAAGTCGAAGGTCAGCATGGCCGACGCGCTGATGCTGGCGAAGGCGCACCGGCTCGGCATCCCGTTCCTGACGCTCGACGCGGACTTGCGCGGCGAGCGGAGCGTGACGGTGCTTTGAGGGTCCGGTCCGCGCACGGCATCAAGCGATGCCCGACCCGGGCTCAAGGATGGTGCGTCGTGCAGCCCGAGATCGCGTTGCTCCACAGCGACTGCACCGCGAACGAGCCGGTCGGGAGCACGATGTTGCGCGCCGCCCCCTCCCCGTTGTTGACCCACGCGCACTTGTCCGCGTTCTCGAGGCCGTTGCTGTCGTACCACGCGTCGATCTGCGGGTCGGTCACCATCTCCTCGAACTCGTGGCCCGCCACGATGCTCACGCCGTCGAGCAGGCCCGCCGGCCCGTTGTTCACGAAGTTCTGGCCGCACGCCCCACCCGCGTCGGTCATGTACGGCAAGTCCGTGTAGGCGATGGGCGCGCCGTCGTAGGTCGTGACGCTGTGCCACGCGCAGTACGCGTAGCCGAACTGCAGGTCGTTGAAGTTGTGCGGCGTCGCGATGATGTAGCCGGCGTCGGTGTCGGTGTCGCCGAAGTGCTGCGCGGCCAGCTGCGCCTCGCGGTCGATGAAGAGGTCGGGGATCGGCGGCCACTTCAGCGAGTCGTCGAACCACACCCCGGCCAGCTGGCTCGGCGGGTTCGTGATGGCGCCGCGGTTGTTGAAGGTCGAGTGCTCGTCGTACTGCGTCTGGATGTTCGCCCAGCTGCTGCCGCCGACGCCCGCGAAGAAGTTCTGCAGGTAGGGCGCCTCGCCCGAGGGATCCTCCCCGAGCCACGCCCAGAAGACCAGGTACACACGCGGGTACCTCTGGATCGGGCCGTCGTGGTAGATCAGGTTGTTCGCGTCCGTGCCGGCGCCTTGCTCCAGGCCGCGCGCCTTCGCTGCGTCGAGGGTGGGGAAGATGTGCTTGACGATCGGGCCGCCTTCGTGGGTGAGCGCGCCCACGGGAGCGGCCAACGCGAGCCCTGCCACGACCCCGACCAGCCAAGCCCTCGTGCGCATGGGGTGCGCGAGGGTGCCCCGGCAGATATGCCTGGCGTTTGCCGCCTGGACAGCCTGGTCGCGCCCGCCCATCGGGCCATGGGCATGCTCCGAACCTTCTCGAACGCCCTCACATGCCCTCGGGCGCCTCGACGCCGAGCAGGTCGAGGCTGTTGCGCAGGCCGTGCTTCGCCCCGACCACCAGGGCCAAGCGCGCCGCGCGCACCTCGGGCTCGGCCAGCAGCACGGGGCTGTCGCGGTAGAATTGGTTGAACGCGTTGGCCAGCTCGACCGCGTAGCCCGCGACCGGATGGACCTTGCTCTCGGCTGCGCACTGCTTCACCAGCGAGGGCAGCCGGCCGAGCACGCGGAGGAGCGCCAGCTCGTTGGGGTCGGTGAGCTTGGCCGCCGTGTCGGCCTCGCCGCCCACGTGGCCTTCCTCCGCGGCCTTGCGCAGGATGCTCGCCGCGCGCGCGTGGCTGTACTGGACAAAGGGCGCGCTGGAGCCCTCGAAGTCGAGGGCCTCCTCCCATTGGAAGGTGATGCCCTTCTCCGCTTGGACCGCAGCGATGTTGAACCGCACCGCGCCCATCCCGACGAGCCGCGCGATCGCGCGCTTGCGCTCCTCGTCCAGCTCGGGCCGGCGCTTCTGCACCTCCGCCAGCGCGCGCTCCTCGGCCTCGTCGAGCAGGTCGTCGATGTACACGACCGTGCCCTTGCGCGTGCTCATGCGGCCCTCGGGCAGCTTGACGAAGGCGTAGAACACCACCTCGGGCGTGCGCGCCTCGCCGAGCTCCTGGAGCGCGATCGTCAGCTGCTTGGCCTCGAGCTTGTGGTCCTCGCCGAGCACGTCGATGGCGCGGTCGCTGCGGCCGAACTTGTCCAGATGGTAGGCCACGTCGCGCACCGGATAGAGCGTCGTGCCGTCGCTGCGCGTGAGGAAGAACTTCTGGCTCTTGCCGGCCACGCCAAGGCCCTCGAGGTCGAGGTAGAAGGCCCCCTGCTCCTCGCGGATGCGTGGGCTCTGCTTGAGCCGCTGCATCACCTTGTCCACGTCGCCGCTGTAGACGTAGCGCGACTCCCAGCTGAAGCGGTCCACGCGCACGCGCATGCGGTCGAGGCTCTGCTGCAGGCCGCGCAGCATGTACTCCACCGTCTCGCGCACCGCCTGCGCGACCTGGCGGTCGCCGCCCTCGTACCGCTGCAGCAGCTCGCCGATCTCCTTGCCCACGTTCGGGTCGCGCTCGAGGAGCTCGCTGGCCTTCTGGTAGCGGCTCACCAGCACGTGGTCGGGCTTGTCGGGGCGGGCTGGCGCCTGGACCTGCTGCGGCCCGAGGTTGCGCGCGCCCCACGTGAGCGTGACCACCTGCTTGCCCATGTCGTTGACGTAGTACTCGGTCGCGACCTCATGGCCAGCGGCGCGCAGCACGCGCGCGAGGCTGTCGCCGATGATGGGGTTGCGCGCGCGTCCCACATGGAAGGGCCCCGTGGGGTTCGCGCTCGTGTGCTCCACGATGACGCGCTGGCCTGTGCTGGGCAAGCTGCCATACTGCTCGCCGCGCGCGAGCACGCTGCGCAGCACCTCAGTCGCGAGGCGCGCGTCGGCCATGGTGAAGTTCACGTAGGGCCCCTCGACCCGCGGCGCGACCAGGTCGCTGCGGGGCAAGGCAGCAGCCAGCTCCTGCGCCAGCGCGGGCGGCGCCTTGCGGAGTTTGGCTGCAAGGGGATGGCACGCGAAGGCGAAGTCCCCCTTGCCTTCGGGCGCGCGCACGAGGCGGGGCTCGACCTCGCCGGCGCCGAGCGTCGCGAGCCCTGCGCGGAGCGCGCCCTCGGCCTCGGCGCGGAAGGGCTCGAGGGGATCGGGCAGCGGCTGCACGCGGCGGGTACGCGCATGGCACGCATGAAGGTTTCCCGAGGCTCACTGGCACTGGACCCAATCCGTCCCATCCAGCACCGTGGCCGTCCCGTTCGCCCGCGGCGGCTCACCGGAGAAATAGGCGTAACGGCCGCAGTAGCCCGACACGGCGAGGTATTCGATGGTGATGTTCGCGAGGTCGTTCCCGCCCACCAACGGAAGCTCCACGGGAGCCTCCGTGCGGCGCGGTGTCGCTTGCGTCGTCCATCGCGCGTGGATGTACTCCTCACTCAGGCCATCGGGGGACGTCGGCCGCAGCGCGATCGCGGCGCGCAAACGGACCGCGTCGCGCGCCGTGACCATGATGACGCTCCCCACGTCCGAGTCCGCTGCCGCGAACGTGCCGTTGCCCGCCATCCGCAGGGCCGCGACCCACAGGTCCACGCTGGTCCGCTCGGACACGGGGACCGGCAAGCCCACGTGGTACTCCTCCGCGTCGTGCGGCCGCAGGTCCACCGTCCACGACTCGGTCGAGCAATGCTCCGGGCAGGGATCCGTGCACCCGGGCAGGGCTGCGACGAGCGCAACCAGGAGCCATCGCACACACCGGGTTTGTGCTCGAGCCCCATCAACCCATGGATTCCGTCGGGATCTGAGGCTCGATCTAGGGCGATGGCGGATTCCGCACCTCGCCGCCCGCCACCCCAAGGGGCGCGACGCGCAGCTTCAGCCCCTCGACCTCTTGGACCACGACGCGCTCGCCCTTGCGCACGGGCGCGCTGGCCTCGGCGTCCCAGATCTCGCCGTCGAGGTCCACCTGCCCGCGCGGGTCCATGGCGCCCAGCGCCGTCGCGACGCGGCCGCGCATCGCCTCGACGCCGATGGCCGGCTTGCGGAAGTGCGCGCGGAAGAGCCAGAGCTTGAGCCCGCTGTAGAGCGCGATGCCGACCACGGCCCACAGCAGGTAGCTGGGCAGCAGGAGCGCGAACACCGTGATCAGCAGCACCGCGAGCACGATGTCGTCCGCGAAGAGCGGGAGCCGGCCCACGGCCCCGCATGGACGCGCAGGCTCAAAGGCTGCTCGGTCCGACGCCCGCTACGCCGTGACCTTGAACCGCAGCAGCGCGCCCATGCCGCCGAAGGAGTCGTAGAACTGCTTGCCCTCCTCGGTCGCGTCGGAGAGCAGCTCCACCTTCGCGCCGGTCTGGGTCGCCAGCTCGCTCATCTCCTCGATGATGTCCTTGCTCTCGACGACCTCGAGGTTGTCGTTGCCGCACTGCGGGCACTTGGGCAGGCCCTCGGCGAGCTTGTCGAGGTCCGCGGTCGTGTGCTCCTCGGTGTGGCCGCAGCCCTCGGTGGAGCATTGCACCTTGGCGCGCGTCTTGCGCAGCTTCTCGCTCAGGAGCAGCGTGTCCACCGCGCCGATCTGCAGCGCGTTGCGCACCTGGGCCTCGCCGTACGCGACGAGCGCGGCGTCCTTGACGATCTGCTGCAGGAAGCGGGTGAGCAGATCGCGCTCGCGCGTCAGGCCCAGCTCGCGCAGCGTCTCGCGCGCGTTTTGGACCAGCTCGGTGAGCCCGTACTCGTCCGTGTAGCCCGTGTCGAAGGTGTTCAGCACCTTCTTCCGCAGCTCGTAGTGGAGCCCGCCCATCTCGAGCACGTAGTCCTTCGTGGCGCCCGGGCCGCCCAGGAGGATGCCCTTCAGCTCCTTCTCGCGCATGAAGATCTCGTTGGCCACGTCGCAGCTCTTGCGGAACCACGCGTCGGCCTGCTCCTCGATGAGGCGCTCGATGCGCGCTTGGGATTGGCCGCCCATGCGGTGCTTCCGAGGGACTTGGGACTCCATGTTCTTCTTGACTTCGATGCGCTCGCCCTTCAGCACGCCGATCGTGCATTCCTGCCGGTCGATCACCATCAAGCCATACACGTTGTGCTCGTCGAGCATCCCGAGCAGGGGCTCGAGGAAGAACTTGCTGTCGCAGGAATACTTGAAGAACGTGACGGACTCGGGCGGCAGCAGCACGTGCTTCACGAGGCGCGTCTTGTTGTTGCCGATGACCTTGTAGCCCACGAAGATCGCCACGCCGCTCGAGGGCGCGACGACGCCGAAGCGCTTCAGCTCCGCGAGGATGCTCGACAGCGCACCGAGGACGTGCTTGCGCGTGCTGCTCGACTTGATGTTCGACGCCTGGCCGTACTCCTGGCGCAGGTAGTTGGCCGAGTCGCTGATGGGCTTGTCCGCAGGCACGTACACGGACACGAGCTCCGTCCCTCGACCTGCCGCGCTTTGGAGCTCCTCGAGCGCGCGGCGGAACTCGTAGCGCGCGAGTTGGACGTCCTGGCTCGTGGTGGCGGGATTCGCCATCGGTGGGGGCGGGTATGTTGGAGGTTCCTACTTGAAGGCTTCGACCTTCCTGCGCGGACGCGCGAAGGCGCGCCGCGACCGCGCCGCGGCAGCGCAAACCCTATCAGGCGCAGCCCCCATGGCCGCGCCATGGACGCCGTCGTCGTGAGCGTGGGCGGCAGCATCTTCCTCGGCCCCGAGGGCCCCGATGCCGCGCGCACGCGCGCCGTCGCGGCCGTGCTGCGCGAGGCGTCGCGCAACGCGCGGCTCATCGCGGTGGTGGGCGGCGGCCTGACCGCGCGGCGCTACATCGAGGCCGCGCGCTCCTTGGGCGAGAACGAGGCGGCCCTCGACGACCTCGGCATCGTCCTCACGCGCGCCAACGCGCGCGTCCTCCTCGCGGCGCTGCCCGAGGCTTCCCCGACGATCCCGACGAACTTCGACGACGCGCTGCTCGCCAGCAAGAGCTACCCCATCGTGATCCTCGGCGGCACCCACGCGGGCCACACCACCGACGCCGTCGCGGCCATGGCGGCCGAGCGCGCCCGCGCGGCGCGGCTCGTCATCGCGACGAACGTGGACGGCGTGTACGACAGCGACCCCAAATCCAACCCCCAGGCGAAGTTCCTCGCGCGCGTCTCCGCGCAGGAGCTGGTCAAGCTCACCATCGCGGCATCGCAGCGCGCCGGCAGCGCGGGGGTCGTGGACCCGCTCGCCGCGAAGCTCATCGCGCGCGCCCGCATCCCCACGCTCGTCGTCAACGGCACGAAGCTCGACGAGCTCGCCAAGGCGCTGGCGGGCAAGACCTTCCACGGCACCGTGGTGGAGCCCGAGAAGCCATGAGCAGCAACATCGTCGTGAACCACCAGCACTGCTACATCTGCAACCGCGCCATGACCTTCGGCGACGAGAAGTGGTGCAGCGACGAGTGCAAGGCGAAGCTCGACGAGCAGAACAAGCGGCGCAAGCGGATGATGTACTTCCTCTACGCCGCGATGGGCTTGACCCTCATCCTGCTCTTCTACGGCAGCGTGCCCCGCTAGGCCCTGTCCCCGACGCCCAAAAGGTGGTCGGTCCCGCCCGAACACCCCCGGAAGGGCCTTGATGGGTGGCGCCCACTTCCCTGCAGGTGCCGTCGTGCCCGACGATGAGCTGGTGCTCGACGCAGAGCTGGTGAAGGTCCTCGCGTCGGACACGCGGCTCGACCTCCTCGCGCTGCTGGGCAAGCGGCGCATGACCCTCAGCGAGATGGCGCGCGCGGTCAAGCTCTCCAAGGCGACGGTCCTCGAGCACCTCGAGAAGCTGCTCGCCACGCAACTCGTGCGACGCCGCGACGACCACCGCTTGTGGGTGTACTACGAGCTGACGCGCA
>DASYRW010000229.1:0-3971 GCA_036003985.1 Thermoplasmatota archaeon
CGCGACGGCGCAGGTCAGCGTCGATGTCGGGGCCAGCGCGCCGCCGCCGCAGCCGCAGGGCACGCCGGGCCCCGCGCCGATCTTGGCGGTGCTCGTCGCGGCGCTCGTGGCGCTGCGCGCGCACGGTCGGCGCGGCCGGTGATCTGATATAGGGGAAGGGCTTTGCAGCCCCACCGTCTGCCGCGGTAGCTCAGTCGGTGGAGCGTGGGACTGTTAATCCCAAGGCCCGCGGTTCGAATCCGCGCCGCGGCGTCGCGTTGCAGGGCTCGTAGCCCTACTGCTTCTCCTCGTCGTCCTCGTCGCCGCCCGCGAGGTCGGTCTGCCGCCACTCGCTGAGTAGGCCCTGGATCTTGCCCTGCAGCACGGTCTTGCGCTGCTTCAGCTCGCCGCGCACCTTGCCGAGGTTGCCCAGCTTGGCCAGCGGCTCCGAATCCGCCAGGAAGGAGTTGATCGCCGCGAGGGGCTCCTCCCACTCGTGCAGCTTCTCGACCGTGCTGAGGTTCTTCTTGAGGGCCTTGTCGGCCTCGGCGATCAGGTCGGGCGCGGTCTCCTCGAACGCCGCGGCGAGCTCGTCCGGCGGGATGTCCTCGGGCGGGCCCTCGATGCCTTCGGCCTTGGCCTCGACCTCGATGATCTTCTTCTCCAGCTGCTCCTTGACGCCGCGCAGCCGGCCGCGCAGCGACGCGAGGTCGGAGCTCTGGCCTTGCTCCTCCTCCGTGTCGGCGAGGAAGGTGTCGATGACCTCGACCTGGTTGTCATAGACATAGAGCTGGTCGGTGTTGATGATCGGCCGGGTCAGCGCGTCCTCGGCGTTCTTGACGAAGGTCTCGCCTTCGGCGAGGACTTTCTGGAGTTCCATCAGAGACCCGGCGCGAAACCGCAGGGTGCGCCCAAAAAGGTTCCCCTTCGGTGGCGCGCGTTCGCGGAGCCCTCGCGCACGCGGCCGCGCGCGGCGCTCGCGCGGAGCGCGCACGGCTGCGCGACGTGGTCGCTTCGAAGACCGTCCGCGAGGCGTCAAAGCGCGCCAAACTCAGCATCCAATAACTATATATGGCGACGCACGTTCTTTCGCCCCGCCTGGCAGCCGCCGCTGTTCGCAGCGCGCGTGCGTGCTGGCGCTTCCCGTGGCGCGGGAAAAACTATCGAAGGGAAGAAATACAAAACCGGGCGTTGCTGCTCGGACCCTGGAGGAACCTCGGATGATCAAGCGGGTTGGGTTGCTGGCGGGCGTGCTGCTGTTGGCGCACTTCGCGGCCTTCGCGCCGAGCGCGAGCGCGCAGACAGGCCAGGCGTGCACCACGGGCGGCCTCATCACATGCCCGACGACCACCGCGGTCGTGATCCAACCCGCCGGACTCATCAAGCCGCTCGGCCCGCTGATTTCCCTCCCCGTTACGGTGGACTATACCTTCACGCCAACCGCCCCTGTCGCGTTCGCCGCGACCAAGATCACTCTCGCGGTCGAGTCCACGCCCCCGTGGGCCATCGCGACGCTGGCTCCCGCCACGTATTACCTGCCCGTGGGCGTCGGCGGAGGCAGTCCCCAACAGCAGACGACCGTTTCGGACACCGGCTTCCTGCTCGTAACCACCACGGCCGATGCGCCGGCCTTCCTCCAGGGCGTCATCCGCGTCACGGCAACTGCGGAGCAAAACGGTGCGCTGCTGGGCTCAAGTGATGTCTTCGAGATTCCGGTCCAGGCGGACTTCTTCAGCATCATCGAGGCGACTACACCTGCCAGCATCCAGAAGGCGAAGCCGCAGGCGGAGGTCGTGTTCCCGATCACGGTCACGAACTTGGGCAATGCGCAGACCAAGATCCAGTTCTCGATTGACGACAAGCCCGAAAGGTGGACCGCCAACCCCCCTTCCGACATGCAGCTCGCGTCGCGGCAAGCCGGCGGCACGCAGAATTCCAAGACGACGCCGTTCAACATCCAGACGCCGTACCAGAACGGCTATCTGAATGTCGTCGGTGCCATCACGCTCCGCCTCAAAAGCAACTATGCGCTCGACCCGAAGGTCATTGGCGACTCCACCATCGTGCCCACGGTGACCACCACTAAGGGCTTCTACGTGCCAGGGCCCGACGCCGCGATGGCGGCGTTCGCGCTGGCGATCGTGGGGGCTCTGGTGCTCCGGCCCAAGGGCAAGCGTCAGGGGTAGGCGCGCATGCGCCGCGGCGCCATCCTCCTCGGCGTCCTCAGCCTGCTTCCGGCATTCCCGCTGGGCGAGGGCCAGGTACCGGCGGTCACCGCTGTGGACGAGCTCATTGCCGTGTCTCTCGACGTATCAACGCTGGCGCAGGACGTTCCCCTGCTAGGCAGCGCGCGGTACGACATAGTCATCCAGGACCTCAGCGCAGACAACCCGCAGAACCGGAGCGACATCTACCATGTGATTCGGTTGGAGGTAGAGATCAATGCCACTTCCCGCAACGGCTGGAACGTGATCCTCGGCCCGAGCTATTTCGCGCCCTCTAACGGCGGGGACACATGGCAGACTTATGCCATTGTGCAGGCGCTTCCCACGGTTCGCCAGCCGTACCTGCAATTCACCCTTCGGGCTATCCTGCAGCCCTCGCTCGGCACTGTTCGCGTCGATGAGGAGACAGTGCTTGCGCGCGTGGAGCCGTTCGCGCTGATGAACGCAGACTTCCAGACCGCACCGCCGCGACTTGGGCCGTTCGAGTCGGTCACGATCCCCATCCATATCGAGAATGCGGGCGTCTATCCCGACACCTACGATATCACCGCCACGGGACCACCAAGTTGGCTCGTGCGCGCTCAGGCGCGAGCGACCCTGTTCCCTGGGGAGCAGCGGGACATCCCGGTCGACGTCCAGACCCCCGCCTCCCGGGTCTTCGTGCCGCAGGAAGTGGGCGTCATCACAGTTGTCATCCGAAGCACGACGGATCCAAGCGTGTTCTTCGAGCGCTCCACCGTCGTAAACCTCGAGGGATTCTACTTCCCGGAATATTGGGCCCCCATCATTCTTCTCGGCGCGGTTCTCGCTGGCTCGGCCACGACGCGCTTTCGGGAGGGCAGGCGACGGCGCGGCAAGGAGCAAGGCCAGCCCGAGGCGAGCGAATTCACGCCAGCTCAGGCTGTGTTGCTGCGCGACCTGAAGAAGCGCGATCCCGCGCGCCACCGCGAGCTTGTGGCAGCGCAGCGGCGCATCGCCCGCGCGCGCCTGCGCTCCTGGGCAGGTATGCATTCTCGCCGCGAGACCATCGAGCGCACCATGGTCGAGCGCCAGCACCTGCAAGCCCGCGGCGCCAGGGCCGAGGAGCGCGCACGGCTGGGGGAGGAGCGGGCCAAGGCCGCCGCCCTCGCCCGGCAGCGTGCGGAGCTGGAGCGGGAGCGCGACGCGCGGCGCAAGACCCTGCAGGCGCAGCGGAAGCGCGCGGAGGACCGCGCGCGGCGGGCCGAGGCGCAGCGCGCGCGCCTGGCCGACCCCGCGCGTCGGCGCGCGGCCCGCGCACAGCGGCTCCGCGAGCGCAAGCTGCGGGCGGAGCTGGCGAAGAAGCAGCGCATCCTCAGGATCACAGAACGCAAGCGGCGTGTCGAGACGGAGCGCCGAACACGGCTCCTGCTGCGCAAGAAGCAGGAAATAGAGCGACAGAAGAAGCGGTCTCAGCGCCGAAAGCGACGATAGGGCCCACGGCAGCAAACGCTTCCGTTCAGGAGACCATGGCGCTCATCGAGGTTTCGATCTGCGCCTCAGTCAAACCGAAAGCGCATGCAATCCGAATCCCAATCTCGAAGATGCATAGCGGTGCGGTGTCAACGCAGTTCCCTTCCATACAAACTCGCCCCGAAACAAGTCCATCAAGTTGGACGGAAAACCTCGCCGTGAACGTCTTGCATCCACCGCAAGTGTCTGCGCCGCCGGACTCCTGAGCAGTGCACCCACCTTGAAAACCACCAGCCGTCCAATCTGCCCCTCCCTCGCAGGTCGCGGCATTTGGTC